>DATBGG010000049.1:0-4282 GCA_036558065.1 Gaiellaceae bacterium | reverse complement strand
GCGCTACGTCGCGATGGAGTTCTCGGACGACGCGGCGTGGGACGAGGTCGTCGACGCGTTCAACGGGCTCGACCGCGACCGCGGGACGGCGGGCAACCGCGTCTACTACCTCGCGGTCCCGCCGGACGCGTTCTCGACGATCGTCGACCAGCTCGGCAAGCGGCGCGGCACGGAGGGCTGGACGAGGCTGATCGTCGAGAAGCCGTTCGGCCACGATCTCGAGTCGGCGCGCCAGCTGAACGCGCTCGTGTGGGAGCACTTCGACGAGAGCGAGATCTTCCGCATCGACCACTACCTGGGCAAGGAGACGGTCCAGAACATGCTCGCGCTGCGGTTCTCGAACGGCATCTTCGAGCCGATCTGGAACCGCCAGTTCATCGACCACATCCAGATCACGGTCGCCGAAACGCTCGGCATCGAGGGCCGCGCCGGGTACTACGAGCACGCAGGCGCGATCCGGGACATCTTCCAGAACCACATGCTCCAGCTCGTCGCGCTGACCGCGATGGAGCCACCGATCGACTTCACGGCGGAGTCCGTGCGCAACGAGAAGGTCAAGGTGCTGAAGGCGATGCACACGCCCGGCCCGAAGCACGTCGTCCGCGGCCAATACGGGGCCGGATACATGGACGGCAAAGAGGTCGTCGGGTACCGCGAGGAGGAAGGCGTGGCTCCCGATTCGGCGACCGAGACGTACGTCGCGGCCAAGCTCTTCGTCGACAACTGGCGCTGGGCCGACACGCCGATCTACGTGCGGACGGGCAAGCGCCTCGCGCGCCGGGAGACGACGATCGGCATCCAGTTCAAGCGTGCGCCGCACCCACCGTTCGAGGACGCGACGACCGAGGAGCTGCAGCCGAACCTCCTGCTCGTCCACGTGCAGCCGGACGAGGGCGTGTCGCTCGCGATCGGGGCGAAGGTGCCCGGGCAGGGGATGCGCATCCGGACGGTGCACATGGACTTCCTCTACGGCGGCGCGTTCCGGACCGAGCTGCCGGACGCGTACGAGCGGCTGATCCTCGACGCGATGCTCGGCGACCAAACGCTCTTCACGCGCTCGGACGAGGTCGACGAGCAGTGGGCGCTCGTCGACGCGATCGTCGCTTCCTGGGCGCGCGACCACCCCTCCTTCCCGAACTACGAGGCCGGGACCTGGGGCCCGGCGGCCGCAGCCGATCTGTTGCGCCGCGACGGCCGGGAGTGGCTCCGGCATTGAGCACGGTTCAGGTGCACAGGGAGGAGTGGGCCGCCGACGACGTCGGCGTCGACGACATCGTCCAGGCTCTGTGCCGGCTGCGCGAGGAGTCGTCGCGAGAGACAGAAGGGCCGGACCTGCGGACGAGCGTGATGACGCACCTCGCCTGGGTGCCCGGCGAATGGGAGGAGGCCGCCGTCGAGACCCTGGCCGGGCTCGGCGAGCGTCACCCGTCGCGCGGGATCCTGCTCTTCCCCGAGCCCGACGCCTCCGAGGGGCTCGACGCCAAGGTCACGATGCTCGCGTTCCCGCTCCGCGAGCAGCGGCGGCACGTGGCGGCCGAGGTGGTCGAGATCCGGCTGCGCGGCCCGACTAGCCGGGCCGCGGCGAGCATCGTCAATCCGTTGCTGATCCCCGGCCTGCCGGTGTTTCTCCGCTGGCGCGGGCGGCCGCCGTTCGGCCAGCCCGAGGCGGACCAGCTGATCGAGGTCTGCGACCGCTTCATCGGCGACTCGACGGAATGGCCCGACGTGCCCGAGGCGTACGCGGAGCTCCCGTTCGACCGCGCGGCCGTTTCGGACATCGCGTGGCGCAGGACCGAGCCCTGGCGCCGGGCTCTGGCGGGGCTCTGGCCGTCGATCGGGGAGATCGGAACACTGCGGGTGCGGGGCCCGCTCGCGGAGGCCGCGCTGCTCGCAGGCTGGCTGCGCTCCCGGCTCGAGCGCGACGTGGAGCTCGAGCACGACCGCGCGGACGAGCTCGTCGAGATCGCCATCGACGGCTCCGCGTGCCCGCCGCCGCCGGAGAAGCCGAGCTCGAGTGACCTCCTCTCGGCCGAGCTCGACGAGTTCGGGCGCGATCGCGTGTACGAGGCTGCGGCCGGGCGCGCAGCTACGTTCTGACGGTCTGAACGAGAAAGAGGAGCCGACGCAGGACGTCTTCGCGGCCGCCGCCGCGGCGCTGCCCGAGGAGCGGCCGGGCGACCCACCCGTGCTCGCCTGGCTGTACACGGTGGCGAGGCGGCGGTTCACCGACGAGCCCACCCGCCGCGCCGACGATTACGAGCCGATCGCCGGCGCGTTGCGCGATGCGATCGCCGCGCTGCCCGGAGGCCAGGCCCAGGTCGTCCTCCTGAAGCTCGTGCACGGCCGCACGTTCGCCGAGATCGGAGCCGAGGTCGGCCTCACCGAGGCCGAGGCCAAGATGAGATTCGTGCGCGGGCTCGAGCGGCTGCGCGCCGAGCTGAGCGAGACGGGTGTCGAACCGTGAAGCGAGACCGCGAAGTCCTGGACCTGCTCCGCGACGAGCCGGAGCTGCTCGCGATCGCCGACGCGGTCGCCGAGACGGAGGCTCCGCGCCGCTTTCGCCCGCCCCGTGTGCTGATCGTCGTCGTCACCCTCGGTGTTGCGCTCATCGCCATCGTCGTTGCCTCGCAGTGGGACCGTGGCAACGGCGACGCCGCCGTCGAGACCGGCGCTCCGATCCTCGTGCGAGGGATCGTGCTCGGTCCCGACTGCAGCCCGGAGACAGCTCGGGTCGGAGTCTTTGTCTCCCAGCCTGAGCCCGGTGAGCAACGGCACGTGCTCGGCCCGGAAATCGCATCGGTGCGGTCCGGCGCCGACGGCCGCTTCACACTCAGAGCCGACCCGGCCACGAGCCCGTTACGGGAACGGGTCCGGGCGCAAGGGCCGAGGTTGACGATGATCGTCGAAGCGCTGTCGACGGACGGGACCGCCTACAAGGGAGTCTCGCGCCTGCTCGCGCGGGGCCGCTGGTGGGAAGGGCAGCCGTCGCATCCGGCCGAGCCCTCGCCGGTCCGGATTCAGCTGAATCCGAAAGACGGAATGGCGGCGCGCTGCTAGCTAGCGCTTGACGATCTTGAAGCGCGGCTTCGCGATCTTCAACGTCACCGACTTCGACCACGTCATCTCCGGGCGACCCGGGAGCAGCGGGTTCAGCCCGCGAATGCGGTAGTACCACTTGCCCGGCGTGAGCGGGAGCATCGCCGAGGTCGCACCGGTCTTGACGGGCGTGCCCTCGGTCTTCCAGGGGCTCAGCGACTTGCTCCACTGCACCTCGTACTCGGTCGCGCCGTTCACCGGCTCCCAGGCCACGAGCGGCGTCCCGTAGAACACCGGCGTCGCCTTCGCCGCCGGGGCGAGCTTCCCGTCCGTCGAGAGACCGGTCGCGTACGGAGCCTTGTCGCCGACGACGACGGGCTTCGACACCTTGCCGAAGCGCATGGCCCCGCCGGCGCGGCACACGTCCTCGGGGAGCTGGAGATCGCGGTACTCCATGATCTTCGTGTTGTCGACCGGGTCGGGGCGGGCGAACACGGGGACGACCGTCCAGTAGTAGCCGCCACTCGGCCAATAGGTGTCCCAGAGGTCGGTGCCCGTCTGGGACGTGTCCGCCGCGGTGACGGGTGTGCCGTCCCACATGACCGTCTGCCCCTCGGCCCCGTAGTCGACCATCTTCGTCCGGTCGACGTTGAGGTCCGAGAACGTGCCCGGCAGCCCGAGCGTCTGGCCGATGCGGGGTGCATAGGCGGGCCCGCCGACGATGGCGCTCGTGAAGACCCGGTTGACGCACTCCGCATCGGTGAAGGCGTACACGTGGAAGAGCTCGGTCGAGGTGTCGAGCCAGCCCGGCTGGCCCCATGAGCGGTAGTTGCCGGTCCACATGAACGCCGGGAAGAGGTCGTGCGCCTGCGGTGCGGAGGGCGTGCTGAGCACGTTGCCGGAGACGGTGCCGGTGAGCGAGATCTCGGCCGGGGTGGCGTTGTAGGGCGGGTTGTAGTCGACCGTGAAGGGCGGGTTGTAGTTCGTGAACGCGTCGCTCCACGGCCCGTAGGTCTCGCGGGGCATGCCCGTCGGGATCTCGCCGTACAGGGTTCGCACCGCGCGGACGCGCCACTGAACGGACTGGATCCACCACGGCTGTGTATGGAACACGTAGAACTCGCGCTCGTCGGCGACGTTCGTCGTCGTGAAGAAGAGCTTCTTCGAGCCGGCGAACCAGACCTCGTAGGAGGTGGCGCCCTCGATCGGCGTCCAGCGGACGAGCCCCGGGAACTGCGGGTTGAGC
>DATBGG010000048.1:0-27016 GCA_036558065.1 Gaiellaceae bacterium | reverse complement strand
CCGTTGGCGGAGAGCTCAGCCGGCTCGCGGCGCGCGGCGACGACCGGTTCCTCGGCGCGGGTGCGCGAGCGCGGGCGCTTGATGCGAGGGAGGCTGGGCATCGGTACTGAGCGGGTCGTCCACCATGGGTCTATTCGCCATGGTACCCCGGAGGCCTTGCCCGCACACGCCGTCAGCCGTGCTCGTACGGATAGGCGTCGGGCTCCGCAGACCACTGCGATCCCGCGACGTGTCCGCGATACACCTCGGAGATCATGACGAACGGCCCACGCTCGTCGCGGGCCTCCAGGAAGAGCCCCTCGAAGGTGACGGCGGTGTGGTGCTTCGAGTGCGACTGGGGATCGAGCAGGTTCCTGATCTCCGGGACGTCCTCGATGAACTCCTTGCGGTCGCGGTCGGTCTCGACCACGACGATCGGAGCAAGCTCGCGCGGCCGGAGCAAACGCGCAGAGACCGGCCGGAAGCCGTAGCGCTTCGCCGCCGCCGCGAGGCGCGCTCGGAACCGAGCGCGTGAGGGATTCGGGAAGCGCTGGTTGAACGCGTACTCGTTCGTCGATTGACGGATCACATTGCCGTGGACGCTGTAGCCGACGAGCGGCCGGCCGCCGGCTCGGCAGAAATCGTCCCGAAGCGCGCCGAAGAAGAGGTCGATCTCCCACTCCCCCAGCGCACTGCGAAGGAGTTGTGTCGGATCGCCGGTGCGCGGCGGCGTCCCCGCGCTCAGCGACGGCGGAGCGTCGATGTAGGCCCAGAGGCCGTCTCTCGGCGGATCTTTCCTCGGTCGATAGGGGTGGCCTCGCTGGGATGGGCGTGGCCCGATCCGCACGCCGCGGATTAGCGATCGGTCGCCGAAGTGGGCCAGGAGCTCCTGCGCGAGGAGCCGCGGCGGCGTCGCGTGCGGTTGTCCCGAGACGCTCGGCGCCCCGCGCATCAGGTCCGTGGCCGGCCCCGGTCGACCCCAGCAGGAGCGGGTCGAGAACTTCGGGTACGCGGGCCACGTGCTCGGCGACGGAGGACGATCGGCCGAGATCGCGGGCAGCGCCGCTCCATCGTGAGAGGTCAGCCCAGAGCAGCCGGCTGCCAGCACAGCGATCGCGCAGGCCGCGACGATGACTCTCATCTCGAATGAGACTACGCCGCCGCGGCGACGGTTCGTCACCCGATCTGAAGCGTGCGCGTCCCGCTCAGGTCGAGCCACGTCCGGTCATCGGCGCGCACGATCCGGATCATCACGGCCTCGCAGCTCCGGCACCTAGCGACGATCCCCGGCGCGTCTGCGTAGACGTCGAGCGTCGCCACGTATCCCTCGGCCCCGCACGAGCCGCAGACCCCTGTGGCCGCGGTCACCTCGGTGCCGAAGATCTCGAAGAGAACGCCGCCGATGGCGTTCCCGTCGAGCTTTCGCTCCTCGATCGTCATCCGGTCGCTCCGAATCGCTCCGTCTTGATCCAGGTCGGTGCGTAGCCGAGCGCGAGGAGGCCGTCGGCGGCAGCATCCACGAACCGGGTCGCACCACAGACGAAGACGCGTGGCTCGTCTCCCGCGGGCCAGGCCACTTCGCGCAGCATGTCCTCGTCGATGCGGCGCGCGTAGCCGGTCCAGCCCTCCGGCTGCGAGCGCGTCAGCGTGTGGAAGACCTCGAAGCCGTCCCCGTGCGCGGCCAGCTCGTCCAGCTCGGCCCGGTAGATGACGTCCTCGTACGAACGGGACGAGTAGAGCAGCCGCACCGGTGTCTCGTCTCCGGTCGCCGCGCGGTGGCGCACCATCGACATCAGCGGCACGACGCCCGATCCGCCGCCGACGAGGAGCAGAGGGCCCACTCCGCCGTCCCAGACGAAATAGCCGCCGATCGGCCCTCGCAGCTCGAAGCGGTCACCGTCCCGCGCCTCGTCGACGAGGTAGGAGGACACCTCGCCCTCCTCGAGCCGTTCGATCGTGAGCGCCAGCCGCTGACCGGGGGCGGAGGCAATCGAGTAGCTCCGCTCCGCCTGGTACCCGTCCTCGGCCGTGAGCCGGACGTCGACGTGCTGTCCCGGCCGATGTCCCTCCCAGCCCTCGGCCTCGAGCACGAGTGTGCGGACCCGCGGCGTCTCCTGAACCGCGTCCACGACCTCGCTCACGAGCCACGTCAGTCGCCCCAGTAGCGCTGCTCCAGCCACGGGTCTCCGCGCAGGTGGTAGCCGTTCGACTCCCAGAAGCCCGGCTCGTCCTCGTCGCGCAGGGCAAGGCCGCGCACCCACTTCGCGCTCTTCCAGAAGTAGAGGTGCGGCACGAGGAGCCGCGCAGGACCGCCATGCTCCGGGTCGAGCGGCTCTCCTTCGTAGCCGTACACAACCCAGGCCTTGCCGTCCGTGACGTCCTCGAGCGGGAGGTTCGTCGTGTAGCCGCCGTCGCAGAACGCCAGGACGAATGCCGCGTCGTGGTCGACGGCTCCAAGCAGCGTGTCGACCGAGACGCCTTCCCACGTCGTGTCGAGCTTCGACCACTTCGTCACGCAATGGATGTCCTTCGTGACCGTCTCGCCCGGAAGCTTCCGGAACTCGTCCCAGGTCCAGCTCACCGGCTCGGCGCCGCCGCGGATCTCGAACGTCCACTCCTCGAGCGGCGTATGCGGGGTCGGTCCCGCCGAGAGGACCGGGAAGTCGTCCGTGAGGTACTGGCCCGGGGGGACGCGGTCGTCGGGCCCGTCACTGCGTCGTCCCCTGAATCCACGTGAGACGACCATGCACGGATCCTCGCAGCTTCTCTAGCCGGGCGCTTCCGCGAGCGTCGGCGTCAATGCGTCCTCGCGCGGGATCCGTTGCAGCTGGCGCGGGATGAAGCGCTCGATCGACAGCACGCCGAACATCGCAGCGAGACAGACCGCGGAAGCCAGCGGCCACAAGGCGAACGGCGCAGCCGCGAGAATGAAGCCGCCGACCGCCGGGCCGACGGTTCCCGCGAGCCCCCAGGACAGGCTGTGCACCGCGAAGTAGCGTCCACGCAGATGCGGCGGGCCGATGTCCGAGACGAGCGCCTGGTGCGCCGGCCCGTGGAAGCACTCTCCGATTCCGAACAGCACCATCGCGAAGGCGATCAGCGAGAAAGCCGCGCCTGCCGTGAACCAGTAGCCCGCCCCGTCGACGATCAGCCACGCGATCGCCCAGAGGAGCGGCATCAGCGCGAGCGCCCGCATCCGCCGGCGCCCCTCGATCCAGCGTGAGAGCGGCAGCTGCGCGAGCACGATTGCGATCGTGTTCACGAAGAAGATCGCGCCGATCTGACGCTCGCTGAGATCCGCCTGGTCGCGGGCAAAGGCGGGGAGGAGGTTGAAGAGCGAGTACCCGGCCGCGACGAACAGGAAGTTGAGCGTCCACAGGCCGAGGAACGTCTTGTGGCGAACGACCGCCGCGTACGAGGCGGGCGCGTCTCCGGCCTCCTCCTCGGAGACGCCCGGGTCGTGGATGAACGCCAGCACGACCACGTAGGCGAGGAACGTCAACGCGTCGAGGACGAAGAGCACCGTGAACGTCGTCGGGTCGTGCACCTGCGCGATCCAGCCGGCCGCGAGCCCGCCGAGGCCGATTCCGAGATTCATCGTCACCCGCTGCTGCGCGAACGCGGCGTGGCGGCGCGCAGGCGGCGTCAGGCGGGAGATGAGGGTCGACTGGCTCGGCCAGAAGCCCGCGCTGCCTGCGCCCTCGATCGCGACGAGGACGAACGCTTCCCAGGGCTCGCGTACGAGCGGGAGCAGCCCGAAACCGGCCGCCTGGAGGACGAGCCCGCCTCCGAGGGTGAGCCGCGCTCCGACCCGGTCGATCAACGGGCCCGCGACGATCCCGGCGACGAGCTGGGCGAACGAGGAGACGGCGACGACGAGCCCGGCCGTCCCCAGCGAGAACCCGCGGATGTTGTGCAGGTAGATGACGAGAAACGGCAGGACGAGGCCGTTCCCGAACGAGTTCGTGAGCCCGCCGACCTGGAGCAGCCAGACGGGAACGGGCAGGCGCGGATTCAGGCTGCGCAGGTACGACGACGGCATCGCGGAGGTTCATACACCAGGGGCGACCGCCGAGAGCTTCAGGACGTACCGGGCCCGTTTGCCGCGCCCGCCGACGACCACGGTGACCGGCCCCGCGTCAACCGAACGGCTCAAGCGCAGAGGGCTCTTGCCGCTGACGCGCGTTGCCCCGGTGCCGGGCTGGCTGACCACGAGCGACAGCCGCCGCTTGGGCCTGAATTTCAACGTGGCCCGTAACTGGCCCGCGCCCACCGTCTGTTTCACGGACCGCGACCGATGGCGCCGGTCCAGCCGGCCCTTGTACGCGGCCGTGCGGCGAGTCGTCGTCCGCGCAGGCGTGACCCGGGCGAGCGCGGCTCCGGCATTGATCCGTCCGCCCCCGATGCCCGCCGCAACCCCGTCGACGGAGCCCACGATCAGCGTGGCCGTCTCTGCGGCGGACGCCTGCGGAGCGGCTGAGCGAATGAGCCCGGCCAGGCCCGCGACCAGAGGCGCCGCCGCCGAGGTTCCGCAGAAACCGACGTAGTCGTTCCGGAGCCACGGCGCCGAGTTGCAGCCCGGTGCGGTCACGTGCACCCACGAGCCGCGGTTCGACCAGCTGTACAGCCGGTCCGACTCGTTCGTCGCCGCGACGCCGATCACGTTCGGCGCCGCCGCGGGATAGAACGGCTCGTCCGTGCTGCTGTTGCCCGCGGCTGCGACGAGGACGACGTCCCTCGCGAGCGCGTACGAGACCGCGTCGGAGAGCGCCTGCGTCGTGCCTGGCGCTCCGAGGCTGAGGTTGATCACGCGTGCGCCGTGGTCGACCGCCCAGATGATCCCGGCGGCCACGTTGCTCGTGGTCCCCGTCCCGTCTGAGCCCAGGACCTTGACCGGCATCACCGAGCATCTCCAGCACGCGCCCGCGACTCCGGCGGCGTTGTTCGCGCGAGCCGCGACGACCCCGGCGACCGCAGTCCCATGGCCGTTGTCGTCCTTCGGATCGGCGTCGCCGTTGACGATGTCGCGCCCGGGAACGAGCGCGCCCTTGAGGTCCGGGTGCGACGCGTCGACGCCCGTGTCGAGCACTGCGACGACGACGTTCCTCGAGCCGCGGGTCACGTCCCAGGCGAACGGGAAGCCGGCGCGCCGCAGTCCCCACTGATCCGACCAGTCCGGATCGGTCGGCGTCGTGTCGAGCCCGTCGACGACGAGCTCGCGGTCGACGCCCTTCACGTACCGCGAGGCGCCGAGCGTGGACAGCGCCTCGTCCCGGTTGTCCGCCGGCGCCTGGACGACGTACAGCCCCACCTTCTTGAGCGTCCGCACGGGGGAGACTCCGGCGCGCCGCCAGAGCTTGTCGATCGTTTCCTGCGTGGGTCGCCCCTTGAGGTCGACGATGATCCGGCGCGGGTCGAAGCGCTTCGGGGCCGGCTTGGCCGTCGGCTCCGGCTCCGGCGCGGGTGGGGTCGCCGCGGGGGCCTGCGACTGCTGAGGGCACTGCAGCAGCTCGGCGGGCAAGGGCAGCGGCGGCAGGCAGAGCATGAGGTCGAGGTTCACGGGCGGGACGACGAGCTCGCCGCTCGCATGCGCCGGCAGCACGGCGACGCCAGCCACGCAGCAGGCGGTCGTCGCGAGAAGGCGCGCAGTTCGTCTCATGCACATCCAGAGAAGCCGTCGCGAACGGAAACCAGCGGGCTGCAACGCGATTCACTCGCGCTCGGTACCTCATGCGAGTGATTCGGGCGGGAGCGGCGCAAGTCGGGGGCCTCAGGAGCTTCTGTCGGTCGCACTCGAAAAAAGGAGCGAAAGCGACATGACATTCCCGACTTCAAGATGGACGCTCGCCGCGCTTGCGGCCGCGGCGGGCGTTCTGCTTTCTCTCGCCGGTGCGCGCGCCGCGCCGGCGGACGTCATCCCGCCGTCGATCACGCTCGGGCCGACGACGGTGCTCAACGGAGTTGCCGTCGTGAGCGGCTCCGTCGCCGCGCCGTCCTCCGGCAGCGCCGGTGTCTCGGTCAACGGCCAATCGCTGGACGTGAACGGTGCCGGCCAGTTCACCGGGATCGTGAACCTGAACGGGCAGACCTCGCTCTCGTTCGACGTCCAGAATCCGGCCACGGGCGATACGAGCACGGTGACGATTCCGCTGACGGCGAACCTCGTCGGTCCCGGCGGCGTCGTCTCGTCCGACGCGCTCGACGCGCTCCAACAGGCCGCCGTATCTGTCCTGAAACCGGTCGGCGGCTACGTCTCGGTCGACGGCAAGCCGATCGAGGTCTCGGGGAGCGTGGGCGACAGCGACAAGCTCGCCGGCCTGTCGGTGAACGGCGTCGACGCGCTCTCCTCACTCGGGTCGGACGGAGGCTTCAACGTCCCGATCCCGGGGACGAGCAAGAACGTCAGCGTCCTCATGACCGACAAGCAGGGCGTGTCCGTCGAGACGCGGTACACGGTGAGCCAGAGCGCCTCCTTCGTCGCAGCTGCCAACGCGGACGGCGTGCGGATCACGAAGATCCGCTACTTCACGAAGGGCGTGAAGAAGACGAAGCGAATCCGCATGGTGGTCACGGTCAAGGACCGCCGGAACCTGAAGGTGTGGGGCGCGATCGTGACGGTGCGCAGCATCCAGGCACGGCGCATCGTGGGCAAGGCCAAGGTCAAGCACACGACCAAGGCGGGCAAGGCGACCTTCATCCTGCGGGTGCGCAAGGCCGCCTTCGGCAAGCTCTTCTCGATCGGGACGACGGCGAAGACGCCGCACGCGAAAGCGTCCAAGCGCACGTATGTGCGCCTGCGGAAGCTCGCTCACGCAAAACGCTAATTGCCGGAAAGGCCGTGAGGTGCCGTCGCGCTCGGCGGGCGGCACCTCACCGGTTCTCAACAGAGCCGTTGCGCCAGGCAGGAATCGAACCTGCGACCTCGCGCTCCGGAGGCGCGCGCTCTATCCCCTGAGCTACTGGCGCGGAGCGTCAAGTCTAGCCCTGCCCAGACGTTAGGAGTCTCGTCTCCGTACTTTCCGCTGGGCCAATCCGCGGACCGCACGATGCGGCACGGCTGCGCCGCGTAGATGATTCCCCTGGAGGTGAGAACGATGAAACAGCTCCTGAAGCAGGTGCTGATTCTGATCGTGCCCTCCTTGCTGATCCTTGCTCTCTCCGCGTCCGCGAGCACAGCGCCGACGCGGAGGGTCGTTCGCGCGAGTGGCCCGATCACCACCTTGGCGATCGACGGGCCGCGCGTCGTCTACGGCACCGACGGCAACGGGGTGTACGTCTGGGACGTTCGGTCGGGCAAGACCGCACGGGTGCGACGCCCGACGAAGAGCGATTCCCCGCTTGTGCAGGAGGTCGCGATCGCGGGGACACGAGTGGCCTGGATCACGCGAAGCGTCCACGGCATCTCCTTGGAGACCTCTGAGCGCCTCTTTACCGCTTCCGGGACCGGTTCGGGAGTCCGGCAGCTTGGCCATGCATTCCGTGTGACCCGGGGCATGAACCAGCTCTGGGATGGCGATTGGATGACCGGGCTGGTCGGCTCGGCCAAGGTGCTCGCTGTCAGCAGATGGACCGAGACGCTGTTGCCGGATTCCAGCGGCACGACGATCACGAACGCCCGTCTCAGCTCGATCGCCAAGACGGGGCTTCGCACGATCGCGGTCGGTGACCGGACAATCGTTTCGCGTTCGGCCGACGCGGGTCACGTTGCCGTTCTGCGGACGGACGGCACCGTCGGCATCTACTCGCCGACGGGCTCGCTGCTGAGGGAGATCACGCCGACCTCGGCGCAGGAGATCGCGCTCGGCGGTGGGCGCCTCGTTGTCCTGACAAAGGCCAAGACCCTCGAGGCCTATGGCTCCGAGACGGGGCTGCTCAGAGAAAGCTGGCCGATCGAGGCCAAGGGCCTTGCCGGCCATCTGCAGGCGTATGGCCGAGTCGCAATCGTGTCCGTCGACCCGCGCTACGTCGACAGGGATCTGCGCGTCTTCGACCTGAAGACGGGCAAAAGCGTCACGCTGCCGAAGCAGGAGCGCTCGGGTTGGAACGACGCCTCCGTCGGGCCGCTCGGGATCGTCTACGCGGTCAACAGTCACAGGGCGTACGGCGGACATCATCCGTCTGGCTCGCTCGTCTTCGTCTCGACGGCCCGTGTGCTGGCCGGGATCGCGCGAGGACAGCTGAAGTAGGAGGTGACTAGGCTTGCGCCGTGCGGCTCTCTGCCCGGATCGCGACGATCGAGCTCACGGAGACGTTCACGATCTCGCGCAGCTCGCAGGACTCAGCGGACGTCGTCTACGCGGAGCTCGAGCATGACGGCGTCACCGGCTACGGCGAGGCGGCGCCGATCGAGCGCTACGACCAGTCGGCGGAGTCGGCGCTCGGGTACCTCGAGGGGCTCGGCGACGAGCTGGGCGACGACCCCTGGGCGCTCGAGGAGATCGAGTCGCGGCTGCCTCCCGGCGAGCCGGCGGCGCGGGCCGCGATCGACGCGGCGCTCTACGACCTCCAGGGCAAGCTCACGGGACAGCCTGTCTGGCGACTACTCGGACTGCGGCGCGAAGGCCCGCCGACCTCGTGGACGATCTGGCTCGGCGACCCCGACGACATGGCGCGGCGCACGCAAGCGGTCGCGGGGCGCTTCAAGCGGCTCAAGCTCAAGCTCGGCGGCCGCGACAGGCTCGACGTCGAGCGCGTGCGCGCCGTGCGCCAGGTCACCGACCTGCCGCTGATGGTCGACGTCAACGAGGCGTGGTCGCTCGACGAGGCGCTCGAGGCGCTGCTGCAGCTGAAGGAGCTCGGCGTCGAGTACTGCGAGCAGCCGCTCCCGGCCGAAGATCCGGGCGGGCCCGAGCTGAAGGAGCGCTCGCCGCTGCCGATCTTCGTCGACGAGGACTGTCACGTCTCCGCCGACGTGCCCGCTTGCGCGGAGCGCGCCCACGGCGTGAACATCAAGCTCGCCAAGTCGGGCGGGATTCGCGAGGCGATCCGCATCGCGAACGTGGCGCGGGCGCTCGGTCTCGGCGTCATGCTCGGCTGCATGAACGAGTCAGGTCTCGCGATCGCCGCCGGAGCCCAGATCGCGAGCCTCTGCGACCACGTCGACCTCGACGGCAACCTGCTCCTGCGCCAGGACCCCTGGCCCGGCGTGGAGTTCGTCGACGGCGTGCAACTGCCCTCCGACCAACCGGGGCTCGGTGTCACAGAAGCGGTACCTGATCCTCGCTGAGGGCAAGTCGGGCGACCCGCACTACGGGAAGACGATGCGTGGCGTCGTCGACTACAGCCCGAGCCCGACCGTCGCCATCCTTGACTCGAAGCGGCCGGGTGAGACCCACAAGGGCATCCCGATCGTCGGCACGGTCGCCGACGCGCTCCAGTACGAGCCGACGACGGCCCTCGTCGGGGTCGCCACCCAGGGCGGCCGCTTCCCGCCTGCCTGGCGCTCGCTCCTGAAGGAGTCGATCGAAGCCGGCCTCGACCTCGAGAGCGGCCTGCACGAGTTCGTCTCCGAGGACCCGGAGCTGGTCGAGCTCGCCCAAGCGCACGGCGTCGCGCTCCGCGACCTGCGGAAGCCGCCGTCCGATCTGAGCGTGCCCACCGGCGAGAACCTGCGCCTCGACGCGAAGACAGTCCTCACGGTCGGCTCGGACTGCGCGATCGGCAAGAAGACGGTCGCGATCGAGCTCGACCGCGAGGCCCGCGCGCGAGGCTTGAAGTCGCAGTTCGTCCCGACCGGCCAGACCGGGGTCGCGATCGCCGGCTGGGGCATCGCGATCGACGCGGTCGTCGCCGACTTCCTCGCGGGTGCCGCCGAGCGGCTCGTCGTCGAGGGCGCGCGGCGTGGGGGAGAGCTGCTGATCGTCGAGGGCCAGGGCTCGCTCTCGCATCCGGCCTACTCCGGCGTCACGCTCGGCCTCATGCACGGCTCGGCTCCGCACGCGTACGTCCTCTGCCACGTCGCCGGGGCGACGGAGATCGAGGGCTACCCCGGGTCGCCGGTCCCGTCGCTGCCGGAGCTCGTCGAGCTGCACGAGCGCGCCTCTCTTCCGGGCCGACCCGCGCGCGTCGCGGCGATCGCGCTCAACACCGGCGAGCTCGGCGAGCAAGAAGCGCGTGCCGTCGCGGAGGCCGTCGAGCTTGAAACCGGACTCCCGGCGGACGATCCGGTCCGCTTCGGTTCCTCGAAGGTGCTGGACGCCGTCCTGAGCGTTCTGCAATCCTGATCGAGGGTCTGATGAAGAGGTTCACGCTCGCATGTGCGCTCGGCGCGCTCGTTCTCGCGCCCGCGGCCGGCGCCGACATCCGCGTCGGTGTCTCCGACGACCATCCAAAGGACGCAGGGGTGGCTGCTCGCTTCTACGACACGATGAAAGACGTCGGGATGAACGAGAACCGCATCACGGTCCTCTGGGACGCGACCCGCCCGACGGCGATCGACGAGCGGAACGGGATCGCGGGAGCGATCGACGCCGCGACGCGAGACGGCGTGAAGGTCACGCTCGCGCTCTATCCGGGCAAGGCCAAGTCGCTGGCCGACTCCTCGAGCAAGGCCCGGTTCGTCGCGTGGACGGCCCTCGTCGCCCGCGCGTTCCCTGCGGTCAAGGACATCATCGTCGGCAACGAGCCGAACAAGTCTCGCTTCTGGCAGCCGCAGTTCGTCCGCGGGAAGGGAGCGGCCTGCGCGGCCTACGAGCCGGTGCTCGCAGCCTCGTACGACGCGCTGAAGGCCGTCAACCGCTCGATCACCGTGCTCGGCGTGGGTCTCGGCCCCCGCGGGACGGACAACCCGCGCGCGCCCGGGAACCTCTCCATCTCGCCCGTGCGCTGCATTCGCGACATCGGCCGCGCCTACCGCAAGAGCCGCCGGACGAAGCCGATCATGGACGCGCTCAGCTACCACCCGTATCCGAACGCGTCCACGGACAAGCTCGAGACGGGTTACTCCTGGCCGAACGCCGGCATCCCGAACCTCGACCGGGTCAAGCAGGCGGTCTGGGACGCGTTCCACGGCACGGGCCAGCCGACGTTCCCCGAGGCCGGCACGGCCAGCGGCCCGGCGCGCACGCTCAAGCTGCGCATGAACGAGGTCGGCTGGCAGGTCGCCATCCCGTCGGCCCTGCGCAGCTTCTACTTCGGCAAGGAGAGCGTCGTCACGACCGACGAGGGGACGCAGGCGGCGGTCTACGGGAACATGATCCCGATGCTCGCGTGCGACCCGGCCGTCGAGTCCGTCCTGTTCTTCAACCTCGTCGACGAGGCGAATCTCGACCGCTGGCAGTCGGGGCTCCTGCGCGCGGACTGGTCGAAGCGCCCTTCGTACTCGATCGTCAAGGGCGCGATCCAGGCCCGGTTGACGCACTGCAACGGCCCCCGGGTCCAGTGGCGGCACGCGGTCAAGCCCGTCGGAGTCCACCTCGGGTTCCTCGGGGGCACCCGGCGGCGCTCCGAGCAGAACAAGTACTGGAGCTTCGTCGCCGGCACCGACGAGGGCTCGCTCTACACGGCCGGCCTGTTCCGCGTGACGCGTCCGGGGAGGGTCGCGCCGACGCTCAGAGCGAAGATCTCGCGCTCGCTCCGCACGGGTCGCGTGCGTGGCGCGGCGCTGAAGACGAGCGGCAAGCTCGTCGGGGGTTGGGACAAGGTGATCTCGTTCCGCACGAGGCGGCTCCGGCCGGGGTTCTACGTGTACGGCGCCCAGATCACGGCGGAGATGAACCTCGCGCGCAAGGCCACGTACGTCGGGCTTCCGTTCGCGGTCGGCACGCCGACGGTATCGCGGCGATCAGGCTCTTGACACGAACACGTGTTCGCTCTACCATGGCGAACACATGTTCGGTCGCATCCTCCTGATCGTCCTTGTCGCAACCTTTCTTGGCTGGAGCCTCCTGACGCGCACGGTCGACGGCGCCGGGCCCGCGCAGGTGTACGTCGTCCAGCCGGGGGACACGCTCTGGTCGATCGCCGCCACCCGGTACGCAGGTGACACCCGGGAAGGCGTCTGGGAGCTCCAGCGCAGGAACCACCTGGCGGGCACGACGCTCACGCCCGGCCAGCGGCTGACGGTTCCCGGTTAGCTCGCCTCGGCGACGACGTGCAGGTCGGCGCTCTCGGTCTTTGAGGGCTCGTGCTCGTGCCAGAACTCGCCGGGGCGACGCCGCTGGGCGGCGAAGAACGCGTCGACGACCTCGGGCGCGAACTGCGACTCGCGGCCCTCTCGAACCTCGCGGAACGCCTCCTCGAGGGTCAGGCCGCGGTGGTACGGCCGGTCCGTCGTCATCGCGTCCCAGGCGTCCGCGAGGCCGACGATCGACGCCTCGAGCGGGATCTCTCCGGTGGCGAGCCGGTCCGGATAACCCGCGCCGTCCCAGCGCTCGTGATGGTGGCGGATGATCGGCACCGTCGCGCGCAGCGGGCCGAACTTGCCGACGATGCGGGCCCCGTCCTCGGAGTGCTTCTTGATCTGGTCGAACTCGTCCTCCGTGAGGCGGGCCGGCTTCGTCAGCACCGCGTCCGGCACGGCGAGCTTGCCGATGTCGTGGAAGAGGGCGCCGAGCCGTAGCGCGTCGAGGCGGTCCTTCGAGAGGCCGAGCTCCTCGCCGATCGCGACCGCGATCCGCTGAACCCGCAGCGAGTGGCCCGCCGTGTACGGATCCTTCGCCTCGACGGTGGCGTTGAGGCTCTCGATCGCCTCGAGCGAGCTCTCCTCGAGCCGCGCATACGCGGCCATCAGGTCCTTCGAGCGCTTGCGCAGCTGGTCGGTCTGCCGGCGGAGGAGACCCGAGGCGCCGCGCACGAGGAACACGAGCAGGCCCCAGAGCAATCCGAAGACGATGAACGTGGCGAGCCAGATCTGCTGCTTCTTCTCGTTGATCGACGCCTCGATCGGAGCGGCGTCGGCGTAGATCTCGAATGCGCCGATCGCATAGCCGCCGTCGATCACCGGCGCGTAGACCTCGAGCGCCCGGCCGACCCCGGCCCGCGCCTCGGCTTGGTTCTCCTCGGCATCGAGCTCTTCCAGCTCGGCGTCGGCCTTGCGGCTCTCGAGGACCTCGTCGAGATGCTTGTCGATGGGGAACCTCCGGCCGATCCGCTCGGGTGCCACGTCGGTCCACGCGAGCACTCCGTCCGGTCGCCAGACCTTGACGCTCAGGATGTCCGACCTCGACGCGAAGCTCGCCTGGACGACCCCCTTCACGTTGCTCCCGACGGAGAGATGCCCGCCGTGCACGACCTCCCGGTGGAGGACCCCGTTCGTGTACTCGGTGAGGCTCGCCTGAGCGTCGTCGATCGCCTGCTTGCGCACCGCGTTGGTCATGATCACGGCGAGCGAGACTGCGGCGGCGGCCAGCAGGATCGCACTCGCGAGGACGAACACGCGCAAGAGCGTGACCGAGCGCGAGATCTTCTCCGTGATATGCGGGGTTGCCACTGTGAGCCGCAGGCCTCCTTTACCGCAGTATCGGCCTGTGCCAGCGGTCGCCTTCACCCAAATGGGGGACGGGCCGGCATCGATCCGCGGTGATTAACTAGCCCCGTGGATCTCGACCTCGTTTTCCTGGGGACCTCGGGCTCGATGCCCACCGCGCAGCGGGCTCCCGCGGCCCTGCTTCTACGGCGCGGCGGCGAGCGGCTGCTCTTCGACTGCGCTGAGGGGACGCAGCGCCAGTTGCTGCGCTCGAGCGTCGGCCTGCTCGAGCTGCGCGAGGTGTTCCTCACGCACTATCACGCCGATCACTACCTCGGCCTGCCGGGCATGCTGAAGACCTTCGCGCTGCGCGGGCGGGAGGTTCCGATCACGATCTACGGGCCGCCGGGGCTCCGCGACCTGTTCGGCGCGCTGCGGCGGATCTTCGGGCGCCTCACGTACACGGTCGAGCTGAAGGAGCTGCGGCCGGGAGACGAGCTGATCCGCGAGGACTACCGCCTCGTCACGTTCGCGGTCGCGCACGGTGTGAGCGCGGTCGGCTACGCACTGGTCGAGGACGCCCGACCGGGACGTTTCGACGTGCAGGCGGCGGACGCGCTCGGTGTTCCGCCGGGGCCGGAGCGGGGCGCTCTGCAGCGCGGCGAGTCCGTGACGCTCTCCGATGGGACGACGATCACGCCAGACAGCGTGCTCGGGCCGGCGCGACCCGGGCGCAAGGTCGTGATCGCCGGGGACGGCTCTCCGTCGGAGACGGTGATCGACGCGGCGCGCAACGCGGACGTGCTCGTCCACGAAGCCACGTTCTGCGAGGACGAGCGCGACCGGGCGCGGGAAACGCTGCACTCGACCGCCCAGGAGGCGGCCGGAGTGGCCCGTGCCGCCGAGGTCCAGCTGCTCGCCCTGACTCACCTCTCGAATCGCTACTTCGGAGGCGAGGTCGCACGCGAGGCGCGCACGATCTTTCCGAGCACTGTCGTGCCGAAGGACTTCGATACGATCGACGTCCGCTTCGCCGAGCGAGGCGGGCCGGAGCTCGTGAAGGGCGGCGCGCTCACACGACGCGGCGAGACCGAGACTGTCCGGACCGGCGAGGAGGCACAGGAATGACCCAACTCGTGCAGGTGGCGATGGCCGGCGACGTGACCGAGGCCGAGGAGCTGCAGACCATTCTCCGCTCGGCCGGGATCGAGTCGGAGCTCGAGGTCGCGGTCGACCACGACCCGCTCGGGACCGACGACGTTCCGCAGAAGGTCATGGTTCCCGAGGGCTCGCTCGAGGCGGCCCAGCACGCGATCGAGGCGCTGACGGAGCCCGAGGACATCGTCGACGAGCAAGCCTGATTTCGGCTGGGTCGCTCGGAGCTACGACGAGCTTCGGCCGGCCGACGACAACTGGTGGGAGGTCTTCGAGCTCCTCGCCCGCGCGGGTGAGTTGGCGGGGCGCCGCGTGCTCGACATCGGCTGCGGCACAGGGCGCGCCGCCGAGGCGCTCGCGGCGCGCGGCTCGCGCGTCTGGGGCGTGGAGCCGGAGCCCGAGATGGCGGCCCTGGCACGCGAGCGTGTGAGCACGGTCAAGGTCGCCCCTGCGGAGCGGCTGCCCTTCAAGGACGGGTGGTTCGAACGGGCGCTGATGTGGCTCGTGATCCATCTCGTCGACCGGCCGCAGGCGTTCGCCGAGGCGGCCCGCGTCCTCCGCCCGGAGGGCCGGCTCGCGATCGGCACGTTCCATCCGCTCCATTTCGAGCGCTACTGGCTGAAGCCGTTCTTCCCCTCGCTCGAGGCGATCGACAAGGCGAGGTTCCCCGCACCGGACGAGCTCGAGGCCGAGCTCGGGTCCGCCGGCTTCGAGCAGGTCGAGCTGCAGCGCCTGACGCAGACCGCGACGGTCGCGCGAGAGACGGCCGTCGAGCGCGTGCGCCGCCGGTTCATCTCGCCGCTTCAGCTACTCGACGAGACCGAGCTCGAGAACGGCGTCCGGCGCATGGAGGCCGAGCTCCCGGACCGCAACGAGTATGTGCTCGAATGGCTCGTCGCCGTCGGTTACAGGTAGCGCTCGAACCAGTCCACGATCCGCTCGAGGCGGTCGACGCGCCGGTCGGGACGGCCGGTCTCCATCATCACGTGGAACTCCTCCGGGTAGCGCACCATCTCCACGGTGCGGCCGAGCCGGCGGAGCATCGTGAACGCGATCTCGGTCTGGCCGGCCGGACAGCGCAGGTCGCCCTCGGCCTGCAGGAGCAGGAGCGGCGCCTTGTTGCGGTGCAGGAGCGCTCCCGGAGACTTCTCGATCATCCGCTGGAAGTCGTCCCACGGCTCTTCGATGCCGCCCACGTGCTCGGCGATCGTGAACCCGTAGTCGGACTCCCCGTAGAACGAGAAGAGGTCGAGCACGGGGTTCTCGCTGACCGCCGCCGCGAACCGGCCCGGGTGATGTCCGAGCAGCCAGTTCGTCATGTAGCCGCCGTACGAGAGCCCGAGAAGGCCGACGTGGTCGCGCGTCCCCAGCTTCCGACGGATCGCCCAGTCCACGACGCGCATCAGGTCGGAGTCGTCGGCCTCGCCCCAGTTCCCCTCGATCGCCTTTCCGAACGCCTCTCCGTAGCCGGCCGAGCCCCGCGGATTGCTGTAGACGACCGTGAAGCCGGCATCCGCGAGCGCGACCATCTCGAGCCACGGAGCGGGCCCATGCGCGCAGTGCGGCCCGCCGTGGATCTGGAGGACGAGCCCCTTGCTGCGCCGACCCCGGGGCCCGACGACCCATGTGTCGATGTCATGGCCGTCCTTGTGGCGGACCGCGTGGCGTTCCGGATCACGGCGATAGGGGCCGAACCAGCTCCCGCCGTTTCGCGAGAGCCGGCGCAATTCGCCGTCCTCGATCGCGTACACGTCACACGCGCCGCCGTCGATGCTCGCGATCGTCGCCAGCCGTCCGCCGCCGAGCGCGAGCCACGTGCAGATGGCGTCGTCGCGCTGCACGAGACGCTCGCTCGAGCCGTCGAGGCCGAAGCGGTACGGCACGCACGAGCCTCGGTCGGTGACCGGCACCACGACGTTCTCGTCATCCAGCCAGAGCACGGGCACCGGCGCGAGCGCCCCGAAGTCGAGGAGGTCGCCGATGACGATGAAGAAGAAGGTGCGGTCGAGCTCCTCGCCGAGCCTGCGTGTCCGGCTGCCCTCGCGCACCCACAGGCCGAGATTCGTCGACCCGGAGAAGGACGGGTCGTCCAGGCCGACGAAGGCGAGCCTCCCGCTCGGCGAGAACGCCGCGCCGGCGATCTCCCCGCGGAGCTCCGCGTGCTTCGTCGGGCGCCCTCCGCCCGCGGGCAGCGACCAGACCTGCGGCTGCTCGAGGAGGCCGGCCTCCGGCCTCGGGTCGGCCAGGAACCCGATCCGGCGACCGTCCGGGCTCCAGAAGGGCTGGATCGCCTCGTAGCCGGCGCCGGTCAGCTGCTTCGGCTTGCCGCCGCGGGCCGGAACGACCCAGAGGCTCGTGAACTGGTCGCGGATCCCGGCCCCGTCGAGGCGCCAGTTGAGGTCGGAGATCCGACGTGCCGTCGGCTGCTCCGGGTCCCCGACACGGAACCGGTCCTCGCCGCTCTCCGCGAGCAGCGCGATCCGCGACCCGTCCGGCGACCACTCCGCTGCGCCCGCCTGCCCCGCGAGCTCGGTCAGCGGCTGCGGCTCGCCTCCCGCGAGCGGCAGGAGCCAGGGCTGTGCCTTCCCCGAGCGCGCCGAGATGAAGGCGAGCGTCTTCCCGTCCGGCGAGAACCTGGGCCGCGAGTCGCCGTCGCCGGTCGTGATCTGCTCCGCCCGTCCGCCGCTCGCGGGCACGCGCCAGAGCCGCATCCGGTACTCGCCGCCCTCGATCGTCCGCCGCCCGTAGACGACCGACGAGCCGTCCGGCGCGACCGCGAGCTGGGTCAGGAACGTCTCGCGCAGGACGTCCTTCGGAGCGAATCGCCGCGGCGCCATCGCGCAATCATGGACTCCGTCCGGAACCGGCGCTACAGTGCTCGGCGACCCGAACCCCTTTAACTCGGTCCAGAGAGGCCGGAAAGGAGTCGATTGTCCACGCACGTCCACGACGAGAAAGTCCTGCTGGACGGCGAGGCGATCCAGCGGAGCCTCACCCGGATCGCGCACGAGATCGTCGAGGCCAACTCCGATCTCGACCGCGTCGCCCTCGTCGGCATCCACACGCGGGGCGTGCCGCTCGCGCAGCGCCTGCGGCACCTGATCGCCGAGCTCACGGGCCGCGAGGTCAAGCTCGGCTCGGTCGACATCACGTTCTACCGCGACGACGTCCAGGTGCGCGGGGGAGAGGCGCCGATCCACTCGCAGCCGGTTGTGCGCGACACGAAGCTCGACTTCGCGCTCGAGGGCATGACGTGCGTGCTCGTCGACGACGTGCTCTACACGGGCCGCACGATCCGCGCCGCGATCGAGGCCCTGTTCGACTACGGGCGCCCTGCGCGTGTTCAGCTCGCCTGCCTCGCCGACCGCGGCCACCGAGAGCTTCCGATCCGTCCCGACTACATCGGCAAGAACCTGCCGACGGCGCGCGAGGAGCGCGTCCAGGTGCAGCTCGTCGAGATCGACGAGGTCGACCAGGTCCTGCTGATCCCAGCCCCGGAGGAGGGTTCGAATGGGTGATCTCCACGTGATGCGGGACGACCTGCGCCCGCCCAACCCGCCGCCGACGCGGCACCTGATCTCGATCGGCGACCTCTCGCGCGAGGACGTCGAGCGCCTGCTGGCGACGGCCAGGACGTTCGAGCGCTCGCTCGACCGCGAGATGAAGAAGCTCCCGACCCTGCGCGGGCGGCTCGTGATCAACGTCTTCTACGAGTCCTCGACCCGCACCTCGTCGAGCTTCGAGCTCGCCGCCAAGCGCCTTTCCGCGGACACGATGTCGATCAAGGCGTCCGGCTCGTCCGTCGACAAGGGCGAGTCGCTGAAGGACACGGCGATCACGCTCGGCGCGTACGACCCGGACGTGATCGTCCTGCGCCACCCGCAGATCGGCGCACCGCAGCTTGTCGCCCGTGTGACCGAGGCGCGGATCGTCAACGCCGGCGACGGCAAGCACCAGCACCCGACGCAGGCGCTCCTCGACCTGTACACGATCCAGGAGCAGTTCGGCCGCATCGAGGGGCTGCACGTCGCGATCGTCGGCGACGTCCTCCACTCACGGGTCGCTCGCTCGAACATCCAGGCGCTCGTCCTGCTCGGCGCGCGGGTGACGCTCGTCGGCCCGCCGCCGCTCCTCCCGCGCGGGATCGAGGCGATGGGCTGCGAGGCGACGACGGACATCGACGCGATCGGCGCCGCGGACATCGTCTACGTCCTGCGCATGCAGAAGGAGCGGATGCTCGAAGGCGCCAACTACGTGCCGAGCCTGCGCGAGTACAGCGCCCGCTGGGGCGTGACGCCGGAGCGGCTGAGGCCCGGGCAGAAGGTCATGCATCCCGGGCCGATGAACCGCGGGGTCGAGATCGATCCTGTGGTCGCGGACGCGGCCGACGCGCTGATCGAGACCCAGGTGCGGGCCGGGCTCGTCGTCCGGATGGCCGTCCTCTACGACCTGCTGACGACCGGGCCGAAGCCGGTCGAAGCCGAAGTCCCGATGGGGGTGGCGTGATGCTGTTCGTCAAGGACGCGCCCAAGGAGAGCCTGATCGTCCGCGGCGCCCGCGTGCTCGATCCCGTCGAGGGCGTCGACGCCCAGGTCGACGTCAAGATCGACGACGGCGTGATCGCCGAGCTCGGTTCGAACCTGCCGCAGAACTCGCACAAGGTGATCGACGGCACGGGACTCGTGCTCGCTCCCGCGTTCGTCGACCCGCACGTGCACCTGCGCACGCCCGGCCGCGAGGACGAGGAGACGATCGCCACCGGCACGCAGGCGGCGGCGGCCGGCGGCTACTGCGCGATCCTCGCGATCCCGAACACGGAGCCGGTCGTTGACTCGGCCGCGGTGCTGGGGGCGCTCGTCGAGCAGGCGCGTGACGAGGCCGAGGTGCAGGTCGGGTTCCTGGCCGCCATCTCCAAGGGCCAGGAGGGATCCGAGCTGACCGAGATGGGCGAGCTCGCCGACCACGGCGCCGTCGGCTTCACCGACGACGGGCGCCCGGTCGTGGCGAGCAACCTCATGTGGCGCGCGCTCCAGTACGCGTCGATCACCGAGCGACCGGTCGCGGTGCACTGCGAGGACCCGACGCTGTCGCGCGGCGGCCACATGCGCGAAGGCGTCGTCTCCGCCGAGCTCGGGATCAGCGGCTGGCCCTCGATCGCCGAGAGCGTGATGGTCGAACGCGACCTGGCGCTCGCGGCGTACGAGAGCCGGACGCTGCACCTGATGCATCTGTCCGCCCGGGCGTCCGTGGAGGCTCTTCGCCGCGCACACGCCGCGGGAATCCGGGCCACCGCGGAGGTGACCCCGCACCATCTCGTCCTCACCGACGAGGCGGTGCGCTCGCTCGACCCGAACGTGAAGATGAACCCGCCACTCGGAGGCGACGACGACCGCCAGGCGCTCGTCGAGGCGCTGCGCGACGGGACGATCTCCTGTGTCGCGACCGATCACGCTCCGCACGCGCGGCACGAGAAGGAGGTGCCGTTCGAGGCGGCGCCCTTCGGGGTGACCGGCCTCGAGACGGCGTTCTCATCGCTCTACACGCACCTCGTCGAGCCCGGGCTGATCTCGCTGGAGACGCTGCTCGAGCGGATGTCCGCTGGGCCGGCGCGCGCCTACGGGCTCGATTCTCCGAAGGTCGCCGTCGGCTCGCCTGCGAACCTCGTCCTGCTCGACACACAGGCGAGCTGGCAGGTGTCCGAAGACGGCTTCAAGAGCCGCTCCAAGAACTCCTGGCTGATCGGCGAGAAGCTGCGTGGCCGGGTGCGGGCCACGATCGCCGCAGGCCGTCTGGTGCACGAGTCATGAACGGCTTCCTGCTCCTCGAGGACGGCACGCTCTTCCGGGGCGAGTCCGTCGGCGCCGAGGGCTACGCGTTCGGCGAGGCGGTCTTCACGACCGCGATGACCGGCTACCAGGAGGTCGTCACCGATCCGAGCTACGCGGACCAGGTCGTCTGCTTCACCGCCGCGATGGTCGGCAACTACGGGGTTGCGGGGACTCGGTCCGAGTCGAAGGGAGCGCATGCGCGGGCGGTCGTGATGCGCGAGGCGCGCGGCCCGGCCTGGACGGACTGGCTGCACGACCGCGGCGTCGTCGCCTTGACCGGGATCGACACACGCTCGCTCGTCCTCCACCTGCGGCAGGCGGGCTCGATGAGATCGATGGCGATCGCCGGCGACGCGTCCGTGGACGAGGCGCTGAGCGCGATTCGGGCGCAGCCGCAGATGGCCGGACGCGCCCTGGCGCCGAAGGTCTCGACGCGCGAGCCGTACGTCTTCTCGAACGCGGGCCGAGCCGAGATCGCGGTCGTCGACTACGGCTGCAAGCGCTCGATCCTGAACCGGCTCGCGTGGGCGGGGGCCGCGGTCACGGTCTACCCGCACGACGTGGACGCCGACGAGCTGGCCCGCTACGACGGCGTCCTCCTCTCCAACGGGCCGGGCGATCCCGAGCCGCTGAAGGACGAGCAAGCAGCGCTGTCCACCCTGATCGGGCGGGTGCCGATCCTCGGGATCTGCCTCGGCCACCAGCTGCTCGCTCTCGCCACCGGTCGCAAGACCTACAAACTGCCGTTCGGACACCGCGGCGCGAACCACCCGGTGCTCGAGCGCGCCACGAACGGGGTCATCGTCACCTCCCAGAACCACGGCTTCGCCGTGTCGCCCACACAGTCGCGCGAGGAGACGCACATCTCGCTCTACGACGGCACCGTCGAAGGCCTCGAGCTCCGCAGCGAGCGCGCCAAGTCGGTGCAGTTCCACCCGGAGGCCGGCCCCGGGCCGCACGACGCCTGGGGGATCATCGAGTCCTGGGTCGAGGAGGTGACTCCCGGCTATGCCAAGGCGGCCTGACCTCGAGTCGATCTGCCTGATCGGCTCCGGGCCGATCGTGATCGGGCAGGCCTGCGAGTTCGACTACGCGGGCTGCCAGGCGCTGAAGGTGCTGCGCGCCGACGGCTTCAAGACGATCGTCGTCAACTCGAACCCGGCGACGATCATGACCGACCCGGGATTCGCGGACCGGACGTATCTCGAGCCGCTCGACCTCGAAGGCGTTGCAAGCGTGCTCGACCGCGAGCGGCCGGACGCGCTGTTGCCGACGATGGGCGGCCAGACGGCGCTCAACCTGGCCGTCGCGCTCGCGGAGGAGGGAATCCTCGACGATCTCGGCGTCGAGCTGATCGGGGCGCCGATCGACGTGATCAAGCGCGCCGAGGACCGTGACCGCTTCCGAGAGACGGTTCGTGCCGCGGGGCTGAAAGTTCCGGAGTCGATCGTGGTCACGTCCCTCGAGGACGTGCCCGAGGGCCTGTCCCTGCCGGTCATCCTGCGGCCCGCGTTCACGCTCGGCGGCCACGGAGGCGGCACCGCGCGCACCGAAGAGGAGCTCGAGCAGCTGCTCGAGCGCGGGCTCTCCGAGAGCCCGGTCGGCCAGGTGCTCGTCGAGGAGTCGCTCCTCGGCTGGGACGAGTTCGAGCTCGAGCTGATGCGCGACCACGCCGACAACGCCGTCGTCGTCTGCTCGATCGAGAACATCGACCCGATGGGCGTGCACACGGGCGACTCGGTGACCGTCGCGCCGCAGATGACGCTGGCCGACGAGGCGTACCAGGAGCTGCGCGACGCCGCGATCGCCGTCATCCGCGCCGTCGGTGTGGACTGCGGCGGCTCGAACATCCAGTTCGCGCGCGACCGCGACACCGGCGAGCTGCGGGTGATCGAGATGAACCCGCGCGTCTCGCGCTCCTCGGCGCTCGCATCGAAGGCGACCGGCTATCCGATCGCGAAGGTCGCAGCCAAGCTCGCCGTCGGTTACACGCTCGACGAGATCCCGAACGACCTGACCGGGACGACGCCCGCGAGCTTCGAGCCCACCCTCGACTACGTCGTCGTCAAGTTCCCGCGCTTCGCCTTCGAGAAGTTCCCCGGCGCCGACACGACGCTCGGCACGCAGATGAAGTCCGTCGGCGAGGCGATGGGCATCGGCCGCACGTTCGGCGAGGCCTTCCTCAAGGCCCGCCGCTCGCGCGAGCTGGACGGCGCCGACGCGTGGGAGCTGCCTGGAGGAGCGCATCCGTGGTTCCGGGACGAGCTGGAGCGGCTCGACGCACGCGTCGACCACCTGGACGACCTCGTCGCCGGCGACTGGCTCCGGCTCAAGCGCCTCGGGCTCTCGGACGCCGCGATCGCCGGGCAAGCGGGGACGACCGAGCAGATCGCGCGGGCGAAGCGCCGCTCCTGGGGCGTCCGTCCCGCGTACCGGCGCGTGGACTCCTGCGCGGCCGAGGTCGAGGCGAGCTCGAACTACTTCTACTCGACGTGGGGCGAGGCGGACGAGGCCCGTCCCGACGGCTCGAAGCCGCGCGTCGTGATCCTCGGCTCGGGCCCGAACCGGATCGGCCAGGGCATCGAGTTCGACTACTGCTGCGTCCACGCCGCCCAGGCGTTCCGCGCGCTCGGCTACGAGGCGGTCATGGTCAACTGCAACCCGGAGACGGTCTCGACCGACTACGACACGTCGGATCGCCTCTACTTCGAGCCGCTCGGAGCCGAGGAGGTGCTCGAGATCTGCGCCCGCGAGCTCCCGGACGGCGTCGTCATCCAGTTCGGGGGTCAGACCCCGCTAAAACTTGCGCGCGAAATCGAAACAGAAGGCTGGCGGATCCTGGGGACGCCGTTCGAGGCGGTCGACCTCGCCGAGGACCGCGAGCGCTTCGGAGCGCTCTGCGACGAGCTCGACATCGACGTGCCCTCGTGGGCGATGGCCGAGAGCCCCGAGGAGGCGGCCTACGTCGCCGAGGCGATCGGCTACCCCGTGCTGGTGCGGCCCTCGTACGTTCTCGGCGGGCGGAACATGCAGGTCTGCTACGACGACGAGTCGGTCGCTGCAGCCGCGCAGGTCGGCGGGCGCGTCCTGATCGACAGCTTCCTCGAAGGTGCGATCGAGATCGACGTCGACGCGCTCTGCGACGGGCGCGACACGTTCGTCGCGGCGGTCATGGAGCACGTCGAAGAGGCGGGAGTCCACTCCGGTGACTCCTCGTGCGTGCTACCCGCGCCCTCCCTGGACAGTGCAATGCTCCGCCGAATCGAGCAGATCGTCAAGCGACTAGCGCCAGCGCTCGGCGTCGTGGGGCTCGTCAACGTCCAGCTGGCCGTCCAGGACGGAGACGTCTTCGTGCTCGAGGCGAACCCGCGCGCCTCGCGGACCGTGCCGTTCGCGAGCAAGGCGATCGGCCTCAACCTCGTCGAGGCCGCGTGCCGCCTGGCCGCCGGAGCCCGTCTGTCCGACCTGGACCTGTACCGGGGTCAGACCCTGGAACAAGTCAGTGTCAAAGCTGCGGTCCTTCCGTTCGCCCGCTTCCCGGGGGCCGACCCGGTGCTCGGGCCGGAGATGCGCTCGACCGGCGAGGTGATGGCGAGCGCCGCCGATCTGCCGACGGCTCTGGCGAAGGCCGAGCGCGCCGCGGGGAGACCGCTGCCAATGGAAGGCACGGCGTTCCTCTCGGTCCGCGACGCGGACAAGGAAGCCGCCGTCGAGGTGGCGGCCTCGCTCTCGAAGCTCGGCTTCCGGCTCGTCGCGACCGTGGGCACGGCGCACGCGCTCGCGGCGGCGGGCATCCCCGTCGAGCACGTGCGCAAGGTGACCGAGGCGGGGGAGGGCACGACCGTCGTCGACCTCGTCCGGCGCGGCCACTGCGACCTCGTCGTCAACACGCCCTTCGGCGCCGCAGGGCCGCGCTCGGACGGCTACCTCATCCGCGAGGCGGCGCTCGCCGCACGTGTCCCGTGCATCACGACGATGGCCGGCGCGAGGGCGGCGGTGCGCGCGATCGCTGACGCGCAGGGCGACCTCGCCGTCTCGCTCCAGGAGCGGATCGGTGCGCAGAAGAGAAGCGCTTAACCTCGTCGCCAACGAGGCGGTCGGCCCCTATTCGCTAATCCGCGTCGAGCGCGGAGGGCTCGAGCCGGGGATCCCGGGCCAGTTCTTCATGCTCGAAGCGCCGGGACGCCTCCTGCCGCGCCCGATGAGCCTCTGCCTGGCCCCGCCGGGCGAGCTCGCGTTCCTGCTGGAGGCGGTCGGCCCCGGAACACGAGCCCTCGCCGCGGCCGAGCCCGGCGAGAAGATCCACGTCTTCGGCCCGCTCGGCAACGGCTTTCGGCTCGACGTCGAGAAGCCCCTTCTCGTCGGAGGCGGGATCGGCGTCGCGCCGTTCCCGTACCTCTCCAAGCAGCTCGGCAACCCCCCGGCGATCCTCGGCTTCCGCACCGACCGGCACGCCGAAGCCGCCGCCCTCGTCCCGAACGCGGAAGTCGTCGTCGAGCCGACCCTCGTCACGGAGCGGCTCCGCCCAGGGCATGCGATCCTGGCCTGCGGCCCCGAGCCGATGCTCGAAGCCGTCCGCGAGCTCGCTCCCGACGCGCAGCTCGCCTGGGAGGCGCCGATGGCGTGCGGGTACGGCGCGTGCTACGGATGCTCCGTGGAGATCGACGGCGTCCTGCAGCGGCTGTGCGTCGCCGGGCCGGTCCTGGAGGCAGCGTGATTTTCAACGCCTCAGGGTGTCTCGACGCGCTCGAGGCCCCCGAGGTCGCGCGCGCCCTCGACGTCTTCGTGACGAAGACGGTCACGCCGCAGCCGCGCGAGGGCAACCGCCCGGTGCGCATCGCAGAGACGGAGGCCGGGATGCTGAACTCGATCGGTCTCGAGAACCCGGGGATCGACGCCCTGCTCGCCGAGAAGCTCCCCCGGCTGGCCGAGCTCGGGGTGCCGCTCTGGGTTTCGGTCGGCGGCTTCGCTGCGGGCGACTACGCCGAGCTCTGCGCCGCGCTCGACGACCGCCCCGAAGTGGCCGCGATCGAGCTCAACCTGTCCTGCCCGAACGTGGACGAAGCGCCCGAGACCGCCGCCGAGCTCGTCTCCGCGGCCCGTCCGCAGACCCGAAAGACCCTGTACGCGAAGCTCTCTCCGGCCGCCGCCGACCTTCCCGACACCGCCCGTGCCGTCCAGGCTGCCGGCGCCGACGGGCTCACTCTCGTGAACACGATGCGGGGACTCGCGCTCGACGAGAAGACGCTTCAGCCGCGGCTCGGACGCGAGACGGGCGGCTACTCCGGGCCGGGCCTCAAGCCGATCGCTCTCGCCGCCGTCTACCAGTGCTACGGGGCGACGGGAATGCCGATCGTTGGCATGGGCGGCATCCAGACCGGCCGTGACGCTCTCGAGTTTCTCGCCGCCGGCGCGAGCGCGATCGGGCTCGGAACGATCCTCTTCGCCGACCCCGAAGCACCCGGACGAGTCCGCAGCGAACTGGCCAACGAGATAGCCTCACGGGGCTTGGCCAGGGCCGAGGACGCGACCGGACTTGCACACAGCGCCGGTCCGGTCACTGTTGCCTGATTTGAAAATAGACGTGTTTTGCGGGCAAAACGCAGCGTTTGCACGCGTTGTCCAGGCACACTAGTATCCCGCCCCGTGGCGGCAACGAAGACTCAGGCGAAGGCGCCTGCCAGGTCGCGCGACCAGCGCATGGAGGCTCTCAAGCGCGCGAACGACATCCGGGTGAAGCGCGCGCAGCTCAAGAAGGACCTGAAAGTCGGGCGCGCGCGGATCGACAAGATCCTCAACAACCCTCCCGAGTACGTCGCGACCGCCAAGGTGTTCGACATGCTCATGGCCGTCCCCAAGTTCGGGCGGGTGAAGGCGGCGCGATTCTTGAACCAGGCCCGCATCAGCCAGTCGAAGACGGTCGGTGGGCTCTCCGACCGCCAGCGGACTGAGCTCATTGGGCTCTTCCACAAGTAGCGGCGCGATCAGCCCGGTCTTCGTCGTCACCGGGACCTCCGGAGCCGGCAAGGGAACGCTGGAGCGCGCGCTCCTGGGCGAGCTGCCCGAGCTCGAGCTCGCGGTCTCGGCGACGACGCGGGAGCGCCGGCAGGGCGAGGAGGACGGCCGCGAGTACTGGTTCATCTCCGACGAGGATTTCGACCAGAAGCTCGCGGCGGGCGACTTCCTCGAGTACGTCGAGTTCCCCTGGGGCCAACGCTCCGGGACGCTTCGCTCCGAGATCGACCGGATCCGTGACGCCGGCAAGATCCCGCTGCTCGATCTCGAGCCGCAGGGCGCGCTCGACGTCAAGCAGAACGTTCCGGGTGCGGTGACGATCTTCGTCGAGGCGCCCACGTTCGCCGAGAACGAGCGGCGCCTCCGCGAGCGGGCGACAGAGAGCGAAGGAGAGATCGAGGAGCGGCTCGACCTGGCCCGTGAGCAGCTCGAGCAGGCGGACGAGTTCGACCACCTGGTGGTCAACGACGACGTCGACCGGGCGCTCGCCGAGCTCGCCGAGATAGTGCGTTCGAAACTCTCAGCTACCATGTCGCGTCCATGATCCACCCACGAATCGACACGCTGCTCGAAAACGTCAACGAGCGCTACGCACTCGTGATCGTCGCCGCCAAGCGCGCGCGGCAGATCAACA
>DATBGG010000047.1:0-3756 GCA_036558065.1 Gaiellaceae bacterium | reverse complement strand
GCGCTACTTGACGAGCGTGAGCATCTTGAACATCGGCAGGTACATCGAGATGATGATCACGCCGACCATCAGGCCGACGCCGATCATCATCACCGGCTCGATGATCGAGGTCAGCGTCGAGATCGCCGCGTCGACCTCGTCTTCGTAGAAGTCCGCGATCTTCCCGAGCATCTTCTCGAGCTCTCCCGTCTCCTCGCCGATCTTGACCATGTGCCCGACCATCGGCGGGAAGACCGAGTTCTCGACGATCGGCTGAGCGATCGGCATCCCTTCGTGCACGCGGGCGCGCACGTCCGCGAGCGCGCTCTCGACGACCCAGTTGCCGGCCGTCTGTCCGGTGATCTCGAGCGCCTGGATGATGTCGACGCCCGCGGCCACGAGCGTCGACAACGTCCGTGAGAAACGCGCAATCGTCACCTTGAGCACGACGCCGCCGATCTTCATCGGCACCTTCAGCTTGAAGCGGTCCCAGAGCCTTCGCCCGTACTCGGTCTTCTTCGCCTTGCGGAAGCCGAAGAACGCGGCGCCGACAGCGGGGAAGAGGAACATCCAGTTCGCCTTGAGGAAGTCGGACACCTTCACGACGTACTGCGTGAGCAACGGCAGGTCGCCGCCGAGGGTCTTGAAGATGTCCACGAAGATCGGGACGAGGAAGAGGAGCATTCCGATCAGGACGAGGGTCGCGAAGATCAGGACCATCGTCGGGTACATCATCGCGCCCTTCACGCGGCGCTTGATCTGCGTCTCCTTCTCGATCTGGAAGGCGACGCGGTCGAGCACCTGGTCGAGGATTCCTGCGGCCTCGCCCGCCTCGACCATCGCGACGTAGAGGCGGTTGAAGATCTTCGAATGGCGCGCCATCGCCTGCGAGAGCAGGAGACCGCCCTCGACGTCGGCGCGCAGCTCGGAGATGACGGCCGACAGGTACTTGTCCTCGGTCTGCTCCTCGAGGATGACGAGCGCGCTGACGACCGAGAGGCCCGCGTCGATCATCGTCGCGAACTGGCGCGAGAAGATCTGCAGCGACTTCGGCTTGATCTTCTTGAAGACGGTGCGCGCGCCCTCTTCGCCCTCGGCCGGCAGCTCGTTGAGGTACTGGGCGAGCAAGCCGCGGAGTCGCAGCTGTTCGCGTGCAGCCTCGACGTCCGGGGCGTGGATCTCCCCGCGAAGCTCGATTCCCTGCGCGTCGATTGCGCTGTAGCCGTAAGCCGCCACCGCAAGATTGGCTATCGGCAGAGGGATCCGCACCCTTGAGCCGGGACCGCTCGCTGCCGATAGGACTCTCGTGCGCGCGGTACTACGCCGAGAAGGCGGCTTCGGCTTGGTCGAGCTCCTGATTGCGATGACGATGCTCAACATCGGGCTGCTTGCCGTGGTCGCATCCTTTTCCTCGGGCATCGTCTCGCTGAACCGCGCGGGCCGGGTCACGACCGCGGCAGTCCTCGCCGACGGCCAGATGGAGCTCTACCGCGCCCTCACCTACGACGCGATCCAGCTCGATCCGTCGACGATCCCGGGCACGGCGCCGTACAACACCGACAGCGCGTACAACGCCACTCAGGTGACCGGGTCGTGCACAGGGAACCCGCCCCAGTGCAACGCGAGCCGCCAGGTGACCGGCGCCGACAACAAGTCGTACCGGATCGACACGTACATCGTCTCGGTGACGCCGTCCGGCGGGCGGCCGGTGAAGAAGATCACGATCGTGGTGCGCGACTACAACAACCTGACGCTGCAGTTCGCACGCCAGGTGTCGACGTTCGACCAGTCGACGGGCTAAGCCCGCAGCGCCGCCGCGACGCCGTAGTCCGTCTGCTCCCGCTCGATCCACTGGGCGAGGAACGGCTCGATGATCCGGTACTCGCGTCCGTCGGTGCGGCCCACGAGCTCCTTGCGGATCAGGCCGGCGAGCGCGTTCTGAAGCGTCGGGTTCGCGGGCAGCTCGTGGCGCTCGTGGTAGGCCGCCGAATAGACGGAGCCCGTCGGCTCCTCCATCAGCGCAATCAGAAGCAGGCGCTGCGGGTGCGGCGCGTCGTCCCAGACCTGGGCCAGATGGTTGTGCTCGGAGCGCAGGACACGCGCGAGCGCCTCGTCGACGACCTCGAGCGTGACCGCCCCGCCGGCCGGGACGAGCTCCCAGCAGAAGTAGGCGAGCTCCTGCGTGCCGTAGGGATGGCCGCCGGTCGCCGCGAGCAGCCGGTCGACCGCCTCGTCCGTGATCGCCTTGCCGCTCCCCTTGAAGCGTGACGCGATGAACGCGCGGAACTTGACCGGCGAGATCATCCCGACCTCGAGCTGCTTCGCGCTGCGCCAGAACGCCTCGTTGCGGTCCTGGAAGATCTTCTCGAGCAGGTGCCGCTTGCTGCCCAGGTAGACGTGGCTGACCTCGGGCTGCGTCTGGAAGACGGCGCGCATCAGGTTCGGGAAGCCCTTGTCGAGCGCAAGGATCTCCTGGAACTCGTCGAAGACGATCACGACGCGGCGCTTGCGCTCGGCCGCGAGCTCGCCGAGCTTCTCGAGGAGCTTCTCGATGGTCTCGTCGAGGTCTGACTTTCGCCGGCCGGCGGTGAAGCTGAAGCGGAGCGTGCCGTCGCTCGGGTCGACCTCCATCGTCGGGCTGATGCGCAGGTCGCGGAAGAGCTCGGCGGCTTTGTCGAAGGCCTGTCCGACGGGCGAGGCGATGTCCGAGTAGATGGTCTTCGCGAGTGCCGCCGCGAGGCGCTCCTTCGTCGGCGTCTTCATCAGGTCGACGTAGCCGACGAGGATCTTCTTGGAGAGCGCCTCCTGCCCCGCCTTCAGGACGAGCGACGACTTGCCGTAGCGCCGCGGCGCGTACACGAGGACGTTCTGCCCGTTCCGCATGTCGGCGAGAAGCTCGGCGACCTCGTCCTCGCGGTCGGTGAACGCCTCGTCGAGTGCCAGGTCGCCGAACGTGAACGGGTTCGATGGTCTCTTATTCATCAAGGAATAATGTATTAGCCTATAACGACAGTCAGTCTCTTATTGCCGCAGCGATAATGCATGCTCCGATGATCGCACAGGCGAAGGCGTATTTCGGGCGGATACGTCTTTCGGCCGATGTGCGCTCAGCCCAGCCGTTGTTAGCGTCGGCGTCATGGCACAAGTACTGAGCGAGCGGGAGTTGAAGATCACCGAGCGGCAACGCGAAGTGGTCGAGCTGATCGCCGCGGGCCTTTCGAACGACGAAGTGGGCGAGCGGCTCGGGATCTCTCCGCGCACTGCGAAGGCGCATTGCGACGTCCTCCGCCAGAAGCTCGGAGTGTCGAGGCGCCGCCAGATTCCGGTCGCCTATCGACTGTTGACCGGCGACGACCCGCTCTCGAGAAGCCTCGGGTCCGGAGCCTCCGCATCCGGGGACTGACGGCCATGTACCTGCGCCCGGGCGCAGGTACATGGTTCCCCTCGGGGGGTCGAAATTTCGCACCGAGCGAATTACCGTTCGAGGCGAGCACGATGGAGGTGGAAGCCACACCCGCAGTCGATGCGAGTCGGCGGCGAATCATCAAGCGGCCGAGGCTCACTCGGATCCTCGACGAGAGCGGCGCGCGGATCATCCTCTTGGTCGCGCCGGCGGGATACGGGAAGACGACGCTCGCTCACGAGTGGCTCGAGGGGAAGCGCTCGGCGTGGTACCGCGGTTCGCCGGCCTCCGCGGATGTCGCAGCGCTCGCAGTAGGCATCGCGAGCGCCGCGGCCGAGATCGTCCCGGGAGCGGGCGAACGCATGCGTCAGCGC
>DATBGG010000046.1:0-11986 GCA_036558065.1 Gaiellaceae bacterium | reverse complement strand
GGCCGTGTCCGCGATGCCCGTCTCGTTCAGATAGGCCTCGGCCCGCTTGGCCACGCCGCGCGGGTCGCGGCCGTACTGCTCGCGGGTGAACGGATCGGCGATCTCGCAGATCAGCGACAGCGTCGGCGCCTCGGTGAACGGGTCGAGGATCGCGCTCGCCGGGTCGGGCATGAGCAGCATGTCCGACTCCGAGATCCCCTGCCAGCCGCGGATCGACGAGCCGTCGAAGCCGAGGCCCTCGTCGAACGCGGACTCGTCGAACGCGCTCAGAGGCAGCGTCATGTGCTGCCAGCGCCCGAGTAGGTCGCAGAACTTCAGGTCGACGAGCTGCGCCTGGGTTTGCCCGGCCCACTCGATCGTCTCCTTCGCCGCGGGCGCCTCTGCGCTCCCGTTGCGGATGTAGTGCTTCGTCTCCAGCTCGGACATGAGCCGCTCCTCCTTGTCGGACCAACAAAAAAAGGCCCGGGACTCCGAAAGTCCCGAGGCCTCATTGCCTCGGCGCCCGCCTTCTGCGGCGAGCACCTACGCCCAAGGTAGGGCATGCGGCGGACGGACGCAAGCCTTGTGCTCGTCCTGCGGCGCAGGTAACTTGATCGGCGCGATGCTGCGCCTCGGTTGACACAGGTCTCCGCGCGCACCGGCTGACGACAGCGCTGGTGCGCTCCCTTCGTGTCCCCGCAAGCCGAGTCTGGAGCAGCACGTGCCCGCAGTCGAAGTCAAAAACTTGCGCAAGGAGTTCCGCCGCTCGGACGGCCGGCGCTCCGGCCTGCGCCGCCGCCGCGAGCGTGTCGAGGCGCTGCGCGGGATCAGCTTCGAGATCGAACGGGGCGAGTGCGTCGCCATCCTCGGCCAGAACGGGTCGGGCAAATCGACGCTGGTCCGGCTGCTCTCCACCCTGCTCCTGCATGACGGCGGCAGCGCGACCCTCTTCGGCCACGATGTCTCGGACACGCGCGCCGTGCGGCGACTCGTCAACCGCGTCTCGGTCGAGGCCTCCTTCTTCAAGAAGATGTCTTCGACCGAGAACCTGGCCTACGCCGCCCGTTTCTACGGGCTGACAGTCGGCCAGACTCGCGACCGGATCCCGGAGATCCTCGAGCGCGTCGGCTTCCCGGCCGCACGCCGCAACGAGGCGATGGAGGATCTCTCGCGCGGCATGCAGCAGAAAGTCGCGCTGGCCCGGGCGCTCCTGACGCAGCCGATCCTCCTCCTGCTCGACGAGCCGACGACCGGGCTCGACCCGCGCTCGAAGCTCGAGGTGCAGGACTTCATCCGCGAGATCCGCGCGACCCACGACGCGACGATCCTGCTCTGCACGCACGACCTCGACGAGGCCGAGGCGCTCGCCGACCGCGTCGGGATCCTCGACGACGGCAACCTGCTTTCGCTCGAGCCGGTCGACGACTTGAAGCGCCGCTACGACGCGGACACGCTCGAGGAGGCGTTCTTCGCCGCGACCGGCAAGGCGTTCGAGGACGAGAAGCCCGAGGAGGACGAGAAGTAATGCCGGGCACCGGTGCGGCAGCAACCCTCCGTCACGAGCTGATCGGCCTCGCCGGCGTCTTCGAGCGCAACGTCTACCTCGTCAAGCGCTACATCTGGTGGGACGTCGCGTTCTTCATCTGGACGGTCGCCAACACGCTGACGATCGTCTTCATCGCCAAGGGCATCGAGGCCGGCGGCGGTCAGATCGACGTGGACGAGGTGACGACGATCCTGCTCGTCGGCGCGGTCGTCTGGGCCTACCTCGGGATCATCTTCGAGATCCTCACCGAGACGGTCGCCTGGGAGCGCTGGGAGGGGACGATCGAGTACACGTTCATGGCGCCGCTCTCGCGCCCGATCCACCTGTTCGGGATGGGCCTCTTCGCGATCGTCTACGGCGTGATCCGCGCGATCCTGCTCTTCGCGGTGGTCGCGCTCTTCTTCCACCTCGAGCTCGCCCACGCGAACTACGCCGCCGCGCTGCTCGTGCTCGTCGTCGCCTCGATCTCGTTCATCGGGATCGGGATGATGACTGCCGTCCTGCCCCTGATCTCGCCGGAGAAGGGGACGCAGCTCGGCTTCGTCGCTCAGGGGATCCTGCTCGTCGTCTCGGGCGTCTACTACCCGGTCAGCGTGCTCCCGGAGTGGATGCAGGCCCTCGCCAAGATCTCCCCGGCCACCTACGCGCTCGACGGGATTCGGGACGCGATCATCGACGGTGCCGGCGTCGGCGCGATGTGGTCGAACATCTGGCCGCTGCTCATCATCGGCGTCGTCTCGGTCCCGCTCGGGCTAGAGGTCTTCCGCCGCGGGGAGCGCTACGCGAAGCGTCACGGAAAGCTGAAGCGTTCGGGATGATCGCCGTTCGCCGAGCCGGCAGCGACGCGGATCTCGAGGGCTGGATCCGAGTCAAGCGCGCCGTCGTGCCGAACGAGTCGGCCTGGACAGTCGAGGACTTCAAGACGCGCATGCCGGACGACCGGGCGGTCTTCGTCGCCGAGCTCGACGGGGAGATCGTGGGCGCCGGGCTCGGCGGCCGCTCGGACGATCCGCAGCGTGGGTTCGTGACGCCGCGCGTGCATCCGGACGCTCGTCGCCACGGGGTCGGCACGGCGCTCCTGCGGGAATGCCTCGCCGTCGTCGAGACGCTCGGGCTCGAGCGGGTCAGCGGCCAGGTCAGCGACCCGGGCTCGAAGCAGTTCGCCGAGCGTTTCGGGTTCGCCGAGACCGATCGCCAGGTCGAGCAGGTGCGGCGGCTCGTGGGCGAGATCCCACTCGACCCGCTCCCGGAGGGAGTCGAAGTCGTGACGATCGCCGAGCGCCCCGAGCTGCTCGAGGCCGCGTATCCGCTGGCGCGGGACGAGGGCTACACCGACCTCGCGGTGGAGGGCTCGATCTCGATCCCGCTCGAGGACTGGCTTCACGACGAGGCGACGGTGCCCGAGGGCTCGTTCGTCGCGCTCGAGGACGGCCGGATCGTCGGCTACTCGGGCCTGATGGCGCACGACAACGAGGGCGTTGCCGAGGACGGGCTGACGGTCGTCGCGCGCGACTGGCGCCGTCGCGGGCTGGGCATGGCGCTCAAGCAGCGCGAGCTCGCGTGGGCGCAGGCAGCCGGTCTTCGGGAGGTCGTCACCTGGACGCAGCGCGGGAACGAGGCGATGCGTGCCGTCAACGAGCGGCTCGGCTACGAGTACCGCGACGCCGCGATCACGATGAGCGCGACGCTGCCGCTGGAAATTCGATGAGCGATCGCCGGGCGACGGTCGAGGCGGGCTACGACGCGCTCGCCGACAGCTTCGGTGAGTGGATGGCGCGCGTCGAGGGCGATCCGTGGAAGCGCTTCCTCGACGAGCTGGCGGCCCGGCTGCCGGCGAATGCCCGGGTGCTCGACCTGGGTTGCGGAAACGGCTCGAAGACGGCTCGTCTCGCGGGCCGGTTCGACGTCCTCGGTGTCGACGTGTCGGAACGGCAGCTGCAGCTGGCCCGCGCCGAGGTCCCCGGTGCGACGTTCGTCCACGCGGACTTCATGGAGCTCGACTTCCCCACCGAGACGTTCGACGCGGTCACGGCGCTGTACTCGCTCGTCCACGCACCGCGGGAGGACTACCCGGCTCTCTTCCGCCGGATCGGGGACTGGCTGAAGCCTGGAGGTCACTTCCTCGCGTCGATGAGCCACGTCGGCGGCCCGGACCGCATCGAGGAGTGGCTCGGCGTCGACATGTTCTTCTCCGGCTTCGACGCTGAAACGAACAGCCGCATCGTCCGCGAGGCCGGCTTCGAGCTCCTGGCCGAGGAGGTCGTCTGGATGCAGGAGCCGGGGCTGGAGGTCGCCTTCCTCTGGGTGCTGGCGAGGAAGCCGGGATGAGACGCGCCGACGCGACGCGCCTCTACTACGTCATCCAGGTGCTGACGTATGTGCCGACCTGGGTCGTCATGGCGGTTTACCTCGTGCAGGAGCTGCACCTGTCGCCGCTCCAGCTCGTGCTCATGGGCACGGCGATGGAAGGCGCCGTCTTCCTGTTCGAGATCCCGACCGGGGTCGTCGCCGACACGTACAGCCGCCGACTGTCGCTGATCATCGGCTACCTGGGGATGGGCGTCGCCTGGATGGCCGTCGGCGTCGTCTCCGCGCCGTGGCTCGTCATTGCTCTCTGGGCTGCGTGGGGCCTCGCCTACACGTTCACGAGCGGCGCGGAAGAGGCCTGGATCGCGGACGAGGTCGGTCCCGACAAGGTCGGGAGGGTCTTCCTCAAAGGCTCGCGGATCCGCTACATCGGCTCGGTCGGAGGACTGTTCCTCCAGGTGGCGATCGGGCTCTACTCGCTCCGGGCCGGAGTGATCGCCGGCGGGGCCGTGACGGTTCTCGCCGGCCTGCTGTGCATCGTCGCCATGCCCGAGACGGGGTTCCGGCGCAAGCCCGCCGAGGAGCGCGGGTCTGCGCTGAGCGAGCTACGAGGGACGGCGGTCAGCGGCGCCCGGTACGCCTGGGCGGCGCCGGTGATCCTGCTCCTCGTCGGCGTGGACTTCTTCATGGGCATGTCCAGCGAGGCGTTCGACCGCCTGAAGGAAGCGCACTTCCTGCGGGACGTCGGGCTCCCTGCGGTCGGAAGCCTCGACCCGGTGGTCTGGTTCGGGATCTTCTGGCTCGTCGGGATGGTCTTCGGCTTCTTCGCGACCGGCTGGATGCTGAGGCGCTTCGAGCGCGGCGGTCTCAAGGTCGTGACGAGCACGCTCTTCGCGCTCACGGTCGCGGAAATGGTCGCGATGTTCGGGTTCGCGTTCGCGGGAACCACGGGTTTGGCGATCGTCGGCCTGCTGCTCGTCTTCTTCGCGCGCGATCTGACGAACCCGCTGTACACGATCTGGCTCAACGACCAGATCAGGGACTCGAGCGTCCGTGCGACCGTGCTCTCGATCTCGGGCCAGGCGAACGCAATCGGTCAGGCAGGCGGCGGTCCGGTCCTCGGCGCGATCGGGAACGTCTGGGGCATCCGGGCCGCGCTCGCGACCGGCGCGGCCGTGATCGCTCCGGCGCTCGCTCTCTACGGGCGTGCAATCGCCCACCAGGGCCGTGAGCCGGAGCTCGAGGAGCTGCCCGCCACGTCGAGCTGAACCCTGCTACGCTCAGACGGTGTTGAGGCAACGAGGCCTCGGGCGATCGGCGCCCGGGGCTTTTCGCATTTAAGGAGGCAATTCGCATGGCGCAGCAGGTCGAGTCGAAGAACCGGGCGACTTCCAGCGAGGAGGCCCGCAAGGACGCGCTCGAGAAGATGAAGGCGGACGGTGTCGAGTTCCTGCTCCTCTGGTTCACGGACCTCGAGGGGCACCTCAAGAGCTTCGCGGTCACGCCCAGCGAGATCCCGGCCGCGCTCGACGACGGCATGGGCTTCGACGGCTCGTCGATCACGGGCTTCAACGCGATCGAGGAGTCGGACATGGTCGCGATCCCCGATCCGGGCACCTACCGGCTCATGCCCTGGAAGGAAGGCGAGACGAAGGTCGGCCGGATGATCTGCGACGTCGTCACTCCCGATGGGAAGCCGTACGAGGGCGATCCGCGCTACGTGCTGCGCCGCGCGCTCGACCGCATGCAGGAGATGGGCTTCGACACGTTCAACGTCGGGCCCGAGCTCGAGTACTTCCTGTTCCGCGACGACAAGGGCACCGAGACGCTCGACGAGGGCGGCTACTTCGCGATGACGACGATGGACGCCGCGAGCGAGCTGCGCCAGGAGACCGTCCGCGCGCTGGAGCAGATGGGCATCCCGGTGGAGTACGTCCACCACGAGGTGGGCCCGTCGCAGCACGAGATCGACATGCGCTTCGCGCCTGCGTTGGAGATGGCCGACCACACGCTCACGTACCGCCTCATCGTCAAGGAGATCGCGAAGAAGGCCGGCTTCCACGCGACGTTCATGCCGAAGCCGATCTTCGGCGAGAACGGCTCGGGGATGCATACGCACCAGTCGCTCTTCACGGACGGCCGGAACTCGTTCTTCGACGCCGACGACGAGTGGAACCTGTCGGAGGCCGGCAAGGCGTTCATCGCGGGCCAGCTGCGCCACGCGCGCGAGATCTCCGCGGTCTTCGCGCAGTGGGTGAACTCGTACAAGCGGCTCGTGCCGGGCTACGAGGCTCCGGTCTACGTCGCCTGGTCGCGGCGGAACCGCTCGGCTCTGATCCGGATCCCGCTCTACAAGCCGGGGTCCGAGCAGGCGACGCGCGCGGAGATCCGTTGCCCGGATCCGGCCTGCAACCCGTACCTGACGTTCGCCGCGCTGCTGCATGCAGGGCTCGAGGGCATCGAGAAGGGCTACGAGCTGCCCGAGCCGATGGAGACGAACCTGTACCACCTGACCCCGGAGCAGCGGAAGGAGCGCGGGATCGTCTCGCTGCCGGAGACGCTCGGCGAGGCGATCGACGCTCTCGCCGACTCGGAGCTCGCCAAGAAGGCGCTCGGGCCGCACATCTTCGATCGCTACATCGAGCTGAAACGGAAGGAGTGGGACGACTACCGCGTGCAGCTCACAGACTGGGAGCAGGAGCGGTACTTGTCTGTTCTCTGAGAAAGTAGGAGAATCGATACCTCACCAGTCCTTGTCGCTTGGCGGGCGGCAAGTGACTGCTGACGGCCGATTGCGGGCTGCTCGTCAGGGCAGCCCGTAGTCGTTATAGGGCATGGCCCCTGTTAGCGACTCGCCACACTTTTGCGCTGGGGTCTGACCCCGGGGCTTCGCCGAAGGAAAGCGGCGCGGCGGCGACTCGTCGCCGGTTTGGGTCGTGGCCGCTGTGCACGAGATGTCACGGTCTCGCCACGGGGTCTGACCCCGGGGGTGAGGTGGCGCGCCGCGGCAGGCGGCGTGGCAAGTGACTGACTGACGGCTGGGAGGGCCTAGAGGAAGGTGAGGACGGCGTCGCGGTCGACGCTGAGACCGATCACCCCGGTGCGGGTGTCGATCTTCGAGATGGCGTCTGCCGGGACGAGCCTGCGGCCTCGAGAGAAACGACCGGAGCGAACGGAGATCGCGTCCGGCACGTCGGGGGCGCTTCCGTACATCGGCGCCTCGACGGTGCCGACGACGCGGCCCTTCGCGTCGGCGACGCGAAAGCCGACGGTTCGCAGGAGGTCGGGGCGCGGGCTCATCGGGCTGAACGTACCCGCGCGATGTGACGGAAAATCACGCCCGACGTAAGGGTTTTGTTAAGCATCTGAGTCGGGGTTTCCCGGGGAGGCGCGAGGTCCTTCCTAGAATCGCCTTGTGGACGTATCGGCTCGCCACCTTCGGCTCTTGACCGAGACGAGCGCGGCCGTCAACTCGACGCTGGACCTGGAGGAAGTCCTCGCGCTGGTGGCGAGCAAGGTGGCCGACGCTCTCGAGGCCGACGCCTGCTTCGTCTACCTCTACGACGAGCAGGGCGACGAGCTGATTCTCCGCGCCACGCACGGCACGCGCGTCGAGGAAATGACCCGCACGCCGCGCATGAAGCCGGGCGACGGGATCACCGGCACGGCGGCCGCCGAGCGCTCGCCGATCATGCTCCCGGCCCAGGCGCACCTCGACGAGCGCTTCAAGGCGTTCCCCAACCTCCCGGAAGACCAGTACGAGTCGATCCTGGCCGTGCCTATCCTGGCCAGGGAGAAGCTCGCCGGCGCGCTCAACGTGCGCACGATCGAGCCCCGGGAATTCTCCGAGGCCGAGATCGACCTGCTCGTCGCGATCGCCGCGCAGGTTGCGCAGACGATCGAGCACGCGAAGCTGTATGCGGACGCCCAGGCGCGGGTGTCCGAGCTCGAGGCGCTCGCGAAGATCTCGGAGGCGGTCTCGGAGTCGCTCTACCTCGAGGAATCGCTCGAGGCGATCGTGAAGACGACGATGGAAGCCGTCGGCGCGACCGGGGCGGCGCTCGTGCTCGAGGACGGCAACATCGCCTGGCCGGAAGGCCGCGCCGGCGAGCACGCGATCCGGCTGCCCCTGCGCTGGAAGGGCCGCGTGATCGGCGAGCTCGTCTGCGACCGCGATACGCCGTTCACCGACCAGGAGCGCGCGCTGCTCGCGTCGATTGCGCACCATGCGGCGGTCGCGCTCGAGCACGGGCGGGCGGTGATGCGCGGCGTGCTCGCCCAGGAGATCCATCACCGCGTCAAGAACAACCTGCAGACGGTGGCCTCCCTCCTGCGGCTCCAGGCTCGGTCCGAGGGGGTCGACCCGCGGAAGGCGCTCGAGGATTCCGTCAACCGGATCCTGGCGATCGCGGCCGTGCACGAGGTGCTGACGGAACGGCGCGACGAGGAGGTCGACCTCGACGAGCTCCTCGACCGGCTGCGGGCGATGCTCGTTCAGGGGCTCGGCGCCGGGAAGAAGGTCGAGGCGCACCTCGCGCGCGTGTCGCTCGCGGGCGGGCGGGCGACGGCCCTGGCTCTCGTCTTCAGCGAGCTCCTGCAGAACGCGCTCGAGCACGGCGGGCACTCCGTTCGCGTCGAGCTCGCTCAGCGCGACGGCGAGGTCGTGCTCGCGATCGCCGACGACGGCAGCGGGATCGCGGACGACTCGGGTGGAACCGGGCTATCGATCGTCCGGGCGCTCGTGCGCGACGAGCTACGCGGCACGCTCGACCTGCACTCGAACGGCGGCCTACGTGCCGAGGTCGTGTTCCCGGTCTGATCTCCCCTGGCCGGCCAGCCTGCGCACGAGCGGCGCGAGCGAGCGGGCATCGCGGGTCAGGCGGTACAGAGTCGACGGCGGGTAGTCCTCGGTGACGCGCCGGTCGACGAGGCCCGTCTCCTCGAGGTCCTTCAGCGCGAGCGTGAGAGCGCGCGGGGAAACGCCCGCGAGCCTCCCCCTGAGCTCGGAGAACCGGAGCGGGCCCTCGGCGAGTGCGAGTACGACAGGCATCGACCATTTCTTGAACGCGACGTCTTCGAGCTCCTTGTCTCGAAGCCGCTCGACCAGAGGCCGGGATGCCGCGCCGATGCGATCCCCGGCGCGTGTCAGGACGTATTCGGGGCGGAGCGGATGGCCGTATCCCGGGTTGCGCCCGACGAGCCCGCTCTCGATCAGCGCGGCGAGCGTGCGGCGCAGCGACTCGCGGCTCATGCCGAGCGTCCGGGCGAGCGTCACGAAGCGGCTGCCGCGCTGGCGATGCAGCTCCGCGAGGATCGGCACCGACCAGCGGTTGTGGAAGAGCGCGACGAGAGTTGACATAGAAGTATCCGTAGTATAAAAACAGGACAGGACAGAGCAAGGCATCGAGAGGAGGACGTGATGGCGCAGGAAGTCCAGGTCGCTCCGGTGGCCACGAACACGCCGTTCGAATACAACGAGAACATGACCATCTCGGTCGGCGTCTCCGACATGGAGAAGGCGATCGAGTGGTACGGCGAGGTGCTCGGCCTCGAGCTCGTCTACAAGCTCGAGCAGTACGGCTGGTGCGAGATGGCGACGGCCACGAAGCACCTCACGATCGGCCTCGGGCAGACCGAGGAGGTCAAGCCGGGCTCGACCACGCCGACCTTCGGCGTCAAGGACATCGAGGTGTCGCGCAAGCACCTCGAGTCGCACGACGTCCGCTTCGACGGCGACACGTACGAGATCGAGGGCATGGTCAAGCTCTGCATGTTCTACGACCCCGACGGCAACTCGTACATGCTCGCCGAGAGCCTCGACGGGAGAGACCGCTCGTAGACTCCGCGGCGTGAGAGTCCTCATCGCCGAGGACGAGACGATCATCAGGCTCGACCTGCGAGCCCTGCTCGAACGGGCGGGGTTCGAGGTCTGCGCGGAGGCGCGCGACGGTGAGGAGGCCGTGGAGCTCGCGCGCGAGACCCAGCCGGAGGTCGCCGTGCTCGACGTGAAGATGCCGCGCCTCGACGGGATCGAGGCCGCGCGGCGCATCCTCGACGAGCGGCCGATCCCGATCGTGATGCTGACGGCGTACGGCCAGGACGAGCTCGTGTCCCGGGCGATCGAGGCCGGCGTCTTCGGCTATCTGGTCAAGCCGTTCCGCGAGCAGGACCTGCTGCCGGCGATCCAGACGGCGCGCGCTCGGCACGAAGAGCTCGCGGCGCTGCGCGAGGAGGCGGAGTCGCTGTCGGAGGCGCTCGCGGCGCGCAAGGTGATCGAGCGCGCCAAGGGGCTGCTCATGGAGAAGGAGGGCTTGTCCGAGGAGGACGCCTTCGCCCGCTTGCGCAAGGCGAGCCAGGTTTCCGGCCGCCCGCTCCGGGTCGTGGCCGAGGCTGTGCTCGCGACGTTCGGTTCCGACGCCTAGGCCGTTTCGAAGAGCTCTTCCCAGCGCGCGAGGAGGCTCTGGAGCTCGTCTCGGGCGCGGCGGTGCGCTGCGACGACGTCGACGTTCGACCAGTCCTCGGCGAGCCGGCGCTCGAGGTCGGCGAGCTCCGCCTCGCGGCCGGCGATGTCGGCTTCGAGGCGCTCGAGCTCCGTGGGCCTCGTGCGCTTGGGCGCGGGCTTGGGCTTGGCTTTCTTCGGCTTGGGAGGCCCGGGCTCCGCCGGCGCCAGGCGTGCGTCCCTGGCCGCGACGTATTCCGCCCAGCCGCCGTCGTACGAGCGGATCGTCCCGTCCTCCAGCGCGAGCGTCCGCTCGGCGATCGCGTCGAGGAGGGCGCGGTCGTGGGAGACGAGCAGGATCGTCCCGGGGAACGCGTCGAGCGCAGCTTCGAGCGCCTCGCGGCTCTCGAGGTCGAGATGGTTCGTCGGCTCGTCGAGGAGCAGCAGGTTCGACCCGGACGCTACGACGAGCGCGAGCGCGAGCCGCCTGCGCTCTCCGCCGGAGAGCGCGGCCACGGAACGCTCGTGCATCTCCCAGCCGGAGAACAGGAACCGCCCGAGCAGGTTCTGCGCCTGCGGCCGCTGGAGCCCGGTCTCGTTCTGGACGAGTGAGAGCACGCTGCGGCTCTCGTCGAGCTCGATCTCGTGCTGCGAGAAGTACGCGGCCTCGACGCCGTGGCCGAGCTTGAGCTTCCCCTGCACGGGCTCGCGGCGGCCGAGGAGCGTCTCCAGGAGCGTCGTCTTGCCCGAGCCGTTCGGTCCGACGAGCGCGACGTGCTCTCCACGCTCGACCGCGAACGAGACGGCCGAGAGGAGCGGCTTGTCGCCGGCCGCGAGCTCGACGCCTTCGGCTTCGATCACGATGCGCCCGCTTCGCGCCGGCTTCAGGAAGTCGAAGCCGAGGCTCCTCGCGCGGCGCGTGAGGAGGTCGATCTCCCCGCGCAGCTCGGCGCGCTCCTTCTGGAGCCGGCCGATGTGCGTCAGCTTGGCCTGGGCGCGCTTGGCGAGGCTCTTCTTGTAGCGGAAGCGCTCCACGAAGCGCTCGAGCCGCGCGATGTCGACGTCGACTCGCTGTGCCTGCGTCGTCGCGGCCGAGAGGCGCGCCGCCTTCTCGCGGCGCCAGTTGTGCCAGGGGCCCGCGAAGTAGGTCGACCGCCCGGCCTCGAGCTCGAGGACAGCGGTCGTCACGGCTTCGAGGAACCAGCGGTCGTGAGCGACGAGGATGACCGCGGCGTCGATCGACTGCAGTTCCCGCTCCAGCCACTCCAGGCTGGCGACGTCGAGGTGGTTCGTCGGCTCGTCGAGGAGGAGGAGGTCGGGGTCGCCGCCGAGGGCGCGCGCGAGCGAGGCGCGCGTCAGCTCTCCGCCGGAGAACGTGGAGAGCGGGCGGTCGAGCTCGGGGGTCGAGAAGCCGAGGTTGCGCGTGACCGAGTCGAGCCGCTCGCGCCAGGCATAGCCGCCCGCGTGCTCGAGGCGCGCCTGGGTTTCGGCGTAGCGGCGCAGGGTCGCCGGCTCGTGGTCGCCCGCGGCCATCGATTCCTCGAGGCGGCGGAGCTCCTGCTCGGCGGCGGTCAGGTCCCCCGCGCCCGAGAGCACGTAGTCGCGCAGGGAGGCTCGGCTCTCGGCTGGTGGGCGCTGGTCGTGGAGGGCGATGCGTGTGCCCTTGGCCATCGAGATCGTGCCGCCGTGCAGCTCGGTCTCGCCGTTCAGCAGCC
>DATBGG010000045.1:0-5387 GCA_036558065.1 Gaiellaceae bacterium | reverse complement strand
GAGGATCGGCAGCGCGAAGTAGCCCCAGCGCCGCTGCTTCTCGGGCTTGTACATCTCGAGCGTGTACTCGAAGCCGAAGAGCTCCTCGGCGCGCACGCGGTCGTGGATCAGGCGGTCGAACGGCGACAACAGCGCGGTCCGTCCTTTGAAGTCCCCGTCCAAGAACGACGGGTCGACACGCCACTCGCCCTTCACGCCCTCGACGACGGCCGGCTCGCCCGCCTCGCCGACGTACGACGGCTCCATCGGCATCGCCCGCGTCTTCTGCCGCGCGATCCCGAGCGCGGATAGGCGCCTCTCGTTCTTGAGCCGCTCCCGCTCCTCCGGCGGCGGCACGACGACGTCCGTCGGATACACCCGCTCGGGCAGATCCCACAGACGCTGGCGCCCGACGCGCCCGGCGATCGCGACGTCGCCGCGGATCGCGAGGAACTCGAGCATCTGCGTCACGTTGCGGTTGTGCGTCCAGCCCGACGACTTCCACGGCACCGCGCACGTGTCCGGAATGTCACGCGACGTGAGCGGCCCCGATTTGCTCAGCAGCTTCAGGATGTCGCGGCGGAACTTGTCGTTGACGCGCAGCCATTCGCGCAAGTGGTCGTAGGTCGTCCAGTCCTCGCCGGCCATGTACAAGCCGACGTCGCTCATCGGCCGGATCATCGCGTCCTGCTCGAACAGCGTGCGCTGCTCTTCGAGCTCCCGCTTCAAGTCCTCGGGCCGGTAGGAGGAGCCCAGCCGGCTCCACGCGACGAGGTCCGCGCTGGGCGCGATCGCCGCTGTCGGGTCGATCTGGAGGAACGTCAGCCGCCGAACGAGCTCGACGAGGTCGCTCGGACGCCTTGCTTCCAGCAGTTGCGCGCGGACGGCGATCCGCCGAGCCTGCCCCTTCGTCAGCTCGTGCACGCCCGCAGGCTACTTACGCCCGAAAGGGGGTAGGCAGGACCCGAAAGGGGCACGCATAATTAGAGACGTCCCCCCTCGGCGTACGGGGGTCGCCATGCCTGCGGCAAGCATGGGGCCGGGGAGGCTTTGCCGCAGGAGCCGACCCGGCCCCTCCTCTTCTCGCATTTTGACTCCTTTGCGGTCGAAACCCAAACCGAACCTGCCGAATTCGCGTCTAACCTCGTAGGTATGGCGACGGAACGCGTCGAGCCTGGGCTCCTCGACCGAACGTCGGCCTCTTCGGGGCTCGGCGAGGACTGGCGCGCGCTCACGCGCCGCGCGACCGCGATCGCGCTGGTCACGAGCCCGGCGCCGTTCGTCTGGTTCTACTCGGTCCAGGACTACAGCCTCGGCTGGTCGCTGTTCGCGACGTTCCTGACCGTCATCGCGTTCCGCGGCGCGATCGACATCGCGACGCGCCACCTCCTGCCGTGGCCGAGCCTTTACGGCACCGAGGACCCGACGCTGAAGGAAGAGGACGTCATCGCGCGGCGCCGCGTGTCGTTCTGGCGCTTCTGGCTGAGGGTCGCCGTCTTCTTCTTCGCCGTCCTGACCGTGATCTGGCTCGTCCGGGTGCTCCTCCCGGGAGGCTCGATGAGCTGGGTCGACAGCACAGCCGCGGTCTACGACTCGATCAAGGACTGGGCGACGAGCCAGCAGCTGATCGGGCTCATCTTCACCTTGCCGTTCTTCTTCCTCTTCAACGCGTTGATCTTCATCGGTCCGATGATGCTGATCGGCATCACACAGATGCGCGGCTTCGAGCCCGGCGATGCGGATTGGGGCGTGAGCTTGAAGGACGTGCGCGGCCAGGACGAGGCGAAGGTCGAGGTGAGCCGTGTCGTCACCCTCTGGCAGAGCGGCGAGGCGTTCGAGGAAGCCGGCGGAAAGCGCGAGCGCGGCCTGCTTTTCCTCGGCCAGCCGGGCACCGGCAAGACGATGCTCGCCAAGGCGATCGCGACCAGCTTCAACTGCCCGTTCGTGCTCATGCCGGGCTCAGGCTTCCAGCAGACGTTCCTCGGCATGGACGCTGTCATCGTCCGCTGGCTCGCGCGCAAGGCGAAGAAGCTCGCCCGCAAATGGGGCGGCCAGTGCATCGTCTTCATCGACGAGATCGACGCGGTCGGGATGCGCCGGCAGGCGCTCGGCGGCGCGGCCGCCGGTTACGAGGCGGGTCGTCCGGAAGACTCCCTGTTCTTCGGGCCCTGGGGTGCTCTGAACCCGAGCGGAGACATGATCCTCGAGACCCGCACGTGGCGCGACCGCGTCTTCGCCGCGCGGGAGCCGGCGCGCGAGCCGACCTGGTTCGACAGGCTTCGGAACCAGGGCGGGATTCCCGGGATGTTCGGAGGCGGCGGCCAGCTGGCGCTGAACCAGCTCCTCGTGGTCATGGACGGGATCGACAACCCGCCGTTCTTCCGGCGGCTGTTCACGAACTGGACGAACACGTTCCTCGACGCGACGTACATCATTCCGGCGCGCGCCGGCCGCGTCTCGCTGCGCCTCCCACGCCCGCGCCCGCGCAAAGACCAGATCTACTTCATCGGTGCGACGAATGTGCCCGTCTCCGCGCTCGACCCCGCGCTCACGAGGCCGGGTCGCATGGGCCGCCACGTCTGGCTGAGGACTCCGCAGAAGGGCGACCGCAAGGACATCTTCGACCTCTACATCAACAAGGTCGCGCACGACGCCGACCTCGACACCGACAAGCGGCGCGACGAGCTGGCGCGGATCACCGCGGGCTACTCACCCGCGATGATCGAGCAGGTCTGCTCGATGGCGCTCACGTACGCGCACGCCGACGCGCGCGAGGTGTTCGGGTGGGAGGACATCCTCGAGGCGATGACGACCGTCGAGTCCGGCACCGCCGTCAACGTCGAGTACCCACCCGAGGACACGAAAGCCGTGGCGATCCACGAGGCGGGTCACGCCTCCGCGAGTCACGCGTATATGAAGAACACGGAGTCCACACGAATCTCGATCCGCATGCGAGGTGGGTCGTTGGGTCATCATATGGCTGCCGAGCAGGTGGAGCGGTTCGGCTCGTGGCGGTCGGACCAGATGGCGAACCTCATCTGGACCCTCGGGGCGATGGCGGCGGAGCGGGTGTTCTACGGCCAGACGTCGACCGGGGTCGGTGGTGACGTCGCGAGCGCGACTCAAAGGGCTGCACTGATGGTCGGGGCCGCGTCGATGGGGCCGGAGCCGCTAAATCTCGAGGGCGGGTTCGACGCGAAGGAAGAAGAGCGTGTCCTCAAGCGTTTCGAAGAGATCGGTCTGCAACTCATGAACCGCACGAGCAGCATCCAGGACCACGACGCCGCCGCCGCAGTGCTGAACGATCGCGACAAGCGGCGTATCGCCGCCCAGTTGCTCGGACAGGCGTACGTGACCGCGCACAACTTCATCAGGCACAACCGGAAGGGCGTGGAGAAGATCGCCGACGAGGTGATAGCCCGCCGTGAGATCTACGGAGACGAGCTCCTCGACTTGCTGAAGAGCGCGAACCTGAAGCAGCCGAAGATCGATCTGATGGAGGAGGCCTCATGGCCGATGCTGTAGAGCGCAAGTCGGGCCGCCTCTACGGCCGGCGGTTCTTGCTCGCGAACCTCGTGGTCGTGGCCGGATTCCTGGGCGTGCTCGGCCTCTTCGCGTGGCTGGTCTCGAGCGGGACGCCGAACGACCGCTGGTCGTCGTTCACGCCGAAGGGCAACGACGTCTTCGTCAAGGCGCAGAACCTCTCCGACCACATAGCGCCGCACTACAAGTTCAACGGCGACCCGATCGCCGTCGTCCAGGCCCAGCCCCTCCTCTACCAGGATGCACCCGTCGACGGAATCGCCTTCACGCACGAGCCGCTTCGCAAGATCGGAAGCAGCATCAAGCAGTTCGAGCCGGCAGGCTCGACCGTCGCGTACGTGATGTGCGGCACCGCCGACAAGTGCGGGCTGTCGCCGGTCAGGACGCAGGAGACGATCCCGCTGCTCCGCCGCGAGTCGCTCGAGCTCGCGCTATACACCTTCAAGTACTCGCCCAACGTCGAGTCGGTCGTGAGCCTGCTCCCGCCGGAGGGGGACACTGCCGGTGCGATCTACCTCAAGCGGAAGAACCTCGCGGACCAGCTCTCGAAGCCGCTTGTCGACACGCTGCCGCCGCATGAGCAGCTGAGCTACAGCGGGATGAGCGAGGTCGAGCGCGCTCGGGTTGCGCGGCTGACGGCCGACCATCTCTACACCTCGCGCTTCGTGCAGGGCCCCAGCGGAAGCACGCTGCTCGTCCTTCGCTCCGCCAACGGGTAGGCGATTGACTCCGTCGAGTGATTGCCGGCGACGGCTTCGCTGCCGATGATGCGAAACGAAGGTTCTGCGGCAACGTTTTCAGCGGCAAAAACGAAAGGCGGCCAAGATGACTGCGACCATGCTGCGCGAGCGCCTCGCTCGCTTCGGCGTCGGGCTTCGCGCTCGAATCGTTTTCTGAGTTCCTGCTAGGAATCCGGCCTTGCGCCGGATTCTCGTTCTGTGTCTGTTCGCCCTTGCGCTGAGCGGCTCGTCCGCGGCGCAGACGAGGGTCGCATTCCTCGCGGTGGGCGATTACGGCGTCGGCGGCTCGCGAGAGTTGTCGCTCGGCCTCCGGATGAAGAGCTTCGAGTCGGCGCACGACGCGAACTGGCTCGTCACGCTCGGTGACAACGACTACCTGGGCAGCCCGCGGCTCTTTCGGGTGAGCTGGCAGCGGAGCTTCGGCTGGGCTCGGCGCGCAGGGCTGCAGGTCGGCGGCGTGCTCGGGAACCACGACTACGAGATCGGCCGCGGAGGCTACGAGCTGGCGACGCTCGGAATGCCCGGCCGCTACTACACGCGCAGGGTCGGGGACGGGGAGCTGCAGCTCTTCTTCCTTGACTCGAACGCCGTCACGGCCAGGCAGACCGCCTGGCTCGAGCAGCAGCTCGCCGAATCGGTTGCGACCTGGAAGATCGCCGTCTTCCATCACCCGGCGTACACGTGCGGCGGGTATCTCGGGAACGCGAACGTCCTCAGGCGCTGGGTGCCGCTCTTCGAGGAGCACGGCGTCCAGCTCGTCCTCTCGGGGCACGACCACAACTACCAGCGCTTCGCCGCCCGGAACGGCGTCACATACGTCGTGCACGGCGGCGGCGGGGGCGGGGTCTATCGGTTTCGCGGTTGCCCTCGCTCGTACCCGCGACGCGTACGGGCGCGCTACGAGCAAGGGTTCCTCTACGTGACTGCGACCGATGCGAAACTGGACGTGTCCGCAATCGACATGCGCGGCCGGGTCACGGACCACTTCCGCCTCAGTCCCTAGAGCTAGAATCGCGGCATGGCCGAGATCGGCACGATGCGCGTCAAGAGCGGGCTCGCCGAGATGCTCAAGGGCGGCGTGATCATGGACGTCACCGACGCCGACCAGGCGCGCATCGCAGAGGA
>DATBGG010000044.1:0-5374 GCA_036558065.1 Gaiellaceae bacterium | reverse complement strand
GTCGTCGCCGTAGAGGATCTTGAAGCGAAGGCCGGGCATTCGGGGCTCGATCTTCTTGATCGTCGAGCGGTAGCCCAGCTTCCCGGTGCCGAAGTGAGCCTCGGCACCGGGAGCCAGGACGGCAGCCGCGAGCGCGACTGCGAGGAGCCTTCCTACGCGCGTCGCCAGCGAAGCCCTCCGAGAACGAGGGCCACTCCGCCCACGATCAGGGCGATGATCGCGATCCAGAGCGCCGTGTTGCTGTCGCTGTCGTCAGTCGTGGAGGAGGATGCTGCGGCGGTCGTCGTCGTCTCGCTTGCGTTCTCCGACTCGGCGGCCTCCAGCGCGACGTGCGGAGCCGGCTCGTCCGCAGTCAGTGCGCCGATCCAGCGCACGACGCTCCCGTCGGCGTACGTCTGGAGCGCAGGGAAGACGAGCGTCTTGCCAGCCTCGTCCGGGACGTGCGCGCTGATCACGAACTCGTCGAACTCGCCGGGCTTGATGCTGCCGCCCGACCATTCGATGGTCGCTGTGCGCTCCGTGATCTGCTCGCCTTCCATCGAGATGGGGGGCGAGACCTTTGTTGTAGTCGTCTTGTATGTCCAGCCTGGCTTCGGCTCGACGCTCACGAAGATCACGCCGGTCGGAATCTGCACCTTCAGCTTCGTCGTCGGTATGTCTTTCTCGACGGGTACCTGGAACGAGAAGCGCTGGAAGCTGTCCGCGGGAACCTTGTCCGGATGGAGCGTGACGTGGGCCGCGGCGGCGGGGGTCACGAGCAACGCGATCGACGCGGTCGCAACGAGAATCGTGCGGATTTTCATCTCAACCCTTTCGTATGGGGACTGTGACTGTTTGCGTAAACGCCTCGAACTCGCCGCGCCGCACCTCGATCGTCATCTGCCAGTCGCCCGGAAGAGGAAACACCGCATTCGGGGTCGTGTAATGGCTGGGGACGATCCTCGTCAGCTTGATGCGGAGGGGCCCGAGGTCCTTGCTCGGCAGCGTTGCCGACACCTTCGCGTCGTCGACGTTCGCCGGAAAGCCGCTTTTCGGCTTGTAGAAGTAGAGATGGATTGAGTTCGGCCCGGTCCTGGCCGGCTCGACGATGTAGTTCAGCTCCAGCGGCCCGAGCGGGACGGTGTCGGTCACGTACTTCGACTGTGCGGTGATCGAAGCTTTCGCCGGCGGCTCGGAGACGAGCACTGCCGTGACGCCGATGATGACCGCCATGATCGCGAGCTCCGCTCCTGCCGCGCGCAGGAAACGGCGCTGCTCGATCGCGGAGGCGATCTGCTTCTTCAAGCGCGGCACCGCATAGCGGTTGTTGTAGGCGCCGAGCCCGAGCAGCGGCAGTACGAGGGCGATCTTGGCCAGCAGAAGCAGGCCGTAGGTCGTGTCCCACAGGCCGTGGAACGCATTCACCTCCTCGTATCCGCGCAGGCTCCCCGCGGCGATCAGGGCGATCACCGAGACGACGGCGAGGATCGAGAAGCGGGGAACCGCCCGGGAGGCGAGCGGCCAGCGATCCGACCCCGCGAGCAGCAGGGCGAGCACGGAGAACGCGAGTCCGCCGACCCAGCAGGATGCGGCCGCGAGGTGCACGAGGTCCGCGAGGAACGCGATCGGCCCGCTCGTCCGCCCATGCCCTGCTGACGCGACGGTCAGCAGGAGGAGGACGGCAAAGAGCGGCAGGCCCGCGAGCTTCCACGACCGGCTCGCGAGCAGCGCGAGGGCGCCGACCACGACCGCGATCCCGATCTGCCACAGGAAGGCCCGCCCGAACCTCGTGTGGAGCACCGAGTCGACGGTGTCCCAGCGAAAAGCCTCGGTCAGGCCGAAGCCTCCTGCGACTGCGCCCTGGAGCACGATGCACATCGCCCCGACGAAGACGAGCCCGAAGGACAGGCCCGCGAGGATTCGGTAGAGGCGAGAGCGAAGCTCGGGTGCCGCGGAGCGAAGGGCGAGCATCAGCACGACGGCTCCCCCGACGACGAGCAGGATGAGCGCGAAGTCGAGGGCTCGCATGAACTTGAAGAGCGCATCGACCGTGCGAGGTGTCTTCGCGTTGAAGACCTGTTTGCACGAGCCGCTCGCGTTCGCCTTCTTGACGTTGAAGACGAACGCGCCCGAGACCGGATGCGAGTCGGCAGAGATCACCCGCCAGGTCACGGTGTACGTGCCCTGGGTGAGCTTGCGGTCGATCGTCACGGCAACCGAGTCGCTGCCCGGCCTGGCGATCTTTCCGGAGTCAACCCGCCCACCCCCGCAGTCGTAGACGCGGATCGAGCCGAACGCGGTCTCGACGGGCTCGTTGAACCCGAGGGTGACGGTCGACGGGCTCGTCCGGGTGACCGAGTTGTTGCTCGGCGTCGTCTGCTGGAGGATCGCGTGCGCGTAGGCGGACGGGACCGCCGTCAAGGCAGTCAGGACGACTGCTATCGCGAACCAGGTTCTCTTCAAGTCACTCCTTCGCTAGACGAGTACCAACGTCTAGCGAAGGGGCGGCGCGCGCTCTCCGTAGCCCCGGGCGAGGCCGGCCGGGCGCGGTACGGCGGCGACACGCACGGGCTGGGGAACGAGAATCGGAAACTCGAGGCGCGGCGCGCCGCTGAGCGCACGGCCGACGGCGCGAGCCGCGGAGTCCAGCAACCAGGCGAGAAGCAGCGCGGCCAGCGCAAACGGAAGCTGCAGGGCGAGCCCGACGAGGAACGCGGGCTGCACCGGGAGCGTCCACGGCACGTGCCCGTTGTGGGCAAACCGCTCGACGATCTCCTGGGTCACGTACGCGATCGGCGGCAGGAGGACGATCAGCGGCGACGTGGCCGCGCGGCGCGGGTGCCCGCGGAAGCCCGCGAGAGCCTGGAGCGCGAGCCCGATGAGGAGGACCGTGAGGCTGACCACGAGCGCGAGCGGGACGAACCTGAAGTAGGAGTGCCCGCTCTGCGCGAGCGCATCGGCGCGGGCGTGGGGATCGGAGATCGCGAGCCGGTAGCCGAGCAGATGCCCCGCGAGCAGCCCGCCGACCATCAGCGGAGCCGTGGAGAGCCAGGTCAGTCGCTGCCTCATCTCCCGGCATGGTGGCAGATGCGACGCGAACCCCGAACCTACAATCGACGCATGCCAGGCGAAAAGCCGATCGCGGAGAACCGCAAGGCCCGGTTCGACTACCAGTTCCTCGAACGTCTCGAGGCCGGTCTCGTCCTGACGGGAAGCGAGGTCAAGTCCCTCAGGGAGGGGCGCGTCAGCCTGCAGCAGGCCTACGCGGACGTGCGGGACGGCGAAGCCTGGCTCGTCGGAGCGCACATCGACCCGTACGATCAGGCCGGCGTCCAGAACCACGAGCCGGAGCGGGACCGCAAGCTCCTCCTGCACCGGCGGGAGCTCGACTCGCTCTACGGCAAGGTCCGCGAGAAGGGGCTGACGCTCGTGCCTGTGCGGCTCTACTTCAAGAACGGCCGTGTCAAGGTCGAGCTCGCGCTCGCCAAGGGCAAGGAACAGCGCGACAAGCGGCGCGAGATTGCGAAGCGCGAGTCAGACCGTCAGATCGAGCGCGCGCTCAAGTCGCGTCGTTAACAGGCGACGATGCCGTTGGCGTCCCAGGCGTGCTCGCGCTTGACCTGCGTCGCGCTGACGGGCTCGTAGCCGTCGCTCCCGCTCTCGGTCGTGACCCGGAACGGCTTTCCGCCGTCGTCGACAGTGACCGATCCGTCGCCTTTCGGACCGGAGTAGAAGAGCTCGAGGTTCCAGTCGACCATCGACTTCTCGGTGGACGCCTGCAGCTCGATCAGCTCGATGTTCGTGCGGGTCACGAAGAGCGTTGTGTTCTTCAACGGCGTACCGGTGTCGTCGAGCACCTGAACGACCGGATCCGGCGCGTCGAGATCCACGGTCGCGGTACGCACGGTCAGGCCGCCACATCCGGGCGATGCGACGTACCACCCGTCGAGCGGCGGCTTGCGATCGATCACGTGCGCCTTGATCGCGTTGATGGTGACCGGCTCGTCGCCCTTCGCGCGGAGTTGGAGGCGGACGATCTGCGCGCTGCCGGCGACACCGCCGTGGCGTCGGGCGAAGTCGAATCCGAAAGGCTCGCTGCCGGTCAGCTCGGCCGGGTCGGCCCGGTCGGGGCTCGCGAGCTCGCTCTTGGGAATCACGAAGTACGGCGAGTAGGGGTGACCCGCGTCGAACGTCCCGGGCTTGGCGATGCTGATCTGGATCGGCGCGCTGGAGCCGCCGATCACCTTCTTCGTGGCACTTTCCGCCTGCGTGAGCGCCCGCGCGCCGAGCCCTGCTCCGATGCTCGCGATGAAGGCGGCGCTGGCGCCCGCCGCGATCTTCCGGCCGCGTGTCGCGAAGAGCTTGGACGCCGCAGTCTGCCGAGAAGCCATGAGCCGCCTCCTGGAGACCGCCCTGACCATAGGCTCAGGCGCCGAGGAGTTCAAGCGCGGCGGGCAGCTCGTCCATGCGCTCGATCACTGCGTCCGCAGCTTCGAGCTCGGCGCCAAAGCCGATCACGTGGATGCCTGCTCTGCGGGCGCCGTCGATATCCGCCTCCGTGTCACCGACGGCCACTGTCAGCTCGGCAGGCCAGTTACCGGCCCTGTGGCGGGCGATCGCGATCAGCTCGGCGCGGTCTTCCGCTTCGCAGCCGAACGCTCCTTGTCCGGGCGGAAAGAGCTCCGCAAGGCCGATCCGCTCCATTCGAGCTCTCGCGACCGGCTCCGGGTTCCCGGTGAGGAGCGCGCGGCGCTCGATCTGAGGAAGCGCCTCGGCGGCGCCCTCGGCTGCGGCCCAGTGGGACGTGTCCGCATCGGCCAAGAGCTCGAGGTAGCGCTTCGACACCTCCTCGCACCACCGGCCGAGGAGCGGGTCGATCTCGTCGTCGCTCAGCCCGTCCGCGCGCAGGATCTCGCGCGTGATGCGCATGGCGGTCTGTCCCGGGTGGTTCACGCCGCGAATCGCGTCGCCGGGCAGCTTCAGGCTCCAGACCGTCTCGATCGCATCCGTCGTCGCCCGCCCCATCAGCGGGTCGCTCGTCATGAAGAGTGTCTTGTCGACGTCGAAGAGAACGAGGAACACGCGGCTACAATAGGGGCAACATACGGGGGCGATCAGGTTTCGACGTGGTCGATTCTCCGGTTGAGCTGCAAGCCGAGGTCCCCGGTCGGCCTCGTAAAACAACCGGGACAAAACGCAAGTGCGAAGAACACAAACGCACTCGCTCTCGCTGCCTAAACCACAGTGAGGCGCGTCGCTCCGGGCTCGGCCCGTGGCTCGGGTAGCGGCGTCAGAAAACGGGCTCGGCGCCTAGGGAGAGCCAATCGCCCGAAGCGCGACACCAAAGGATGGCTAGCCCGGCGGTTGGTCGGCTGCCAACCTGCCGGCGGGCGAA
>DATBGG010000043.1:0-35283 GCA_036558065.1 Gaiellaceae bacterium | reverse complement strand
AGCGCCGCACAGCCGCCTCACGCCTTGCCAGCCCGCATCGCGTCAGGATCGCCGAAGGTCAACGCGGAAGCGCACCGCCGGCAGGCTGAGTGGACGAAGCGCAAACGCTCGGCACAGAGGACGCGTCTGTCGACCCGAGCTACGGCTGTCGATGCCCGCCGTCACTGACCGCCGATTCGCTCCGTGGCAGAGAGGTCACGGGATCGACCGACCGCTCCGCTCCATGAACGCTCCATCCCGCTCCTTGGGCCTTCAAGTAGGGAGGGTGCAGATCAGGTCGCTCCGAGGTTCGGGTGAGAGAGCCCTCGCACAGGCGACGTCTCCGAGCAGGAGGTGCGAGATGGCAAGATCTCCTGAGGAACGAAGTCCAACAGCGGCAGCAGAGGAGCAGTGTGCTGGCGGCACGGCTGCACCACGGCGGCTTGAAGGTCGAGGAGATCGAGACGCCGTCGCCGAATCCGGGCGAGGTGCTCGTCCGCGTGCATGCGGCCGCGATCACGCGTGGCGAGCTGGAGTGGCCGGTCGATCGACTGCCGGCGATTCCGTCGTATGAGCTTTCGGGCGTTGTCGTCGACAGCGGCGACGAGGTCTATGCGCTCACCCCCTTCGCTCGCGACGGCGTGGCTGCCGAGTACGCCGCCGTCCCGGCGGAGGTGCTTGCACCGAAGTCCTCGCGGCTGAGCCACGTCGAGGCGGCAGCTCTGCCGATGGGCGGGCTGACTGCCTGGCAAGCGCTGTTCGTGCACGGGCGACTCGCCCGAGGCGAACGGGTGCTGATCACGGGCGCTTCGGGCGGGGTCGGGCACATCGCCGTCCAGCTCGCGCGACACGCCGGCGCAACGGTCGTGGAGAGCGGGCCGGTCGACTTGGTCTTCGACACTCGTGGCGGCGAGCTCCCCGCAGGCGAGCGCGTGGTCACGATCGCAGACGAGACACCGGGCGCGACCTACTTCATCGTCAAGCCCGACCACGAGCAGCTGACGGAGTTGACAGCGCTCGTGGACGCAGGCGAGCTTCGCGTGGAGGTCGACTCCGTCTTTCCGCTCAGGGAGGCCGAGGCGGCGTTCGATCGACTCGCAGCCCGCGGGAAGCGCGGCAAGGTCGTGCTCGCCGTCGGCGCTGACGAGTCAGACGTGCAGTAGCTGTCTGAGGATGCGCCAGGCGGTCGCGCCGAGCGTGCGCAGGTACAGGCGGACGGAGCGGTCAGCGACCCACTCCATGTCGTGCGCGAGCTTCTCGGCCATCGACGTCTCGTAGCCGCGCCGCACCTGGGCGAACCCGGTCAGCCCGGGCCGCACCACGAGGCGCTGCCAGTACGCGGGCAGCTCGGCCGCGAGCTCCTCGAAGAAGCGCGGCCGGATCGGACGCGGCCCGACGAGGCTCATGTCGCCCTTGAGCACGTTCCAGAACTGCGGGATCTCGTCGAGCTGGGTCGCGCGCAGCCAGCGGCCGACCTTCGTCACCTCCGCCTCGGTCGCGTCGACGAGGGCCGCACCGAGCTGATGGCCGAGCCTGGACTCGGCTCCCGGCCTCAGCGTGCGGAACTTCGTCATCGTGAACACGCGGCCGCCGCGTCCGACGCGCTCGCCCCGGTAGAAGACCGGCCGCCCGGAGGTGAAGAGGTTCGCGAGTGCGATCGGGATCGTCAGCGGAAGCGAGATCAGCAGGAAGAATCCCGCAAGCAGGACGTCGAGCATCCGCAGCTCCAGGTCGACGCGCCGGCGGTCGGGCGTCTCCTGTGCGAGCCGCGAGAATTGCTCGGCGAGGTTCTCGCTCCCTTGCATTGTCAAGGTCACGAGGTTCTAATTGTTGCGGATGGACGTCGCGTCGGTCGAACGCTCTCCGCTGCGCCTGAGCCCGGCCGGGGTCGCCGCCGTGCTGCTCGGGCTGACGCTCGTCGCCTGGATCATCGTCTTCGACCGCATGCGCGGGATGGACGCAGGCCCGGGCACCGACCTCGGCGGTCTCGGCTGGTTCCTCGGGATCTGGGTGACGATGATGGCCGCGATGATGCTGCCGTCGGTGGCGCCGATGGTGCTTACGTTCGCCCGTGTCACGAAGGAGCGCGCGCGGCGCGACCAGGCGGTGCACGTGCCGACGTGGATCTTCCTCGCCGGCTATCTGCTCGCCTGGACGGCGTACGGCCTAGTCGCGTACGGGCTCTTCCGCGTCGTCGACGCGATCGACGGCGGCGTGTTGTCGTGGGACCGCGCGGGCCCCTACGTGGCCGGAGGGGCGATCGTCGTCGCCGGCCTCTACCAGCTAACGCCGATCAAGGACGTCTGCCTGCGCCACTGCCGGAGCCCGCTGCACTTCATGCTCCACAGCTGGCACGACGGGCCGGGCGGGGCCGTCCGCATGGGTTTCGTGCACGGCCTCTACTGCGTCGGCTGCTGCTGGGGGCTGATGATCGTCCTCTTCAGCCTCGGTGTGATGAGCCTCGTCTGGATGGCCGTGATCGCCGGGATCATCTTCGCGGAGAAGGTCCTGCCCTGGGGGATGCGCCTGACGCGCGTCCTGGCGGTCGCGTTCATCGCGCTCGGCCTCTGGATCGCGTTCGCGCCGGACAGCGTCCCGGGGCTGACCGACCCGGGCAAGGACATGGGCCCGTCGATGGGCATGAATCCGTGACGTTCGCTATAAGTTGTTCTTATGGACACGAGGCAGCTCGCTGCCTTCTGCGCGGTGGTCGAGCGCAAGAGCTTCTCCGAGGCGGCTGAGCGGCTCGGGGTCACGCAACCGGCGGTGAGCCAGCAGATCCGCTCGCTCGAGCAGAGGGTCGGGCAGCAGCTTCTCGACCGATCGGGGCGACGTGTCGAGCCGACCGAGGCGGGCAACCGCCTCTACCGCAGCGCCCAGCGCCTGCTCACGCTCGAGCGGCAGCTTCTCGACGACGTGGCCGGCGAGGCCGAAGGCCTACTGCGTGGGCAGCTCGCGATGGGTGCCTCGACCGGGCCCGGCGGGACGGTGGTCCCGGTGCTGTTGTGCGAGTTCGCCGAGGCGAACCCCGAGGTCACGGTCGACCTCACGATCTCCGACACGCAGACGATCGTCGACCAGGTCGCCCGCCGCGACCTGGAGCTGGGCGTGGTCGGAGCGACCCCGCGTAACCGTTCCGTCGCGTACGAGCCGTTCTTCCGCGACGAGGTCGTTCTCGTCTGCCCGTCCGAGCACCGGTTCGCCGGGAAGACGATCTCGCTCGACGACCTCCGCGGCGAGCCGCTGATCGCGATGCAGGAGGGCGCAGGCGTGCGGCAGGTGATCGAGGACGAGCTGCGCGAGGCGGGGACGCGCCTGCGCGACCTCGACGTCCGGCTGGAGCTCGGCCTCCAGGAGTCGGTCAAGAGCGCGGTGGAGGCCGGTCACGGCGTGACGTTCATCTCGAAGACCGCGGTCGAGCGCGAGCTGAAGGAGGGCACGCTCGCCGAAGCTCGCGTGCGCGGGCTCGAGCCGGCGCGCGAGATCTCGCTCGTGCGGGCGGCCGGCCGCGTCTCGACCCGCGTCGCCGACGCCTTCGTCGAGTTCGCGCGAGACCGTCTGTGAAGGTCCGCTGGGGGCTCGACGAGCTTCCCGGCCTGCTGAGCGAGCTCGGCGTCGAGCGGCCGTTCCTCGTCGCGAGCCAGCGCTGGGAGGCGCCGGTGGCAGTTGCCGGCGAGTGGCGTGAGACGCCTTCCGACCGGATCACCGAGGCCGCCACTGCCGCCGATGGCGCCGACGCGCTGCTCGCGATCGGCGGCGGCAGCACGATCGACCTCGCCAAGGCGATCTCCGTCGAGACCGGGCTCCCGGTCGTGTCCGTCCCCACGACCTACTCGGGAGCGGAGTGGACTCCGACCTTCGGGATCCGCGACCCCGGCCGCCGGATGCGAGGCGGCGGTGGAGGAGGGCTGCTCGCCGGGATCGTCTACGAGCCTGAGCTCACCCTCGGCCTCCCACGCCCGGAAACCGTCGGCACGTCGATGAACGCGCTGGCCCACACGGCTGAGGCGCTCTACGTCAAGGGTCGCAACGACGAAGGCGACCGGGAGGCGCTCGGCGGCGCCGAACTGATCGGCGAGTGGCTCCCGCAGGTCGTCGAGTCCCCGGAGGATCCCGAGGCCAGGCGCCGTCTCCTGGAAGGTGCGATGCACGCCGGCGCCGCGCTCGCGTCGGCCGGGCTCGGGCTCGGCCACGCAATGGCGCAGGCACTCGGCGGGCGCTTCGGCCTTCCCCACGGCGCGATGAACGCGCTGACGCTTCCCCTCGCGCTGCGCTTCAACGAGCCGGTCGCAGCGGCCGAGATCGCGCGCTTCGCCGGGGCGCTCCGAACGGACGACCCGGTCGCCCGCACGCAGGAGCTCGCGCGCCTCGGCGGATATCAACGCCTCCGCGACCAAGGCGTGCCCGAGAACGAGCTCGACGAGGTCGCGGAGGCCGCCGCAAGCAGGCCGGGCGCGAAGGCGAATCCGCGCCCGGCGACCCCTTCCCAAATCTCAGAGTTGCTGCGGTCTACCTATTGAGCCCTACGGCCCTTCCCACCAACTGCTTCTCACATCCATTGCTGCTCCCACCTCTCCGGCGAGTCAAGCCCCCAGCCGGCCTGGCGGCCATCACACCGGCTGGAGGCTGCTCGTCTTCCTCGTGCGGCAGGATGCTCCCACCAAGCCCTGAAAGAACCCTGAAAGGTTCGCGTTACGATCCGTCGGAGAAGGAGGTAGCCGATGGAGTACCGCATGCTCGGCCCTCTCGAGGTCGAAGTCGAGGGCCCGCCCGCCACGGTCAAGGGCCGCAAGCCCCGGGCTCTGCTCGCGCTCCTCCTCCTCCACCGCAACGAGCTCGTTCCGCCCGATCTGCTGATCGACGACCTCTGGGGCGAGAAGGCTCCGGCGACCGCCGCGAACACGCTCCAGGTCTACGTCTCACAGGTGCGGAAGATCGTCGGCGACCGGCTGACGACCGAGGGCGGCTCCTACCGGCTTCGGGTCGACACGGACGAGCTCGACGCAGAGCGCTTCGAGCGGCTGGCCGAGGAAGGGGCCTCCGCCCTGGGGCGCCGAGCCTACGTCGACGCGGCCGAGCAGCTATCCGAGGCGTTGTCCCTCTGGCGCGGGCCGGCGCTCGCCGACCTGCGCTACGACTCGTTCGCCCAGGGCGAGATCGCGCGGCTCGACGAGCTGCGCCTCGGGGCGACGGAGAATCGCATCGAGGCCGACCTCGGTCTCGGGCGCCACGACCAGGTGATCGGCGAGCTCGAGGCGTTGATCGCAGAGAGCCCGTTGCGGGAACGTCTCCGCGGCCTGCTCATGCTCGCGCTCTATCGCGCGGGGCGGCAGGCCGACGCGCTCGAGGCGTATCAGGCCGCGCGCAAGACGCTCGACGACGAGCTCGGCCTCGAGCCCGGGCCGGAGCTGCGCGAGCTCGAGCAGGCGATCCTGCGCCAGGACGAGGGGCTCTCGCGCAGGCCGCTCCCCGCGGGCAACGTCCCGGTGCCGGTGAGCACGATGGTCGGCCGCCGCCGCGAGCAGGACGAGGTCACCGCAGCGCTGCGAGGCGACACCCGCGTGATCACGCTGACCGGGCCGGGAGGCTCGGGCAAGACCCGCCTCTCGGTCGAAGTGGCCAACGCGCTCGCGGACGACTTCACCGACGGCGCCTTCTTCGTCGCGCTCGACGCGATCCGCGACGAGGCGCTGCTGATGCCGGCGATCGCGGAGACGCTCGGCGTCCGGGAGACCGGCGAGCGGCCTCTGCGCGAGAGCCTGGCCGAGCGGCTCGTCGGGCGTCGCGCACTGGTCGTGCTCGACAACTTCGAGCAGATCGTCGAGGCGGCGCCGATCGTGGCGCAGGTGCTCGAGTCGGTGCCGGGACTGACGCTGCTCGTCACGAGCCGGGCCGCGCTTCGCATCTCGGGCGAGCGCGAGTACCCGGTCGACCCGCTCGACGTGAACGACGCGGTAGCGCTCTTCGTCGACCGTGCGCAGAACGCCGATCCGCGTTTCACGCTCACGGAAGCGAACCGCCCTGCGATCGAGGAGATCTGCGCGCGGCTCGACTATCTCCCGCTCGCGCTCGAGCTGGCGGCGGCTCGCACGAAGCTCCTGCCGCCCGAGGCGATGCTCGCGTTGCTCGACGAGCGCCTCGAGCTGAGCGGGCACGGCGCCCGTGATCTCCCCGATCGACACCAGGCGCTACGCGACACGATCGCCTGGAGCTACGACCTGCTCGGAACCGACGAGAAGGAGCTGTTCGCACGGCTCGGGGTCTTCGGCGGCGGCTTCACGCTCGAGTCTGCGGTCGCGGTCTGCGACGCGTCGCTCGACGGGATCGCGACACTGATCGACGAGAGCCTCCTGGAGCGCGACGGCGAACGCATGCGCATGCTCGAGACGATCCGCGAGTACGCGCTCGAGCAGCTGGCCGAAGACGAGGCGTCCGAATACGTCCGGCGGCGCCACGCGGAGCACTTCCTCAAGCTCGCCGACTCCGAGCCCGCGTCCGACCAGGCGGCGTGGCTCGCGCGCATGGACGCGGAGCGCGACAACCTGCGTGAGGCGCTCACCTGGTCGCTGGACACGAAGGAGGCGAGCCTCGGGCTGCGGCTGGCAGCGGCGCTCTGGGAGTTCTGGTGGGTGCGCGGCCTCCTCGCCGAGGGTCGCGGCTGGCTCGAGAACGCTCTGGCCGTCGGGCGCGCCGCGCCACCCGAGCTCCGCGCCCGGGCGCTGCACGCGGCCGGCAGCCTGGCGACGCGCCAGGGCGACTACGAGTGGGCGGCCGCGCTCTTCGAGCAGAGCCTCGCGCTCTCGGAAGAGCTCGGCGATCCATCCGGCACGGCGCGGTCGCTCCTGTCGCTGGGAACCGTCGCCGCCGAGCGCGGCGACCAGGTGCGGGCGATCGAGCTCTCCGAGCGTGCGGCCGAGCTGTATCAGGAGTCAGGCGACCGCCGGGGACACGCGCTCGCGGTCAGCAATCTCGGCGGGATCGCGCTCGAGCGCGGCGAGTATGCGAAGGCGTCGGAGCTGAGCGAGCAGGCGTACGGCCTCTTCGAGACGCTCGAGGACAGCGAGGGGATGGCGCTGGCGCTCGTCAACCAGGGCTTCTCGGCGCTCTCGGAGCACCGGCCGGAACGCTCGCTCGAGCTCCTGCGCGACGCGCTGCGCCGGCTGGCCGAGCTCGAGTTCAAGGACGTGATCGGCTACTGCTTCGAGGGGCTCGCCGCGGTGCTCGCGCTGATCGAGCGCGCCGAGGAGGCCGCGACGCTGCTGGGCGCCGCGGAGGCGCTGCGGGAGAGCCTCGGCGTCGAGCTCGCGCCGGCGGAGCAGTCGACGCACACCGAGACGGTCGATGTCGTGCGCGCGCGGTTGGGCGAGGAGCGCTTCAGCGACGCGTGGCGGCAGGGGCGGGAGCTGGCGCTGGAGCAAGCCATCGCGTACGCGCTTGAGGAGGAAGGGGCGCGCGTCCGCCCGTAGGCCTCACGTGGAGCCTGCGCAGGTTCCGGACGTCGGGCACCGAGATCACGGCGATCGTGGCGACGACCACGACGAGCGCCGCGCCGAGCAGCGTCTCGGCCACCCCGATCGCGTTCGAGATCGGCCCCATCACTGCGACTCCGATGGGAATCAGCGCGAACGAGCCGAGCACGTCGTACGAGCTCACGCGCGAGAGCTTCTCTTCCGGGATGTGCTCCTGGAGCGTCGTGTCCCAGAAGACTCCGTACAGCTCGAGCCCGACTCCGGCGACGAAGGCGGCGGGCAGGATCACCACCAGCGGCGCGGCGAGCCCGAGCAGCGCGAGCAGCGGCGCCATCGTCAGCACGGCCATCGTGGCGACGAGCAGTGGGCGCTCAGGGCGGTAACGCAGCGCGACGATGCCGGCTCCGATCATCCCGGCCGCCTCGGCGGCGAGGATCAGGCCCCAGGCAGTGGCTCCGCCGAGGTGCTCCTCCGCGACGAACGGGCCGAGCACGAGAAAGGCGCCGATCGCGTACGCGTTGATCAGCGCGAACTGGACGATCGTGACGCAGAGCCAGTAGCGGGACCGGAACTCGCGCCAGCCCTCGCCGAGCTCGCGTAGGAACTCTCTGTCCTCCGCGGGCTCCGCCGGGGGCACGTGGAGCATCCCGACGAAGAGCGCGCCGCACGCATAGGTGACGCCGTCGAGGGCCAGCGCCCAGCCCGGGCCGATCGTCGCGACGAGAATCCCGGCGATCGCGACGCCCGCGATTCGCGTCGAGTTCCTGGAGAGGCTGAGCAGGGCGTTCGCCTGCTGGAGGCGGCCCGCGCTCACGATCTGCGGGACGAGGCCGGTCGAGGCGGGCATGAAGAAGGCCGAGGCGCCGCCCCGGATCGCTCCGAGGACGACGAGGTGCCACGTCTGGGCGACGCCGGTGAGGAGCAGGCCGGCGGCGATCACCTGCGCGGCTCCGCTCAGCAGGTCGGACGTGACCATGACGAGGTGCCGGGGAAGCCGGTCGGCCCAGACCCCGCCCGCGAGCAGGAAGACGAGGTGGGCGAGCATGTACGCCGACAGGACGAGGCCGAGGTCGGACGGGGAACCGGTCAGGTGGATGACCGCGAAGGCCAGCGCGATCGGAGCAAACGCGGTCCCGAAGAGCGAGATCGTGCGCCCGAGAAAGAGAAGCCGGAACTGGGGCTCGGCAAGCGGGCCCAGAGAGAGGCTCGCGAAGAGCGGCCGCAGTCGTGTTCGCGCCATCATCGTCCCGTGACTGACTGTGAAGCGGGGCTGTGAAGCACGCCTCCCTCACACGGGGGACGAGCGCTCCCCGATCCGCGCTAGCAGGCGCCTTTCTCGGCTTGCCCGCCCGGCCCGCGCAGGTGCCAGGTCGTTCGGTCGACCCACGTCAGCTCCAGGCAGTAGCCGTTCGCGTCGGCCTGGGCGAGGCGGAGGCCGTTTCCCTCCTGGACCGAGACGCCCTGGTACGAGCCCGTGATCTGGTGCGTCCGCTCGACGATGAGCGCGGCCGTCTGGAGCAGGTTCGCCGGGCTCGCGGGGCTGTCGTCGTCGCTCTTCGTGAGCTTCGGCACCATCGTGGTCGCCAGGAAGCCCAGCAGGACGAGCGAGCCCAGGAGCGAGATCAGTCGCAAAGCCATTCGATGAGGATCGGCGCAGGTAGGGAATCGCTTGAGTCTTTATCAGCAGTTCTTATGCGTGTGATTAGCGTTTCGCTGGTATAGTCGCGCGCGTGGCCGCCCCGCTCGAATTCGACGTGCTCGTGGTCGGCAGCGGCGCCTCCGGCCTGGCGGCGGCGGTCTCCGCCGATCGCGCCGGCGCGCGCGTCGGGCTCGTCGCCAAGGACGCCGTGCAGTCGTGCAACTCGGCGAAGGCACAGGGCGGGATCCAGGCGGCGTTCGGCGACGACGACTCTCCCCAGCAGCACGCCGAAGACGTCTGGCGCAGCTCGCACGAGACGGCCGACCGGAAGCTCGTCGAGGTGCTGACCGGCGAGGCGCCGAGCGCGATCCATTGGCTGGAGGAGCTGGGCGTCGAGTTCACGCGCGAGAACGGCGGTTACCGGCTCGCGCGCTGTGGCGGTTCATCGCGCAAGCGGCTGCTCCAGGTGGGCGACCGGACTGGCCACGCGATCACGAAGGCGCTGCGCGAATGGGTCGAGAGCTCCGAGGTGCAGGTCTTCCCCAAGTCGCCGCTGACCGAGCTCGATCGGCGTGAGAACGGCTGGCGCGCGGTCTGCGGCGAGCACGTGATCGAGGCCGGCGCCGTCGTCCTGGCCGCGGGCGGTCGCTGCTATCGCGTGGCCGAGGAGCAGGGCGAGCTGACGACGAACCATCCGGGCGCAACGGGCGAGGTGACGCAGATCGCGATCGACCTCGGGGCCGAGACGCGCGACTACGACGCGCTCCAGTACCACCCGAACGGCGGCGCCTGGCCGCAGCCGATGCAGGGCTACTCGATTCCCGAGACGACGCGCGCGTACGGCGCGGTTCTCCTGAACGCGGACCGCGAGGAGTTCACCGATTCGCTCGGCCCGCGCGACGAGGTCTCGCAGGCGATCGTCGACGAGGTCGCATCCGGGCGTGGCGTCGAGACCCCCGACGGGCGGCCCGCGGTCTACCTCGACACCACCCGGATACCGGAAAGCGACGCGAACGTCTCCCTCCCGTACATGCTCCGCCGGTACCGTGCCGGCGGCATCGACCCGCTCGAGGAGCCGATCCTGACCTATCCAGTCCTCCACTACCAGAACGGGGGCCTCGTGATCGACGAGCACTCCGAGACGACGCTCGACGGCCTCTATGCCTGCGGCGAGATCGCCGGCGGGACGCACGGGCGGAACCGGATGATGGGCAACTCCCTGCTCGAGTGCACGGTCTTCGGCCGGCGCGCGGGTAAGTCCGCCGCGGAAAGGGCGGCATGAGCACCGTCGCCGGAACAGACCTCCGGCAAGCCGTCGAGGACGCCGCGGCGTACCTCTACGTCTGGGCGCTCAAGGACATCCCGCAGGACCTGCGCGACGCGCTCGCCGAGGCGAAGGACAGGGAGACCTCGGTCCCCGGCCGGCGCGTGCTGGAGACGATCGTCAAGAACGTCCAGGTCGCCGAGACCGAGGACAACATCGTCTGCCAGGACACCGGGATTGCGGTCTACACGTGCCGCGTCGGCGAGCACTTCCCGCTGCACCCGGCGAAGATCTACGAGGCGCTGAAGATCGGTACCGAGCGCGCGACCGTCGACACGCCGCTGCGCTCGAACGCCGTGCACACGATCACGCGCGAGAACACCGGGCCGAACACCGGTTACCGCCTGCCGATCGTGCACTGGGACTTCGTGCCCGACTGGGACGGCCTCGACGTGAAGTGCATCCCCAAGGGCTCGGGCTCCGAGAACATGAGCTTCCTCAAGATGTGCGTCCCCGCCGACGGTGTGAAGGGGATCAAGCAGTTCGTGCTCGAGTCGATCGTCGGCGCGGGCGGCAAGCCGTGCCCGCCGGGGATCGTGGGCGTGGGGATCGGCGGCTCGGCCGACTACGCGATGTTCCTCGCCAAGGAGGCGATCGCGCGCCCGGTGGGAACGACGAACCCCGATCCGGAGGTCGCGAAGCTCGAGCGCGAGCTGTTCCAGCTCCTGAACGAGACCGGCGTGGGGCCGATGGGCCTCGGCGGCGACGTGACCGTCCTCTCGTGCCACGTCGAGCACGCGGACACGCACATGACGCTGAACCCGGTCGCGGTCAACTACCAGTGCTGGGCGGCGCGCCGCGCCTCGGCGCACGTCTCGGCCGACGGCGACGTCGAGTTCGACCGGGAGTACTAATGCGCACCTTTCGTCACACATTCGATACGGGGTCTGACCCCGCAAGAAGGCGCAACGCCCCTCCGCCCGCGGAACCCCGGGGTCAGACCCCTTTACAAATCGATGGCTGAGCACAAGCTGACATTTCCGGCGTCAGAGGAGGACATCCGCAAGCTTCATGCGGGCGACCTCGTCACCGTCGACGGCCACATCATCGGGATCCGCGACCGCACGCAGATCCGGATCTTCGACCAGGGCGTCGAGCCCCCGCTCGACCTGAACGGCGCCTTCCTGCTCCACACCGCGCCGAACGTGCGCAAGCTCGGCCCGGGCAAGTACGAGCCGCTCTGCGTCGGCACGACGACGAGCGCGCGCATGGTGCGCTTCACGGAGCCGCTCGGCCGCGACTACGGCGTCCGCGCGATCGCCGGCAAGGGCGGCCTGCCCGACGAGGCGATCGAGCCGATGGCGAAGCACGGGATGGTCTACTTCGCGCTCGTCGGCGGCGCGGCCGCGCTCGAGACGACGCAGATCGAGGAGATCGAAGAGGTCTTCTGGGAGGAGCTCATGCCCGAGTGCCTCTGGAAGTTCCGCGTCAAGGACTTCGGCCCGCTCTGGGTCGGGATCGACTCGCACGGCAACTCGATGTACCGCGACGTTCAGTCGGAAGCCACGAAGAGATTGGAGGAGATCGTTGCTGGACTCTGACGGATTCCTCGACCTGCCCGCCCGCGCGCCGAAACCGCGGCACACCGGCCTCACGCACGTCATCGACAAGGGGCTCAACCTGCGGGACATCGAAGGGATGTTCGACACGGCCGGCGACTACGTGGACGTCGTCAAGCTCGGCTGGGGCACGTCGTACGTGACGCGCAACCTCGAGAAGAAGATCGCGCTCTACCGCTCCTTCGAGACTCCGGTCGTGTGCGGCGGCACGCTCTTCGAGGCGGTCGTCGCGCGTGGCAAGCTCGACGAGTACAAGAGCTGGCTCGTCGAGCAGCGGTTCTCGCACGTCGAGATCTCGGATGGCGCGATCGAGATTCCCCGCGAGCGCAAGCTCGAGCTGATCGCCGACTTCGCGCGCGACTTCACGGTGCTTTCCGAGGTCGGCTCGAAGGACGCGGAAGTGAACTACGCGCCGTACCTGTGGGTGCAGTGGGGCAAGGAGGAGCTCGAGGCGGGCGCCTGGAAGGTGATCACCGAGGCGCGCGAGACCGGGACGGCGGGTATCTTCCGGCCGACCGGCGAGTTGCGCACCGGCCTCGTCGACGAGCTCGCGCACGAGATCGACGTCGGCGACCTGATCTTCGAGGCGCCGACGAAGGCCGCGCAGGCGTGGTTCGTCAAGCACCTGGGCCCCGAGGTCAATCTGGGGAACATCCCGCCGGAGGAGATCATTCCCCTCGAGACGCTCCGCCTCGGGCTCCGGGCGGACACGATCAAGGAGATCCTGCTCAGTGAAGAGCACGCTCCCACGTAGCCGGGACAGGCTTCGACCTGTCGCTGCCGACCTGGAGGCGGTGTCGGCTGAAGAGCTGCTCGGCCACGTGTACGCGGAGTACGGCGACCGGCTGTGCCTCACCTGCTCGTGGCAGAAGCAGTCGTCGGTGCTCGTGCACATGGTCTCCGAGCTCGGCCTCGACCTGCCCGTGATCGAGCTCGACACGCAGCTCTTCTTCCGCGAGACGTACGAGACGCGCGACCGGCTCGTGAAGCGCTACGGGTTGAACCTGATCTCGAATCCGATCATCACGGTCGCCGAGCAGCACCGCCAGGAGGGCCCGAACCTCTGGGAGCGCGACCCCGACCGCTGCTGCCAGATCCGCAAGGTCGAGCCGCTGCTGGCGGCGCTCGAGCCGTACGACGCGTGGATCTCGGGCATTCGCCGCGACCAGTCGCCGAGCCGTGTCGACACGCCGAAGCTCCAGTGGTCGGATCGCTACGACGTCTGGAAGGTGCATCCCCTCGCGGATTGGGACGAAAAGCGCGTCTGGGCGTACATCACGGTCAACGAGATTCCCTACAACCCGCTGCACGAGGCGGGCTACCGCTCGATCGGCTGCATCCCCTGCACCCGGCCGATCGCGGACGACGAAGAGGAGCGCGCGGGCCGCTGGGCCGGCTCCGACAAGCTCGAGTGCGGGATCCACGAAGAGACGCCACTAGGAGGCACATGAGCGACCACATCTACGCGCACGACCATCCCGACTCGGAGCGAGTCCGTCCGGGCGGCTTCACGCTCTGGTTCACCGGACTGTCCGGATCGGGGAAGTCCACGATCGCCCACCTCGTCGGGCCCGAGCTCGACCGGCGCGGGCTCGTCGTCGAGTACCTGGACGGCGACAACGTGCGGACGCACCTCTCGAAGGAGCTCGGGTTCTCGAAGGAGGACCGCGACACGCACATCGATCGAGTGGGATGGGTCGCCTCGCGGCTGACGCGCCAGGGCGGGGCGGTCATCACCGCGGCCATCTCTCCGTACGAGGCCACTCGGCGCGCGGCCCGCGAGATGATCGAGCAGGTCGGGACGTTCGTCGAGGTGTACGTGAAAGCGTCGGTCGACGAGTGCGCGCGACGCGATGTGAAGGGCCTCTACGAGAAGGCGTTCAAGGGCGAGATCAAGGAGTTCACGGGCGTCTCCGACCCATACGAGGAGCCCTCGAATCCTGAGATCGTCGTCGACACCGAGGCGTTGAGCGCCGAGGAGAGCGCGGAGCAGATCCTCGGCAAGCTGGCCGAGCTGGGCCTGGTCAAGGAAGAGGTGCCGGCGTGAACGTCGTCGCCACTGCCGGGCTGATCGAGCCGCACGGCGGAACGCTGGTCGACCGGACCGGCGAGCGGCCGGACGGTCTCGCGTCGCTCCAGACGATCCCGCTGACCTCGCGCGAGGTGTCCGACCTGGACATGCTCGCGTCGGGCGCGCTGTCGCCTCTCGAGGGCTTCATGGGCCGCGAGGACTACGAGCGCGTCGTCGAGGACATGCACCTCGCGAACGGGCTCCCGTGGGCGCTGCCCGTCTGTCTCGCCGTCGAGGCTGCGCCCGAAGGCGATCGCGTCGCGCTCGTGGACGAAGACGGCCGCCCGCTGGCCGTGCTCGAGGTCGACGAGGTCTATGAGTACGACAAGGATCGCGAGGCCGAGAACTGCTTCCGCACAACCGAGGAGGCGCATCCAGGAGTCGCTCGGCTCTATGCGCAGCACCCGCTGTACCTCGCGGGCAAGGTCACGGTGTTCGACCGTCCCGAGCCGTCCTTCCCCGAGCTGGCAAAGGACCCGGTGGAGACGAGGGCGGAGTTCGCCGACCGTGGCTGGAAACGCGTCGTCGGCTTCCAGACCCGCAATCCGATCCACCGCGCGCACGAGTACCTGACCAAGGGCGCGCTCGAGACCGTCGACGGCCTGCTCATCCACCCACTCGTCGGCGAGACGAAGTCGGACGACGTGCCGGCTGCGACGCGCGTCGAGTGCTACCGGGTGCTCGTCGACAAGTACTACCCTGCCGACCGCGTCGTCGTCTCGGCCTTCCCGGCCGCGATGCGCTACGCGGGCCCGCGCGAGGCGATCTGGCACGCGATCTGCCGCAAGAACTTCGGTTGCTCGCACTTCATCGTCGGCCGCGACCACGCCGGCGTCGGCGACTACTACGGCACCTACGACGCGCAGCTCATCTTCGACGACTTCGAGCCGCACGAGCTCGGGATCGAGCCGATGTTCTTCGAGCACGCCTTCTGGTGCAAGGTGTGCGGCTCGATGGCGACGCCGAAGACGTGCCCGCACGGCGGCGACGACCATGTGTTCCTCTCGGGGACGAAGGTCCGGGAGCTGCTCCAGGCCGGTGAGCTCCCACCGGTCGAGTTCTCGCGACCCGAGGTCGCCGAGGTGTTGATAGACGCCTACAAGTGACCTGGCAGTTCACGCTCACGGGCCTCCTGATCGGCGCGCTCGTCGGGCTCACGGGGATGGGCGGCGGCTCGCTGATGACGCCCATCCTCATCCTCTTCTTCGGCTTCAAGCCGACGCTCGCGGTCGGCACCGACATCCTGCACGGAGCCGTTTTCAAGTCGTTCGGCGCGGTCCGGCACCGCAAGCTCGGGACCGTCCACGCGCGGATCGTGTTCTGGATGTTCCTGGGCTCGGCGCCGCTCTCGCTCGTGGGCGTCGAGGTCGCGACCTGGATCGAGCACCACTACGGGGACGGCGTCGGAGACGCCATGGCGAAGGTGATCGGGGCCGCGCTGATCCTCGGAGGGCTCGGTTTCCTCGCCAAGACCTTCGTGAAACGCGGCGTCAAGCCCTCGGACGCGCCCTTTCTGCTCGGGAACCGCGATCGCGCCATCTGCGTCGCGCTCGGCGCGAGCGGAGGCTTCGTCGTCGGCCTGACGTCGGTCGGCAGCGGCACGTTCTTCGGCCTCGTGATGCTGCTCGTCTTCCCGCTGACCGCCGCGAAGATCGTCGGGACGGACATCTTCCATGCCGCCGCGCTGCTCTGGGTGGCCGGGTTCAGTCACCTCGTCCACGGAAACGTCGACTTGCACGCGATGTTCTGGCTCCTGCTCGGCTCGATCCCCGGAGTGCTGTTCGCGAGCAAGTTCGCGGTCCGTGTGCCCGACGGCGCGTTGCGCGTGGGGCTGGGAACGGTGCTCCTGGCGAGCGGGATCCGGCTGCTGGAGGTCCCGCACTACGAGATCCTCGTGCCGCTGGTGCTCGTCGCCGGCGCGGCGGGCGCGGTGCTCACGCAGGTTCGCGTGATCCAGGCGCGTGCAGCCCCCGAGACCTAGGGAACGAGCTCGGACGAGTCGTCGCGCCACCGCCCGCCGGCCTGCCTGGCGAGGTCGGCGAACGTCGTCCGCTCGAGGACGTCGATCGTCGCGTCGCGCACCTCGCTCCACGCGCCCCGGAGTGAGTCGGCGACGAACCTCGGCGCCGGGTCCGGAGAACGGCGCGTCGCGTACCCGATCGGCGCGAGCTGGCCCTGGAAGAGGCGAACGACCCGCTCGAGCGTGATCTCCTCCGGTGGCTTGTTCAGCCGGTAACCCCCGGCCGGCCCGCGCTCCGACCGGACGATCCCGGCCGAGCGCAGGACCGGCATCACCTGCTCGAGGACGGACTGGGGGGCGCCGGTCCGCTTCGCGAGCTCTTCGAGCTTCATCGATTCCTCACCGTCGAGGGCGAGCGCCAGGAGCGCTCTCGTCGCGTAGTCGGTGCGCCGCGAGACCCACACGGCGGCATTGTCGCCGGTTCCCGTTTGACGGGCGGCCGAATCGGTGAATAGGGTTGTTGCCAACTATCCCTACTAATCTAGTAAACATTATCGACTAATAAGGAGCTTTCATGACGTCTATAAGACTTGCTGGAGCCTGTCTCGTAGCCGCGATGCTCGTCGCAGCGTCCGCCTCGGCCCGCTCGTCGAGCGGCACGATCAGCCTCGTCGCCTACTCGACGCCGCGCGACGCGTACACGAAGCTGATTCCCGCGTTCACCGGCACGAGCGCCGGCAGAGGCACCTCGTTCCAGCAGTCTTACGGCGCCTCGGGCGAGCAGGCCCGCGCCGTGATCGCCGGCCTCAAGGCCGACGTCGTCGAGTTCTCGCTCGAGCCGGACATGACCTCGCTCGTCAGGGCGGGCCTCGTCGCGAAGTCCTGGAAGAAGGAGCCGTACCACGGAATCGTCACGCGTTCCGTCGTCGTCTTCGTCGTGCGCAAGGGCAACCCGAAGCACATCCGCACGTGGAACGACCTCGTCAAGCCCGGCGTGGACGTCCTCGTGCCGAACGTCCAGACCTCGGGTGGCGCCAAGTGGGACGTGATCGCGGCTTACGGGGCGCAGCGCAAGCTCGGCAAGTCGCACGCCAAGTCCGTGCAGTACCTGACCAAGCTGTACGACCACGTCGTCTCACAGGACAAGAGCGCACGCGAGGCGCTGCAGACGTTCCTTGCCGGCCGCGGCGACGTCCTCCTCTCCTACGAGAACGAGGCGATCTTCGCCCAGCAGCACGACCAGCCCATCGACTTCGTGATGCCGAAGTCGACGATTCAGATCGCGAATCCGATCGCCGTCGTCAAGACGAGCTCCAACAAGGCCACGGCCCGCGCGTTCGTGAACTTCCTGCGCACGAAGCCGGCCCAGGTGATCTTTGCCCAGAACGGCTACCGGCCGGTGCTGCGTAGTGCGGCCAAGGGGTTCAGCTTCCCCTATCCGCCGGGCGTGTTCTCGATCCAGTGGCTCGGCGGCTGGCCGAAGGTCGACAAGCAGTTCTTCGACTCGCGCAGCGGGATCGTGACGAAGATCCAGCGCAAGAAGGGCGGCTGAGCTGACCTCTCGCGCCGAGGCTCTTCCCAGGCCCACGGCGGCCCGCAGCTCTGGGCCTGGGCTCTCCGTCGGGCTGGCGACCGCCTACCTGAGCCTGATCGTCCTGCTCCCGCTCGCCGCGCTCGTATGGCAGGCGGGGAAGAGGGGCAGAACGGGGTTCTGGGAGGCCGTCTCCGACCCGCAGGCGATCGCGGCGCTGAAGCTGACGCTCGTCGTCTCGGTCGCGGTCTGCGTGATCAACGCCGTGATGGGGACGATCGTCGCCTGGATCCTGATCCGCGACTCGTTCCCAGGCCAGGGCGTCGTGAACGCGATCATCGACCTCCCGTTCGCGCTCCCGACGATCGTCGCCGGCCTGACGCTGCTCTCCCTCTACGGGCCGAACGGGCCGGTCGGGGTGAACATCGCGTTCTCGCGCACGGCGGTCCTGCTCGCGTTGCTCTTCGTGACCTTGCCGTTCGTGATCCGCACCGTGCAGCCCGTGCTGATCGAGCTCGACCGCGAGATGGAGGAGGCGGCCGCGTCCCTGGGCGCCGGCCCGGTCCGGACGTTTCGCCACATCATCTTCCCGAACCTGTTTCCGGCGATCCTGTCCGGGGTCGCGCTCGCCTTCGCGCGGGCGATCGGGGAGTTCGGGTCGATCGTCCTCATCTCGGGCAACCTGCCGTTCAAGACCGAGGTCGCGTCGGTCTTCATCTTCGGGCGGATCGAGAGCGGCGACCCGGCCGGCGCGGCGGCGGTCTCGGTCGTGATCCTCGTGATCACGTTCGCGGTTCTGCTCGGGATCGGCGGGCTGCGGCGCTGGGCGACGAGGCACGACCGTGCGTAGATGGCCGTTGAGGATCGTCGGGCTCTCGTACCTGCTCGTCGTGCTCGCGGCGCCGGTCGGGCTCGTCTTCTTCCGGGCCTTCGAGCACGGGCTCGGCCCGGCCTGGGAAGCGGTCACGACGCCCGCGGCCAGGCACGCCTTCTACCTGACCGTCCTGATCGCGGCGATCGCGGTGCCCGCGAACACGATCTTCGGCGTGATCTGTGCGCTCGCGATCGTGCGGCAGCGCTTCCCGGGCAAGGGCGTGATGAACGCGCTCGTCGACCTGCCGCTCGCGCTGTCGCCGGTCGTCGTCGGGCTGGCGTTCCTGCTCCTCTACAGCCGCACCGGCTGGTTCGGGAGCTGGCTGGCGGAGCACGGGATCCAGGTCGTGTTCGCGCTGCCCGGGATGATCCTCGTCACGATCTTCGTCTCACTGCCGTTCGTCGTGCGCGAGGTCGTTCCGGTGCTCCGCGAGATCGGCACCGAGCAGGAGCAGGCGGCGGCGACGCTTGGCGCTTCCTCGTGGCAGACCTTCCGGCGTGTCACGCTGCCGTCGATCCGCTGGGCGATCGCCTACGGCGTCGTCCTGACGACTGCGCGGGCGCTCGGCGAGTTCGGCGCGGTCAGCGTCGTCTCGGGGCACATCGTCGGCAAGACCGAGACGCTGACGTTGCACGTCGAGGAGCGCTACCAGAGCTTCGACTACGTCGGCGCGTATGCGGCCTCGGTCGTGCTCGCCATGCTCGCGATCTCGACGCTCGTCGCCATGACGCTGTTCAAGCCGAACGAGGAGGTGCGCTGATGGCGATCGTCGCCCGGTCGGTCACGAAGCGGTTCGGTGAGTTCGTCGCCCTCGACGAAGCCTCGATCGAGGTGCCGTCGGGCTCGCTGACGGCGCTGCTCGGCCCGAGCGGCAGCGGCAAGTCCACGCTGCTGCGCGTGATCGCGGGTCTCGAGCGCCCTGAGTCGGGCACGGTCGAGCTCGACGGCGTGGACGTCACCCGCCAGGCGGCGCAGAAGCGCGGCGTGGGCTTCGTCTTCCAGCACTACGCCCCGTTCAAGCACATGACCGTGCGCGAGAACGTCGCCTTCGGGCTCAAGGTGCGCAAGCGTCCACGCGCCGAGATCCGCAGGCGCGTCGACGAGCTGCTCGAGCTCGTCCAGATCGCCGGCTGGGCCGACCACTATCCCGCGCAGCTGTCCGGCGGCCAGCGCCAGCGGATGGCGCTCGCCCGCGCGCTCGCCGTCGAGCCGAACGTGCTCCTCCTCGACGAGCCGTTCGGCGCGCTCGACGCCCGCGTCCGCAAGGACCTCCGAGCGTGGCTCCGCCGCCTGCACGACGAGATGCACGTGACCACGATCTTCGTCACGCACGACCAGGAGGAGGCGATGGAGATCTCCGACCAGATCGTGCTCATGAACCACGGCCAGATCGAGCAGGCCGGCGGGCCACGCGAGCTCTACGACGAGCCCGCGAACGAGTTCGTGATGGGCTTCGTCGGGCCGGTCAACCGTCTCGGCGAGTCCTTCGTGCGGCCGCACGACCTCGAGCTCTCGAGCGCTGGGAACGGGAGCACGACCGCCGGCACGGTCGAGCGCGTCGTCCACCTCGGCTTCGAGGTGCGCGTCGAGCTCGTGCTCGAGGACGGTCGAGACGTCTGGGCCCAGGTCACGCGTGACGAGGCGGAGCGGCTGGAGCTGGCACCCGGCCGCAGCGTGTTCGTCCGCCCACGCCGGACGAAGGTCTTCGAGCCGGCCTAGCTGGCGAGCGCGAGGAAGGGGAGGCTCGACGTGAGCTCGAGTGGGCCTACAGCAGGCAGCCAATCGCGCCGGCATGTCGTCCACTGCAGCGCGCTCGACTCGCGGCTCATGAGCCAGTTGTCGAAGACCGCGTCCTGGGCGTGCTCGACGAGCGCCGCCCTGATCGACGAGCCCGCGTCGGCGATCGAGAAGGCGCCGAGCGGAGCGGTGGGGGTGAGCGCCCGCACGCGGAGCTGACCGTCGCGGGTCTTGAGCTTCGTCCAGTGGCGGCCGGGGATTCGGAAGACCGACGCAGGCGCCAGGCCCTCGATCGCGACGCCACGGCGACGGCGGCCGAGCCAGGACGGCGCCGGAGCCACCTCGACGAGCCGAGCCGGCGTCTCCGAATAGCTCTCCTGGTAGCTCTTGATCTGGCTCGACGAAGGCGACTTGACCCGGAACCTGCGCTCGACGCGCGCCTGGCGCAGCTCGTCCGCGATCACGCCCCGCGCGATCGACCGGGAGGCGCCGGCGCGGGCGAGGGCGCCTCGGTACGCGGCGCCGCTCCCGCCGAACCGGTAGCGGATGATCGCGCGCTCGGCGGCGCGCAGGTCCTTCGGCTTCAGCTTCACCTGGTTCTTGAGGACGAGGCTCGCGAAGATCGAGGTGAACGCGATCTCGCGGTCCCGGGTGACGTGCGCGATGCTCGAGAGCTGGGACGTCCCGATCCGCCCCCAGGGCGTGGTGCACTGCGAACCGCCGGGCAGCCTGAGCTGCCCTTCGGTCAGCGACTTGTCGAACTTCGGCCCGGCCATGCTCGGCCCGGCACACAAGCTCGGGTTACGCGTCCACAGGTAGACGCAGGCCGCCGCCGGCTTGTCCGGGTCGCGGTCGGCCGCGGCCCACTCGCCCCAGCCCCACGACCAGATGGTCGCGAGCGGGATCTCGCGGCTGACCTGCCGGACCGCGAGTACCTGCCACTTGATCGTGTCGAACCAGGCGGTCGCGGGCTTCAGTTTCTCCCGGCCGCCCTGGCCGGGGTTCGTGTGGAAGCCGAGGAAGATGCCGATCTTCGCAGGCGGGATCCCGATCTCGGTCAGGTCGGTCACACCCTGGCGGAAGGCGTTTCTGAGCGTCCTCGATCCGAGCACCGGCCCCTGGTGGTAGATCTGCGGCGCACCGAAGTAGACCTCGCGGACGAAGTCCGTGTAGAGCGCGACCTGACGCCACCAGTCGCCGGCCTCGCCGTCCGTGAACGGTCGCGTCGAGAGCAGCAGGTACGGGTGCGCTCCGAGCTGGCGCAGGCGCTTGACGAAGATCATCACGTTCTCGCGGTACTGCTGGTTGGTCGGCGACCACGGCGTCGCCAGGTTCGAGCCCCACATCTCGTTGAGGGCGATCCACGGCGTCGCGCACGATGACGACGCGACCGCTCGGTAGAAGACTCGGTCGGCCCAGTCCAAGACCTTGTCCTGGTCCATCGGGTTGTTGGGGATTCCGACCCGCTGGCGGAAGTTCATCTCCCAGTAGACCGTCTTCTCGCCGAGCGCCCGCATCTGCGGCGGGTAGATGAAGTTCGCCGCGGCGCCGACGATGCCCGGCCGGGCGAACATCGTCCAGTACGGCACCGACCCGTCCGCGAAGTCGACCCAGACCGGGGCCTTGTTCGGCAGCCCGCACTCGCGCGCGTCCGCCTGTCCCGGAGCGGCGCCGAAGATCGCAGCGCAGGCCAAGGCGAGGACGAGAAGCCGCTTCACGTCCGCTAAAGGCTAGCTATCTGCGCGGACCAGGAAGCCACTACGTCCCTGTTTGATCAGGACGCGGGTGAACCCTGCCGACCCGAACAGGAACCGGAGCTCGCGCTCGGTGTAGTTGAAGATCGGGCAGTTGTTGATCACCTCGTAGCGGACCTTCCGCACCGGCCCCTTCAGCCAGTTCCAGCGCGGGAAGCTCGCGACTGCCGAGCCCGAGGTCAGCTCGGCCATGCGGCGCACGAAGAGATGTGCGTCCGGGATGTAGTCGAAGAAGCCGAGCGCGACCGTGACGTCGAATCGGCCTTCGAGCGGCGCGCTCAGGAAGTCGCCGTGGACGAGCTTCACCTTGTCGCCGAAGCGCTCGAGGCGCTTGGCCGAGAGGTCGAGCATCTCCTGTGCGATGTCGGCGTTGACCCACTCGCGGGCGCCGGCCTCGAGAATCAGCTCGCCGACGCGTCCCGAGCCGCCGCCGATGTCGAGCACGCGCGGTGAGTCGTACTCGCGGACGACCTCGAGCGCGAAGTCGCGGCGTTTCAGGAGACCGGGGCGGACCGCGCGCTGGAGCGGGTGCTCCTCGTCGTACAGCGCGTCAAACGACGACGCCTGCTCGCGAAAGTGATCTCGGACGAGCTCCGTAGCGTTCGACGACTTCTCCATGGGCCTCCTCGTAGCTGACGAGCTTGTAGTCCTGGGCAATCGCACGAATCCGATCCGCGACCAGCCGCCTCCCGGGATTGCGCTGGACGCTCTTCCAGGCCGCAAGCGCTCGCTGCTTCGGAGTCGGGCTCCCGGGCAGCGACGCCCGCAGCGGCTGCGGGTCGAGCTCGTACGGGTGGAAGTAGAGCACAGGGTGCGAGCTCTCGGCGGTGACGTCCCGCAGCGCCCGCTTGAGGACTGCCGTCGGGAGGACGCGCCAGTAGGCGCCTCCGCCCATGGGGACCGGCCGGCCCTTGACCGGCCAGACGGTGATCGGGTACTCCCAGATCTCGCGTCCCTCGCCGAGCTCGAGCCGGTAAGGCGTGTGCGGCACGCCGCCGATGCGGCTGCGGATGCGCGGTGAGTCGTACTGGCTCGAGTCGTAGCGGAAGCCGAGCTCGGCGAGGACGTCGTAGGCCCACGGCGTCTCGCGGGTGATCGAGAACGCCGGGGCGCGGTAGCCGAGCGGCCGCTTTCCGCCGAGCTGCTCGACCAGCTCCGCGCAACGCTCGATGTCGGCGCGGAGCTCGTCGCGGCTCTGGGTCGGCACGCGCCGGTGCGAGTAGCCGTGGCAGGCGAGCTCGTGGCCCTTGGCCGCGATCGCGCGCACGAGGTCGGGGTAGCGCTCGGCGGTCATCCCGAGGACGAAGAACGTCGCCGTCCCGTTCAGCTCGTCGAGAAGCTCGAAGATCGCGGCGGTCTGGCGCTCGAGCGCGGGACCCCGCGCGTCCCAGTCGGCGCGGCCGAGGCCGCGATGGACGAGCTGGTGCCAGTCCTCGAAGTCGATCGAGAGCAGGAGCTTGGCCACGGCGCTAACTCTAAGATCGAGACGCATGCGCAAGCTGGCACCCACGCTGATCGTCGCGGCCTTGCTCGTCGCGACGGCGACCTCGTTCGCGGTCGAAGAGCACCTCAAGCTCGAGGACAGCCCGGTGCAGAAGACCGAGATCACGAAGCTCTTCGCGCCGAGCATCGGCGAGGCGAGGATCAAGTTCCAGCTGCGCCGCGAGGAGGACATCGAGCTCGACGTCGCGGACGACGGCGGCACGATCGTGCGGCACGCAGTCGGGTCGGGCATCTTCGGGCAGGCGTCGCATCAGTTCGCCTGGGACGGGCGGAACGACGCGGGCCGGGTCGTGCCGGACGGGATCTATCACGTAGAGCTTCAGCTGAAGGACGAGGGACGCACGATCGAGTTCCCGACGACCGTCAGCGTCGACTCGACGGCGCCGACGATCGAGCCGCGCTTGAGGCACCAGGTCTTCTCGCCCGACGGCGACCGGCGGGCGGATCACGTGGACTTCCATTACCGGTTCAGCGAGCCGGCTTTCGCGTACCTCTACGTCAACGGCAAGCTCAACGGCCGCAGTCACGGGAGGAAGCCCGTCGGCTCGTACCCGTGGTACGCGAAAGGGAGGAAGCCCGGGACGTACCGGCTCGCCCTCGCCGCCAAGGATCTGGCGGGCAACCAGACGTCGACGCGCGCGTTCGCCGTAGTGCTCCGCTTCGTCGAGCTGACGAAGCCGCGCTATGTGACCCACGGCCCGGTCGTCCGAGCCCGCGTCTCGACCGACGCGAAGCGCGTGCACTGGAGCCTCGCCGGCCGCAGCGGAACGGCCAAGCCGCCCAAGCTGACGCTGCCGGTGCCCGCCCAGAAGGGCCGCTACACGCTGACCGTGAGCGCGAACGGCCACCGCGCGCGCGCAACCGTCGTGGTCCGCAAGTAGTCCAGCTAACCTCCTGAGCTTGCCGCTCGCCGCATCGCTCGAACGCGCGGTCACCGACTCTGCGGAGCTCCTGCTCGCGATCGGCGTGGTCCTGGCGGTCGCCTGGGCCCTCCTCCGGAACAGGGTCGGCGTTCTCCGCTGGCCGCTGATCGGCGGCGCGCTGCTCGCGCTGGGCGTGGGGACGGCCCTCGGCGGCTGGGCCTGGCACGAGAAGCGGCCTCGCGACGTCGTCGGCTCCTCCACGGAAGAGTTCTCGTCGACGCTGCGCACGGACACGACGAAGCCCAAGCCGAAGAAGAAGAACGGGAAGAAGCCGAAGACGGGCCGCCTGTACGAGGAGCAGTGGCCGACGTACGGCTACGACATGCAGCGCACGCACCTGGCGCCGAGCTGGAAGCGACTCCGGCCGCCCTACCACGGCCTCTGGAAGCTGAAGGCGCGCGCAGACATCGAGTTCCCACCCTCGGTCGCCTACGGCAAGGTCTACGTCGCGCAGCAGAAGGGCCGCTTCTACGCGCTCAACGCGCGCACCGGGAAGATCGTCTGGACGAAGCACTTCGAGCACTGCTCCGCGGCCTCGCCCACGATCGCGGACGGGATCGTCTACCAGGCGTACATGCACGAGCTCCCGTGCCGGAAGCACGAGACCGGCGCGGCCGGCTTCGTCGTCGCGTTCAACGCGAGGAACGGCAGGGAGTACTGGCGCGTCCGGGCCGGCTCGGTCGAGTCGTCGCCGCTCCTGATCGGAAAGACCCTCTACTTCGGGTCTTGGGATCACCATCTGTACGCGTACCGGATCCGCGGCAAGCGGAAGCCGCTCCTCAAGTGGACGTTCACCGCGGACGACCAGATCGTGGCCGCGCCTGCACGGGCGGGGAACATCGTCGTGATCGCGACGAGCAGCGGAAGCGTCTACGGCGTCGACCGGAGGACCGGCAGGCGGCGCTGGCACGCGACGTCCTTCTCGCGCTTCGGCCGGCGCGAGTACTTCTATGCGACTCCGACCGTCGCCTACGGGCGCGTCTTCATCGGGAACGCGGACGGAACGGTCTACGCGTTCGGCGCCTCGAGCGGTCACCTGCTCTGGGCGCGCGAGGTCGGGACGTACGTCTACACGGCCGCCGCGGTCTGGCGGAACACGGTCTTCGTCGGAACGTGGGACGGCACGTTCATCGCCCTCGACGCGCGTTCCGGAGAGCCGCGCTGGCGCTACGACGCGCCGGCGTCGATCACGGGCGCGCCGACCGTCCTCGCCGGTCTCGTCTACTTCTCGACCTGCGGGCGCTGCGGAGCCGGAGGGTTGCGCCGCGTGAAGATCGGCCCGCGCGGCACGTGGGCGCTGAACGCGAGGAACGGCGATCCGATCTGGCACTTCCACGACGGCAAGTACTCGGCGCTCGTCGCGGACGGCTTTCGGATCTACATCTCGGGCCGGAACAAGGTCTACGCGTTGATCACGAAGCAGCGCTACGTGACGCTGAAGAAGGCGAAGGCTCGCGAGCAGTGCCGTCAGCTGAAGCGAGCAGCAAAGCGAGAGCGATGCCTGTCAAAGGCCAGGAAAGGTACGACGTCTGGAAGACGCGGCCAAGAAAGAGCAAGACGAAAACCGAAACCGCAAAACCCAGCGCCCCCGCCCAGCTAGTCGCGTTCCTGCGCTGGTTCCAGAGCAGCCAGGCGGTGATCGGCAGCCAGATCAGGAACGCGAGCAGGACGAACGGGTAGTCGCCGAAGCGGTCGTCGATGACGCCCAGGTTGAGCAGGAGCGCGGCCAGGCCGTAGCCGACGATGCGGTACGTGGCCGCGCCGTAGCCGACCGTGTCGTGCCACAGCGCTCCCGGGCCGGCGACGAAGAAGGGGAGAACGCTGACGAGGAACACGCCGCCGAAAGCGGCCGCGGCGCGGTACAGGGTCGCGCGGGGCGTCCGGGCCATGATCAGCATCAGCGCGAAGAACGGGACGGCGACGAGCGCGAACTGCTTCAGCGCGAGCGCGGCTCCGAGGCCGGCGGCGGCCCAGACGAGCCGGCCGCGGGCGAACAGGCCGAACGCGAGCACGAGCGCCAGCAGGGCGGGCGCGTCGGCCGTCCCGAACCACGCGCCTCGAACGAGAAGCGGGTTCGCGGCGAGCGCGGCGCCGATCGCGAGCCGCCGGTGCAGCGGCCCCGGGAAGACGAGCGCCGCCGGTAAGAGCGCGAGCGTGCAAAGCAGGACGAAGATGCGGTAGTCGTCCAACGGGCTCGGAAGCGCCTGCCAGGCCGCCGCAGTCAGCACGGTGCCCGGGAAGTACGCGAAGTGGCGCCGTGCCGCGCGGTCGAACGCGGCCTCCTCGTCGTTTGCCGCCGGGTAGAAGTGCTCGAGGTCGGTCTGGCCGTAGTCGTAGCCGTACGGGTTGTGGCCGTTCAGGACGAGGTTGCCGGCGATCTCGATCTGGTACGTCGAGTCGTTCGTGAAGTACCAGGGCGCCGTGGCGTCGCGAAGCCCGACCTGGAGCAGCGTCGCCGGGACGAGCAGCATCGCGCACACGACCGCCGTGAGCGCGATCGCCGCCCAGCGCGGCCAGGCCCGGACGTGCCAGGTCACCGCCGCCGCGAGCGCGACGAGCAGACCCGCGAGGACAGCCGTCGAACGGAGGATCCCGAGATCCCATTCCCGGTCGGCCACGCGGACGAGCGGGCCGAGAATCCCGTGCGGGCTCACCGACGGAGGCATGAACGGCCACGGATCGGACCCGAGCTCGGGGATCGTGATCCCCACGATGACGCCGAGCGTCGCCAGCAGGACGAACGCGTGTGTTCGCGTCACGCGCCGAGTATGGCTTCGCTGTCGGCGCGCGACAGGACGAACGCCGCAGCGACCGCGATCGCGAGCCACGTCACCGGATCCTCGAAGAAGCCGCTGTACGCCAGCGAGTGCACGAACAGCGCGAGCAGCACCGCTCCGAGCCCCAACCCGAGCGACGGAGCGCGGCGGCGCACTTGCTCGATGACCGAGGCCGAGCCTCCGAGCAGGACGAGGTACGCCGCCAGCCCGATCACGCCGAGCTCGGCGGCGACGGTCAGCGGAGTCGTGTGCGAGACGAAGCGCGTCGCGGACCCGCCCTGCTTCGATCGCGCCTGGCTCGCGACTGGCTGCGCGCCGAGCCCGACCCCGGCCGCCGGGTGCGCCGCGAAGACCTTCCACGTCAGCTCGACGCGCCGCGAGCGATCGCTCGTGAACCGTCTCGCCGAGTGATCGCTGATCGAGCTCGCGACGACCGCCGAAGCGCCGAGAAGCACGACGACCGCAGTCAGCGCCGCCACCAGCTTCAGGGTCCGTCCGCCGGCGACCGCGGCCAGCGCGAGCGTGACGACGAAGAGCGCGACCATGCTCGACTGGGAGTACGAGAACCAGAGCCCGGCGAACATGAGCGCGATCAGCCCCGCGGCCAGGTACGGATTCACCTTCCTGTAGAGGACCGCGACGAGGAGCACGACGATCCCGATCACGACGTGCCTCCCGTACAGGCTCGGGTCGCGGAAGAGCGAGGTCACGCGGAAGAACGAGCTGTACGCGTTCCCCACCTCGACGCTCGGCGAGAAGAACCAGAGCTTGTGTGTCGCCGCCTGGACGATCCCGACGACGGCGAAGAGCGACGAGAGCGCGACCGCGATCACAGCCAGCGCGCGAGGTAACCAGGGCGGGAACGGGGCGCGCGCGACCAGGGCGACGAGCAGGCCGAAGGGCAGGAGGAAGTACGCGAGGACGTCCTCGCCCGCATGCAGGTCGTCGGTCCAGAGGAGCGAGACGGCGGCGATTCCGAGGAACGCGATCGCGGGCACCGAGACGAGCAGCGTCACCCGATGCGTTCGCCGACCGCGCAACATCTGCCAGGCCAGTGCAAGCGCGGCCGCTCCGAGCACGCCGTAGAGCGGGAGCAGACGTCCGAGCTGCCCCGAGCTGGCGACGCCGACGTAGTAGCGGTGCTCGCTCCCGAACGAGAGCGGTGGCCGAAAGGGAGCGGCGAAGGCGATCAGCGGCGTGACCAGCACCGGCCAGCGGACGAGGATCGCGGCGCCGATCGCCATGGGGACGAGCGAGGCGACTCCGAGCGCCGCCAGCTTCACCGAGACCCTGTTCCCGGACAGGTCGTGGACGAGCCCGAGCTCTCCGAGCGCGAGCAGCACGAGGCCGGGAACGATCAACAGCCGGCCGCGTCCGAGCAGCACGAACGCTGCGCCGACTGCGCCCACCACTGCTGCGAGCTGTGCCGCCTCTCCCGATCCCATACGCCGCGAACGGTAAACCGTTCTCGGCTGCGGCTAGGTCGGTGTTCGTTCGAGTCGACCGGTCGTTTCCGACGGACGTCCAGCAAAGCCGCACGTCCTGAGGTCGGCGCCGTAAGCGGCGCCTTAGGCGCCGAACGCTAAACGCGCCCGAGCATGAACCGCCGCCCGAACGCGCCGATGCGGGCCCGCTCTTGCGGCAGGTAGAAGCCGACGAGCCCGAGCGCGAGCGGGTAGACGGCCGTCAGCGCGATCGCGCCCGCAAGCCCCAGGTCGAACGACTTGCCCACGATCATCAGGGCCGCGGCGATCGTCGCGAGCGTCGCCACGCGCCGCCACTGGTACACGACCGGGAACACGCGCTGGGCCTTCCACAGGATCCCGAGGAACATCACGAAGTACGCGACGAGCATCGAGGCCGCGGCGCCGATCTTCCCGAAGGGCGGGATCAGCGCGAAGTTGAGTGCGATCCCGAACGTAGCCGCGGCGCCGGTGACCATCCAGTTCGAACCGCGCCGGCCGGCCCGCCCGATCGACGTGACGACGACGACGTAGGCGCCGAAGACGACGAACGCGAAGGCGAGCAGCGGCACGACTTCCGCGCCGTCGTAGAAGTCGGGCGTCGTCAACAGGCGCACGATCCAGGGCGCACCGAGCCCGACCGCGAGCGCTCCCCAGCAGGAGAAGAACGTCACGTAGGTGAGCACGTAGCCGTACGTCCGCTTGGCCTCCTCCTCGGGGATCGAGTACGCGAACGCGGGCCAGGCCGTGCGGAAGGCGGCGAGCAGGAAGAGAAGCGCCGCGGAGACACGCATCCCGATCGCGTACAGCCCGAGCTCGTGCTGCCCCTTGATCCTGACCAGCAGGAAGCGGTCCGCGAAGTCGATCACGTTGAGCGCGATCACCGAGGGGATGAACGGCATGCCCCATGCGGTCATCCGCCGGAACACGTCGCGGTTGAACTCGAAGCCGAGCTGTGTCCGGCGGTAGGCGAGGAGGACGAGGTAGATCGCGAGCGTCCCGGTGAAGTTCCCGACGATCACGCCGACCGGGCCCTTGTCGAGCGTGACGACGAGGAGGACGGTCGCGCCGACGGTCAGCAGGACGTTCGTCAGGCTCGCGATCGCGTAGCTGACGGATCGCTCCTCGACACGGAAGAGCGCAGTCAGCTGGTCGTAGTTCATCGTCGCCCAGAGGCCGACGAAGGCGGCCCGGACGAGGTCGGTGTGCTCGGTCGTGCCGTAGAGCGCGTGCGAGATGGGGGAGGCGAAGATCTCGCCCGCGGCGAGGGCCAGCGTGGCCGTGCCCATCGTGAACCAGAACGAGGTGCGCACGACCGTCTGCCGTCCGCGCTCGCCCTCGGCGTTGAAGTAGAAGCGGAAGAACGAGCTCTGGATCCCGGCGCGGAGGAGCGCGAAGACGACCGCGGTCAGCGCGACGAGCGCCTCGATCGCGCCGTAGTCGGAGGGGCTCAGGTAGCGCGTGTAGAGCGGGAGCAGAAGGACGGCGACGATCCGCTGGATCAGGCCGCCCAGCCCGTAGATCACGGAGTGCTTGCCGAGCCGCTGGATCTGCGCCGCGAGGCTGCTCAACTCAGAGCCGAGCGTAGATGTCGAGCAGGCGGTCGGTCATCCGCTCGACGTCGTGCACCTCTTCCACGTAGGCGCGACCGGCCGCGCCGAGGCGCTTGCGCTCCTCGAACGACTCCACGAGCGGGCGCAGCACGTCCACGAGGTCGTCCTTGGTCGTCCGGACGATCGGCACCTTGACCCCGAACGCCTCCTCGGTCTGCCGCACCGCGTCCTCGTCGAGCGACGTGACGACCGGCTTCCCGAGCGCCATGCCCTCGATCGTGAGCACGCCGTGCCAGTCGCGGAGCACCTGGTCGACGACGATGTCCGCCTGCTTGTAGCGCTCGAGCGCCTCTTCGTTGCGCACGCCGTGGACGACGTCGAGGTCGACCGGGAGCTGCTTGCAGGCCTCGATCACGTGCTCCGTGCCCTTCTTCTCCTTGTTCGAGGGCGCGTGCACGATCCGCACCCGCTCGCGCTCGACGGGCGGCACCGGCTCGTAGCGGTCGAGCTCGATCCCCGGCGGGAGCACCTCCGCGTCGTAGGGGATGAAGTGGAGCGCCGCGAACGAGCCGACGATCCGCGCGTCCGCCTTGAGGCCGTACGTCAGCTCCTCCTTCGGCCGCTCGCGGATGTCCGCGCCGAGGAAATGGAAGAGGGACTTGCGGCGCGTCGCCTTCAGGATCGGGAACTGGACGCTCTTCGGGACGAGCGTCAACCCGAAGTAGAAGTGGAAGATGTCCGTCTTCGGCAGGAGCTTCGAGAGCGCGCGCCACTGGACGAGCTGCTGGCGGAGGAGCCCCTGGCGCGGGCGCTTCAGGTCCCAGTCGGCCTGGTCGGGGCGGAACGGCTGCGTGTTGAAGACGACGAGGCGCGCGTCGACGCCGCGCCTGCGAAGCGCCTGCACGTTCGTCCAGCCGACCCCGGCCAGGTTGACCGGGCAGTGCGTGACCCGGAGCGCCAAGTCAGGAGGTGGGGAAGAGGAACTTCACGCGGTCCCAGCGCGCGATCTCGCACCCGTTGCTGCGCTCGAAGTGTGCGTTCACGGGCTTGCCGCGGAACGTTCCGGTCACGTCTGCAGTTTCCGGGCCGCCGTAGATCTGGGTACACGCTTCGTGCTTCCCCACGGGCGCGAACGGCTTGTCCAGCAAGGAGAGGTTCGCGCACGCCGTTCGCGGCTTCGGGAGCGTCCCCCGGTTGGGACAGCGGAGCGTCCAGACCTTGGTGGGAGCCTCGGAGCCGCCGATCGAGACGGAGATGTCGAGCTTCGTGCCGCGGCTGCCCGGCGTGGGGACCGTGTTGCCGCCGTTGCCGGTGTTGGTGTTGTGGGTGCTGTTGCCGCTCTTGCTGTCGCCCATGCAGCCGGTCCCCGCGAGGGCGACGAGCACGAGGAGTGCCGCCCGCATTAGAGAGCGTTCGTCGGGAGGAGCAATGCGTATCCGTCGCGCAGGAACGGCGTGCGGTCGACGAGCGCCCCGACCGCGTCGGGCGTGACCGCTCCCTCCTCCGTGACGATCTCGGTGAGCAGGTCGGGCGGCGTCAGCTCGAAGAGCGTCTTCTCCGCCTCGCTCTGCTCCGGCGCCGAGGCGGCCTCGATCGGCGCGAGCTTGACGATCTCGCACGCGACGATCGTCGGGACCCCGTGCTTCTGCGCGGCATCGGCGAGCGCTGTCGTCCCGATCTTGTTGCAGAGCGTGCCGCAGCGGAAGACCGTGTCGGCCCCGATCAGCAGCACGTCGACGGTCTCGATCGCCGCTGGGGCATCCGCGTCCTCGACGAGATCGACGCTCAGTCCCTCTCCGCGCAGATCGTCTGCGAACGCTCGGCCCTCGCCGACGGGCTCGGAGACCGTGCAGATCGCCTTGGCCGGCGAGCCGTGGACGAGCGCCTCGCGAACGGTCGCCGAGGCCGAGTGCGTGAGCACGATCTTGCCGTCGATCCGGCTCTGCAGCTGCACCGCGATCGAGGCGGCGGCTCGCTCGCGGCTGTGGAGGATCGAGTGGGCCTCCTCTTCGACGAGCCGCCTCAGCTCGTCCGGCTCGAGAAATTGGTGCGCGTTCGCGGCCGCCAGCACCCGGCCCGCCGCGCCTGCGATGGCGCCGACTCCGGGTCGTGCTTCGGCGAGCTTCCTGCCCGACTCGACGAGCGTCTCGAACAGCTCGGCCGAGCTCGAGAACGGCTGCTCGGCGACCTGGAGGAGCGTCTCGACCGTGCGTCGCGCCATCCAGCTGGCCCCGTGCTCACGATCCGCCGTCAGCTCCGCGACCGCAGCTTCAAGGCCTGGCATAGCGGCAGTTTAGCCGCAGGAGGGTAGATTTCGGCCGTGGCGACCACGGGCCACGAGCCTCTGACCCGTCCGCTCGACGCGGGCGACGACGCGCTGTCACCGTCGATCTCGGTCGTGATCCCGGTGTTCAACGAGGGGCCGAGCCTGCGCGAGCTGTACGAGCGGACCGCGAAGACGATGGACGCGACGAGCCGCGGCTTCGAGCTGATCTTCGTCGACGACGGGTCGACCGACGCGACGTTCTCGGAGCTCGAGCGGATTCACGACACCGACGACAGGGTGCGAGTCGTCCGCTTCAAGCGGAACTTCGGGCAGCACGCGGCGATGCACGCGGGGCTCGTGCGCGCGCGCGGCGAGATCCTCGTCACGATGGACGGCGACCTCCAGAACGCGCCGGAGGATCTGCCCCGGCTGATCGCCGCGGTCGAGGACGGGGCAGACGTCGCGAGCGGGACGCGGAACGCGCGGCGCGACTCCTGGGGGCGGACGCTTCCCTCACGCGTGATCAACGGGATGTTGCGCCGCTTCACCGGCGCGGACATCTCGGACTTCGGCTGCGCATACAACGCGTACCGCCGCAGCGCGATCGAGCCGATGCTGGGTGCGATCGGCAAGCAGAAGTTCACGAAGGCGCTCGTCCTCTCCGGCGGGGCCAGCGTCGCCGAAGTGGACGTGTCCCATGCGCCACGAGCGGGCCGCTCCCGCTACTCGCCGCTGAGGCTGACGCGGCTCGCGCTGCACGTGCTGGCCGGCTTCTGGCCGCAGCCGATCCAGTGGATCGGTATCGCGATCGGGGTGCTGTGCACGACCGTTGCGTTCGCGCTCGGGATCTACGGCGTCGTGTTCTGGGTCAACGAGTCGAACTTCCCGGGCCCGCTCTTCGGAGGCGTGGCCGTGATCTTCGTCCTCGGCCTGCAGGGCTTCATCCTGGCCCTTGTCGGCGAGTACCTGGGCCGGATCCAGCGCGACGTCGAGGGGCGCCCGCTGTACACGATCGACCGCGAGCTCTAGCGCAGCAGCGGAGCGAACTCGGTGCCGTCGAGGGCGTCGCGCACCTCACCGTAGTTCTCGATCAGCTCTTCGTGGGAGGTCGGGTTCAGCTTCTGCAGCGACGACGAGACCGGCGCCGGGTCGACGCCGAGGAACTCGAAGAGCTGCGCGAACCCGCTCTCGTCCTCGGCCAGGTCCTCGTAGACGACCTCGGTGTACGGAAGCCCGACCTTCTTGAAGCGGACGCGCGCCCCCGCGACCGCGCGCTCGTGGAGCGTCATCCGGCGGAGCAGGGTCTGTGTGTCGAGGTTGAGGCGCACCTCCTCGACGTCGTTGCCGTCCCGTGCGTGCAGGCGGCCGCCCCGTGCGGCGCCCGCTTCTTTCGACAGGACGACGTCCAGCGCGTTTCGCCGAACCAAGTGGATGATCCGAACGCGCTTGAGCCAGAGCATCGGCATCAGCGGCCTCGAGATCCGCGTCAGCTGGCTGTACATGAGCTTGAAGCCGATCGCGTCGATCCCGTCGCGCTCGCGGAAGGCCTGGTCGAGGTAGCGCCACAGTAAGTACGGCTTGGTCACGCGGCTCCTGCCGCTCGCGTACGTCTGCCAGTACGGAAGATCTTTCTCGCCGCCCCACTTGGGCTTGCCTTTCCCGCCGTGCATGAAGAGCTCGGAGTAGGCGACGACGCGCGGGTGGCTCTCGAGCATGTCGACGACCCAGGTGGAGCCGCTGCGCTGGGTGGAGAGGACGACGAAGTTCGTCACAGATCGGGAGCCTAGCTAGGCTTGCGAGCCGTGAGGACGAAACGCGTGTTGGTCACCGGCGGGGCGGGTTTTATCCCGTCGAACTTCGTGCGCCACATTCTTCAGGCGACGCCCTGGGAGGTCGTCTCCCTCGACGCGCTGACGTATGCCGGCTCGATGGACAACCTCGCAGCGGTCTCCTCGCACGAGCGCCACTCGTTCGTGCACGGCGACATCCGCGACCCCGAGCTCGTCCGCCAGGTGGTCGCCGACGTGGACGTGATCGTCAACGCAGCCGCGGAGTCGCACGTCGAGAAGTCGATCGACGAGGGCGCCACCGAGTTCGTGACGACCAACGTCGAGGGCACGCAGATCCTGCTCGACGCGATCCGCGAGCAGCCCGTCGAGCGCTTCATCCTCTTCTCGTCGAGCGAGGTCTACGGCACGGCGCTCTCCGACCCGATGGACGAGGAGCACCCGCTCAACCCGCGCAGCCCGTACGCGGCGACGAAGGCCGGCGCCGACCGGCTCGCGTATTCGTACTACGTCACCTACGGGCTCCCGATCGTGATCGTGCGGCCGTTCAACAACTACGGCCCGAGGCAGCACCCGGAAAAGGTGATCCCGCGCTTCATCACGCAGGCCCTCTCCGACGAGCCGCTGACGATCCACGGCGACGGCCACGCGAGCCGCGACTGGCTGTACGTGGACGACGACGCGGAGGCGGTCGAGGCGATCATCCAGGCGGACGACTCGGTCGTCGGCGAGGTGATCAACGTCGCGACCGGGGTCGACGTCTCGGTCTGCGACATCGCCGACCAGGTGCTCGAGCTGCTCGGCAAGCCGGCCGAGCTGAGGACGCACGTCCCCGAGCGGCCGGGCCAGGTCGACCGGCACGTAGGCTCGACGGAGAAGGCCGAGAAGCTGCTCGGCTGGCGGGCCCGTACGTCGTTCGAGGACGGGCTCGAGCGCACCATCTCGTGGTACCGCGACAATGAAGCCTGGTGGAGGGCCCCGGAGCGGCGACCGGCAGACGTCTTCTCGTCCTAGGGGCCGGGCCCGCGCAGCTCGGCTTGCTCGCGGCAGCCCGCGAGCGGGGTCTGTTCGTGATCGCGCTCGACCGCGATCCGGCGGCGCCCGGGTTCCGGTA
>DATBGG010000042.1:0-7040 GCA_036558065.1 Gaiellaceae bacterium | reverse complement strand
GCGGGCGTCTTTCCACTCGAGACCGTGGCGGGCGAGACGCGGATGATCGGCGACTGCCTGCTGGAGTGCGAGCTCGAGCCGGGCGCGCGCACGACGCTGGCCGGGTTCGAGAACCATGCGGGCGTGACCCGGCTCGACGAGGGCGCCGAGCCGCTCGGGCGCGTCGTCGCGGGATACGGCAACGACGGCGAGAGCGGATACGAAGGGGTTCGTGTCGGTTCCGCGGTCGGCACGTATCTGCACGGCCCGCTTCTGCCGCGTAACCCGTGGCTCGCAGACTGGCTCCTCGAGCGGGCGCTCGAGCACGCGGGTGAGGCTCCGGAGCTCTCGCTGCTCGCCGACGACCTCGAGCGCGAGGCCCACGTCGTGGCCGCGGCAAGAGCGCGCTCGAGAGGGGGTCGCTCGTGAGAGGCGGTCACTTCTTGTACACGCGCGTGCGCGGGGCCGACCGCTGACCACCCGCCACTTTTGATCCTAGTGAGAAAGTCGTGACGTGTCCGTCACGCGACCGTGCCGGAATGGCGCCAAACGCCCTCAGGAGCCTCTCAGAAGCCCTACGGAGCCCACAGCGGCCCCAGATAGACCACCGGGTCACCTGGGCGCCAGCGGGCCAGGAAGCGCTGAATCGGCGGGTGCAACACGATCTCGTCGAGCTCCCCCACCTCGAACAACCTGTGCCCCCGCACGGCCGCGTCCTTCGAGGTCACGGCCTCGAGCGAGCGGCCCTCTAGATCGCCCGAGAAGATGATGTGCACGACGTGCTTCGCCGCGAAGCTGCGGACGGGCGCGATCGAGTCCACGATCGCCACCGGGCCCTCGACGGGGATCTCGTCGTTCACGCCGACCTCCTCCGACAGCTCACGGTGCAACGCGCGCACGAGGCTCTCGCCAGAGTTGACCCCGCCTCCGGGCAGCAGCCAGTACTGACGATCTTCCTTCTCGTGCCGGCAGAGCAGGATCCGGCCGCCCCAGTGGAGGATCGCCGACACGCGGATCCGGGGCTCCGTCGCCATCAGCCGGCCCTGCTCGATGATCCGAAGCCGCGCACACCTCGCTCGGTCGCCGGCAGCTCCTCGACCTCGGCCGTCTCGACCGACGCGAGCGGGACGACCACGAGCTGCGCGATCCGCATCCCGGGCTCGACCATGAACGTCTCCGAGCGGTCCGTGTTCAAGAGGATGACGCGGAGCTCGCCGCGGTAGCCGGAGTCGATCAGCCCCGGAGTGTTGAGAACCGTGACGCCGTGCTCGGCCGCGAGCCCCGAGCGCGGCTGGACGAAGCCGGCATGTCCGTCCGGAATCGCGACGGCCAGCCCAGTGCCGACGGTCGCCCGCTCCCCGGGCCCGATCTCCGCCGGCTCGCACGCCGCGAGATCGAGGCCGGCGTCGCCCGAGTACGCCCGCTCGGGAACGATCGCCTCCTCGTGTAGCCGCTGAAAGAGGAGCTCGGTCACGTCCGCCCCTCCAGCGCCTCGCCGTCCTCGAGCACGAGGTAGCCGGCGAAGCGGCGCGCATCCGCCCTGCTGAGGCGCGCACGAACGAACACGCCCTCGGGACGGTCGAGTCGCTCGTCGACCGGCGCACCGAGGTCGTACAGCTCCGCGAGCTTGTCGCCGGCCGCGTACGGGATCAGAAGCCGGACCGGCTCGAATCGCTCCTCGAAGAGCCCGGCCACGAACGCACGAAGCTCGGCGAGGCCCTCGCCCGACCCGGCCGAGACCTGCGGCGCGCCGGGAAACATGTTCGCCAGCCGTCTCCGCCGGAACGAGTCGACGAGGTCGATCTTGTTGAGCACGATCTGCACCGGGAGCTCGTCCGCGCCGACCTCGGCGAGGACCGCCTCGACCGCCGCGACCATCTCCTCCAGCCGCTCGTCCGTCGCCGACGCATCGACGACGTGCAGGACGAGATCGGCCGCGAGCGTCTCCTCGAGCGTCGCGGCGAAGCCCTCGACCAGCTGGTGCGGGAGCCGCCGGATGAAGCCGACCGTGTCCGTCACCAGGTAGCGGCGCCCGTCATGCTCGAACCCGCGCGTCGTCGGGTCGAGCGTCTCGAACAGGCGGTCGTGCACCGAGACGTCGGCGCCCGTGAGCGCGTTGAGGAGCGTCGACTTGCCGACGTTCGTGTAGCCGGCCAGCGCGACGGTCGGGCTCTGGGAGCGCTCCCGCGCCTTGCGCCTCGTCGCGCGCTGCTTGCTCAGCTCCTTGAGGCGGCGCTTGAGCATCGTGATCCGGCGCCGCGCCAGGCGCCGGTCGGTCTCGAGCTGGCTCTCCCCCGGCCCGCGCGTTCCGACGCCGCCTCCGACCGCGCCGGTGCCGCCGCCGAGCCGCTCGAGGTGCTGCCACATGCCGCGCATGCGCGGGAGGTTGTATTCGAGCTGCGCGAGCTCGACCTGGAGCTTGCCCTCGGCGCTGCGCGCATGCTGCGCGAAGATGTCGAGGATCAGCTGCGTGCGGTCGACGACGCGAGCGGTGAGCGCGTCCTCGAGCTTCCGCTGCTGAGCCGGAGTGAGGTCGTCGTCGACGAGCAGCGACTCGGCCCGGCTCTCGCCGAACGAACGAGACAGCTCCGCCAGCTTCCCCTTGCCGACGTAGCTCCTCTGGTCGGGCCGTCCGCGCCGCTGCACGATCTCGCCGACGGGCTCGACGCCGGCCGTCCGCGAGAGGTCGCGGAACTCTCCAAGTTCCTCGTCGTAGTCGTCGTCAGAACCCAGCACGGCGACGATGAATCCCCGCTCGGGCTCGAGACCCTGAGCGGGGTCCGGCTGGCGCTGTGTCACGACCGAATTATGACGAGCGCCTTCGTGATCCGGTCGACGGCCTCCTCGAGCCTCGAGTCCGGAACCGTGAGCGAAAGGCGAACGTAGCCCTCGCCGCTCGGGCCATACGAGTCGCCCGGCGAGACCAGGACGGATGCCTGCTCGAGCATCAGCTCCGTGAACGAGGCGGACGTGTGGCCTTCGGGGACGCGCACCCAGAAGTACGGCGTCGCGCGCGGGGCCCGCACCTCGAGGCCGATCTCCTCGAGCCCTCGTGCCAGGCGGTCGCGCCTGCGTGCGTAGACCTCGGAGATCTCTCGCGGAAAGTCGCGCTCGTCCGTAAGCGCGACGGCGGCCGCGTGCTGCACGGCTTCGGACATCCCCGAGTCGAGGTTCGTCTTCAGCTGCCGGTAGCGCTCGACGATCTCGGCGTTGCCGCTGACGAGTCCGGCTCGCCAGCCGGTCATGTTCCAGCCCTTGGAGAGCGAGAAGATCTCGACGCCGACCTCCTTCGCGCCGGGAGCCTCGAGGAAGCTCGAGGGGCGGTAGCCGTCGAAGGCGACCTCGGAGTACGCGTTGTCGTGGACGACGATCAGCTCCCGCTCGCGGGCGATCTCGATCGCGTGCTCGAAGAAGTCGAGCTCGGCCGTCGCGCCGGTTGGGTTGTTCGGGTAGTTGAGGTAGAGGAGCTTGGCGTCGGGGGCGCCGTCGAGGTCGGGCAGGAAGCCGTTCTCCTCCCGGAGCGGCAGGTAGTGGACCGTCGCCCCTGCGAATACCGGCCCCGAGGTGTACGGCGGATAGCCCGGGTCGGGCGCGAGGGCGACGTCGCCGGGATCGAGGCAGGCGAGCGCGATGTGGCCGACGCCTTCCTTGCCGCCCAGCACCGGGATCACCTCGCCGTTCGGGTCGAGCTCGACGCCGAAGCGCCCGCGGTAGAAGTCCGCTGCCGCGTTCCGGAGCTCGTCCGTGCCCTGGTTCGACGGGTACTGATGGGTGCGAGGGTCACGCGCGGATTCGGCCAGCGCCTCGATCACGGCCGGCGGAGTCGGCAGGTCCGGGTCGCCGATCCCGAGGCTGATCACGTCGACACCGGCACGCTCGGCCTCGGCCACCTTCCGCTCGAGCTCGGCGAACAGGTAGGGCGGAACCGCGTCGAGGCGCTTTGCGAACTTCACAGCTCGAACTCCGGAGAGAGCTCGACCGTGCAGATCTCCTCGGCAGGGCCGGTGAGGCGCGCGTGGAAGCTCTCGTCCACCTCGACGAGGAGGTCCCCGCCCTGGAGGTGGACGGTGACCGGGCTTTCGCACCAGCCGTGCCGGATCGCCGCCGAGGCAACGGCGGTCGCGCTCGTGCCGGACGACAGCGTCTCCCCCGCCCCGCGCTCCCAGACGGCCGCCGTCACGTCGTGCGGCCCGTCGATGCGCACGAACTGCACGTTCGTCCTGTTGGGAAACCGCTGGTGGTTCTCGACGGCCGGCCCGAGCTCGAGGAACTCGTCGTGGTCGGGAGCATGCCGAATCACCGCGTGCGGATTGCCGACTGCGACCGGCACCATCTCGTACTGCTTTCCGTCGACGTGCAGCGGCTCCTTCTCCCCCACCTCGACCTCGCCCATCTCCGTTTCGACCTGCTTGCCGTCCCGCATCGTCGCCACGACTTCCCGCGGCCCGACGCTGATGCGGACGCGCTCGAGCCCGTCCCGGCGCGCCAGCCAGCGCGCGGCGATCCGCGTTCCGTTCCCGGAGAGCTCGGCCGTCGAGCCGTCCGGGTTCCAGATCACGACTTCGGCCGAGTCGCCGTTCGTGGAGAGAACCTCGACGATCCCGTCGGAGCCAACTCCGAAGTGGTAGTCGCAGATCCTCTGGACGATCTCCGGCGTCAGCGGGAAGGCAAGCTCAGCCCGCTCGACCAGCAGGTAATCGTTGCCGAGCCCGTGCCACTTCGAGAATTGCATCGGCGATCTCGCCCGGGGGGCGATCGCCAGGCAGGCTAACAAGGCCCGGAATGCGTCGCATCCACTTTCGCTGGTAGGCGGCGTAGCGTCTCGTGCGGGCGGCCAGCGCGTCGATCGCGGCCTCGTCGCCGGCGTGCTCGGCGATGTCGGAGAGGCCGTGGGCGTACCCCGCGGTGGTCGAGATCGGGCCGGCGAGGGCGGTCTCGGCCTCGGCCCGGACACCCGCTTCGAACATCGCCCGCGCGCGCTCCTCGATCCGCCGGTCGAGCTCCTCCTTGGGCACGTCGAGCCCGACGATCAGCGTCGGGTGCCGCGTCTCGCCGCTCCAGAGCCGGTCGCGCTCGCGCTCTACGCCTGCGAGCTCGAGGCTGCGTACGACGCGGCGGCGGTCGTTCGGGTGCACGGAGGCGGCGGCTTCCGGATCGACCTCGGCGAGCCTCGTGTGCGCCCGTTCCGGGCCGACCTCGTCGTAGAACGCCTCCCACCGGCCTCGCGCGCACGCCTGCGGCCTGGGTGGCAGGCGCAGGTCGGCGAGCGCGGCGCGCAGGTAGAGGCCGGTTCCGCCGACGACGATCGGCGTACGGCCCGCGGCGAGGATCTCATCGATCGCCTCGTGCGCGAGCTCCTGGTACTCGGCCACCGAGGCCTCGTGCTCGAGCGGCCAGATCCCGACGAGCCGCGCAGGCGCCTGGTTCGTGAGGATCGGCAGGCCGCGGTAGACCTGCATCGAATCCGCCGACACGAGCTCGGCGGGGATGCGCGCGGCCAGGGCCTGGGCGACGGCGGTCTTCCCGGAGGCCGTCGGCCCGAAGATTGCGAGAACCGCCTCAGGCACGCAGCCGCGCGCGGGCGCGCTCGAGCTCCTCGTCCGTCACGCCCGCGTCGCGCAGAAAACCCTCGACGCTTCCGTGCCTGCGCTCGAGCTCCGCGAACACGCCGAGCATCGAGCCCGCGGGGGTCTGGGCGATCCGCTGCAGTCGCTCGCGCTCCTCGTCGCTCTCGGCGGCCGCGAACCACTCCTCGTGCCGCGGCTGGAGGCGCACCTCGCTGAGGGCGTAGTCCTCCGCGATCTGCTCGACGTCCACGCCGGCGAGGTGGAGCAGGAACGCGCTCAAGAGCCCGGTGCGGTCCTTCCCGCCCATGCAGTGGATGAGGACGGCGCCCTCGGGTGCGTCGGCGACGGCACGGATTCCGGCCGCCACGTTGTCCTTGAAATGCTCGAGGAAGATCAGGTAGACGTCGCGCGTCGCCACGGTCACGTCGGGCGCCGCGCGAACGGCCTCTTCGAGGCGCTCCTCGATCTCCTTCCACTCTGCTTCGGTCGCCTCCATGAACGGGACGTGCAGGACCTGGACCGGCACTTCGTACGGCGGGTCCTCCTGGCGCTCCTGGTCGTTGCGGAGGTCGATGATGGTCGTGACGCCGTAATCGACGAGCGCGGCCCACCCGTCGTCGCTCAGCTGGCGGACGCTGTCGGCGCGGACGATCGAGTCGAAGCGGGTCTCCTCCCCGTCCCCGGTGCGGAAACCGCCCAGGTCGCGGACGTTGAGACAACCGTCCCAGACGAGGTCGCGGCTACGCTGCAACGGCGGCGAGGGCCTGGCCCTTGAGCGTCGTGGACGTCGCGTCCTCGATCTGGACGGCGACGAGGCTGCCCGGCGCGCTCGTCCCGGTGAAGTTGACCGTCGTGTTGCGGCGGGTGCGCCCACGCAGGAGCGCCGGGTCGGTGCGGCTCGGTCCCTCGACGAGGACCTCTTCGGTCCGCCCCACTCGCCCTCGGTTGCGCTCGAGCGCGACCCGCTGGACGACCTCGACGAGCCGCTCGATCCGGTCCTTCTTGATGTCGTCCGGAACCTGATCCGGCGCCGTGGCCGCCTCGGTCCCCTGCCGCGGCGAGTAGACGAACGTGAACGCGCCGTCGTAGCCGACCTGCTCGACGACCTCCAGCGTCTCCTCGAAGTCGCGCTCGGTCTCTCCCGGGAAGCCGACGATGATGTCCGTCGTCAGGGCGAGGTCGGGAATCGCGGCGCGGAGGTCGCCGACGAGACGTGTGTAGCGCTCGCGGCTGTACGTGCGCCGCATCGCCTTCAACACCCGCGTCGAGCCCGACTGGAGCGGGAGATGAGCGTGCTCGCAGACCGCGTCGCACTCGGCCATCGCGGCGATCACGTCGCGGCGGAAGTCCTTCGGGTGCGGACTCGTGAAGCGGATCCGCTCGATGCCCGGAACCGCGTCGACCGCGCGCAGGAGCTCCGCGAAGCTCGAGCCGAGGTCGCGACCGTACGAGTTCACGTTCTGGCCGAGCAGGGTCACCTCGCGGACACCCTCC
>DATBGG010000041.1:0-10359 GCA_036558065.1 Gaiellaceae bacterium | reverse complement strand
GGCTCGGGCGCGATGGGCCTGGAGGCGCTTTCCCGCGGCGCGGCTTCGGCGGTCTTCGTCGAGTCCGACCGCGACGCCCAGCGCGCGATCGAGCGCAACCTCGAGAAGCTCGCCCTGACCGGAGCGCGGATCGCCAAGCAGGACGCACGGCGCGCCCTCGCGGCGGAGGCAGCCGCGGGCAGTCGGTACGATCTCGTCCTCGTCGACCCGCCCTACCGGATGTTCGACTCCCTCCAGCCAACACTCGCGGCGTACCTGCCGGCGCTTCTCGCCGAGGATGGCCTCGTCGTGGTCGAGACGGACAAACGCGTCGAGCCGGAGCTGCCGCTCACCGAGCGCACGACTCGCACGTACGGCTCCGCGCGGCTCACACTGTTCGAATGAATCCCGGCGACCTGAGCACCGCGATCTGCCCGGGCAGCTACGACCCGGTCACCCTCGGCCACCTCGACATCATCAAGCGCGCGGCCGAGATCTTCGACCGAGTCGTCGTCGGGGTCGTCCGCGAACCGAGCCACAAGCAGACCATGTTCTCCGTGGAGGAGCGGGTCTCGTTCCTCGAGGAGGCGCTGCGCGACCAGGACAACGTCGAGGTCGACGTCTTCTCGGAGCTGGTCGTCGAGTTCGCGAAGCGCTGGGGTGCCCGGACGATGGTCAAGGGGCTCCGCGTGATCTCAGACTTCGAGTGGGAGTTCCAGATGAACCACCTGAACCGGACTCTGGCCCCCGACGTCGAAACGGTGTATCTGATGTCGAATCCGCAGTACAGCTTCGTCTCCTCGAGCGGCGTCAAGGAAGTTGCCTCGTTCGGCGGAAACGTCGACGAGCTCGTGCCCGAGGCGGTCGCGCGCCGGTTTAAGGAGATGTTCCCGTCCGGGAAGCCGGGCGCGCCGGTCTCCCCTCAGGAATGACGCGCCACCTCCGAACGCTGATCATCGTCGCGGGCGCTGCCGTCCTCGTGCTCGTCGTCGCGACGCTCGCCTACGCGTTCACGCGCGGCGGAGGCTCGGACCTGCCGAAGTTCCCCGGGCGGATCGCCGTCCGCGCCGGCTGCGGCGTGCAGCACATGTACATCGACGCAACCGACAAGAGGACGATGTGCCTCGAGGGCATCTTCGACGACTTCAGCGTCTCCCGGAACGGGGAGAAGCTGGCCTGGGACACGAGGGACAACGCGATCCTCGCCTCGGGCATCGACGGACTCGCGCCGGCCACCATGTCCGTCCCGGAGGGGTTCAACGTCGCTCCGAGCCTCTCTCCCGACGCCAAGCGGATCGCGTTCCTGCACTCGGCGCGCGACGACGGGCGGTACGACATCTGGAACATGTCGCTCTCCGTCGACGACGCAGAGCAGCTGACGAATACGCGCAACGTGTCCGACGTCGCCTGGTCGCCGACCGGCGACTGGATCGCCTACGTCCAGAACTGGAACGAGGACACCGAGGAAGGCCAGCTGTCGATGGTGCGCCCCGACGGAAGTGACGCGCACACGATCGGCGTCGACGGCGACGCGCCCGACTGGTCGCCGGACGGCAAGCACCTCGTCTACGTCCACAAGGAGTCGCTCTGGGTCGCCGATTCGGACGGAGAGAACGCGCACCAGGTGATCGCCGACGGCCACTCGCCGGCCTGGTCGCGCGACGGCAAGATGCTGGCGTTCCTGCGCACCGAGAAGTGTTCGAGGAACCTGTGTCCGGAGCGCCTGATGCGTGCGTTCTCGAGCGGCGACGAGCCGCAGCCGGTCGGCCCGGTCTACCCGGACGAGCGCCACGTTGCCTGGCTCCCGGACCCGTTCGAATAGTGGATCCGCGCATCGAGCGACTAGACTGACTCCATGGACGTCCTAGTTCTGATCGACAAGCTCGACGACCTGGTCCACAACGCCAAGGCCGTGCCCCTGACCGACCAGGTACGGATCGACCGCGAGGAGATCTACGAGATCCTCGACCAGATGCGCGCCACGATCCCCGAGGAGATCAAGCAGGCGCGCTGGATCGTCAAGGAGCGCCAGGAGATGCTCGCCGAGGCGAAGCGCGAGTGCGACCGGCTGCTCGGCGAAGCGCGTGAGCAGGCGACCCGCGAGGCGTCGCAGACCGAGATCGTGAAGCTCGCGGAGCGCCAGGCGCAGGACATCCTCGAGGAGGCTCGCAGACAGGCGCGCGAAACCCGGCTCGAGATGGAGGACTGGGCCGACTCGATCCTCTCGACGCTCGAGGTCAACCTCGACAAGTTCCTCGGCGCCGTGAAGCGAGGCCGCGAGCGCTTGCACGAGCGCTCGCAGGAGACGGTGGTCGCCGGCGTCGGCGCCCCGGGCTCCGACAACGAAGAACCGCCCTATTGAGTGGCCATATGAAAGGCCCACCTACGCTTCGCGTGGTGGTCCGGTCTTAGGCGGCTACTCTCGCTAACCTCCTCGCATGACCAGCTTCAGCTTGCGCTCGCTGCGCCTGAGGCCGGGGGAAGAGCACCGAGCAGAGCAGGAGGTCCAGCTCGAGCCGATCACGCTCGGCGGCCAGCGCTATCTGCCGGTCCCGGAGAAGGTGCAGGGAGAGCTCGTCGTCAGCCGCGCCCAGTCGGGGACGGTCTTCGAGCTGCGCTTCCATACCCGGCTGCACGGGCCGTGCTACCGCTGCCTGAACGACGCTGTCGTCGACGTCGACATCTCCGCCCGTGAGTACCAGGCGGAAAACCCCGAGTCGGAGGAGCTCCGGACGCCGTACGTTGCCAACGACCAGCTCGATCTCACCGCGTGGGCGCGCGACGCGCTCGTCCTCGAGCTGCCGGACAAGATCCTGTGCCGCGAGGACTGCGCCGGGCTTTGCCCCGTCTGCGGACGCGACCTGAACGTCGACCCGCACGGGCACGACGACGAGGAGCTGGACTCGCGCTGGGCCGCCCTCAGCGAGCTGCGGGACAGGCTTTAGTCGTCGTCGCCGCCGTGGCCGCCCGAGCCGCCTGAGCCTTTGCCGGAGTTGCCGCCGTGGTCGTCGCCGCTCTCGCCCGTGGTCGCGGCCCGAGGAGGAGGCGGAGGCGGCGGCGCGACCGTGGTCGGCTTCGGCTTCGGACGTGCCGGCGCGTTCCCGGCCGGCGCGAGGTTCTGGTCCGGCGTGTCCAGCTTCGTCACCGGCAGGCCGACCGAGTCGCGGGACACGAGATACGCGGCATAGCCGAGCGTCGCGGCTCCGAAGAGGCCGCACACGACGATCGCGACGGCTGCGATCACCTGGCGCATCGACCGCATCCTAGGTCGGCGCTCCGATCGCCTCGGTGGCTTCGGGCTCCTCGGCGGGCAATGCGTCGCCTGCAGGCAACCGGATCTCCGCGCGGGTGCCGCCTTCCGGCCTGGCGGTCAGAGCGGCTCGGCCACCCCAGCGCTCGGCGAGCGTCTGGACGATCGCCAGCCCGAGCCCGGTGCCCGAAGGCCCACTCTTCCCGGCGCGTCCTCGACCGAAGCGCTCGAACACGGCCTGCTCCTCACCGGGAGCGATCCCCGGCCCGTCGTCCAGGACGGCGAGAAACGCGTCGGCTCCATCGCGTCCGTGCTCGATCGTGACCGTGCTCCCGGTCGGCGAATAGTGGAGCGCGTTTTCGACCAAATTGTCCAGGACGATCGCAAGGTCTTCTTCCGCCGCATGGACGACGACGTCCTGCGCAGGCTCGAGCTCGAGCCGCTGTCCGCGCTGCTCGGCCCGGTCCTCCCAGCGCTCGTGGGCGTGCTTCGCGGCGAGCCCGAGCGAGACCAGCCGCCCGGCGCGCGGCGTCTGCCCCTCGCGGGCGAGCATGAGCAGCGTGTTCAGGAGGCGGGCGAGGCGCTCGACCTCCTGCTCTGCAGCGGCCAGCTCGCGCTCGAGCTCCTGACTGTCTGCCTTCGCGGCAGCCGACTCGAGCCGCAGCCGAAGCCCGGTCAGCGGTGTGCGCAGCTGGTGCGACGCGTTGGCCACGAACTCCTGCTGCGCGGCGAGCACGGTGCCGATTCGCTCGGCCATGTCGTTGAAGGCGACCGCCACCTCCCGCGACTCCTGAGGGCCGGTGACCTCCGCACGCCCGTCGAGGTCGCCTTCCTCGAACTGCCGTGCGGTCTTCGCGAGCTTGCGCAGCGGCCGCGACAGCGAGTCGGCGAGGAACCAGGCGAGCACGAGCCCGAGGAGCAGCGCCGCGGCGCCGATCGCAATCAGCGCGAGCACGCTTCGGCGCACGCGGTCAGTCACAGCGGACACGCTCTGCGTGACGCGTACGGCGCCGACCGTTTGGCCTCCGCTCGTGACCGGAACAGCCGTGTAGAGAAGATCGGTGCCGAGCGTGTCGCTGTGGCGCTCGCCCTGGGCGGTGCGGCCGGAGAGTGCGACCCTGATCTCGGGCCTGCTGGCATAGGAGGTCTGCGCGCCGCCGCTGGAATCTGCTTTCAGAGCGCCTGTCGAGTCGACGACGATCACGCGGGCGCCAAGGGTCGAGGCGGCCCGCTCCGTCAGCGTGCGCAGGCGGACGGGCCGGTTCATCGAGCCCGAGGCCTGGGCCGCGACGATGTGCGCCTGCCCGGCTGCGTCGCTCCGCACCTCGGCGTCGACCCGCCGCTTCAGGTTGAGCGCGAGCGGCACCTCGAGCGCGACGAGGATGAGCAGGAAGCCGTAGGCGAAGGCGGCAAGGATCCGGAGGCGGAGGCTCACAGCTCGTCGGCGGAGGCGAACCGGAAGCCGACGCCGCGCACGGTGTGCAGGAACCGCGGCTCGCTCGAGTCGTCGCCCAGCTTCCGGCGGAGCCCGCTGATGTGCACGTCGAGCGTTTTCATCGAACCGAACCACTGCGTCTCCCAGACCTCCTCGAAGACGCGCTCCCGCTTGACGACCGAGCCCGCGTTCTCCATCAGCAGCTTGAGCAGCTCGAACTCCTTGCGGCTCAGCTCGAGGACGTCGCCCGCCTTCGTCACCTCGCGCTTCGCGGGATCGAGCCGCAGCTCGCCGATCTCGATCGGCCCGTCCTGGGCCGGCGCGGACGTGTCGGTGCGGCGCAGCACCGCGCGGATCCTCGCGACGACCTCGCGAGCGCTGAACGGCTTGACCACGTAGTCGTCGGCGCCCAGCTCGAGGCCGACCACCCGGTCCGCCTCCTCGCCGCGCGCCGTGAGCATGATGATCGGCACCTGCGACGTCTGGCGGAGCTCGCGGCAGACGTCGAAGCCGGAGCCGTCGGGAAGCATCACGTCGAGAAGCACGAGGTCGGGGTCGAGCCGAGACGCAAGCTCGAGGGCCTCGGCAACGGTGGCCGCGACCTTCGTCTCGAAGCCTTCGCGGCCGAGCGACTCTGCCAGCGGCTCCGTGATCGACGGCTCGTCCTCGACGAGCAGCACGGTGCGTTTGCGCTGCTGCATGTCGAGATTTTGCCCGCTCGCTCCAACAGCGAAGCGGCCCCGGGGGAATTGGGGCCGCTTCATTCGGGGGAGAGGAACGCCGCTAGTCGTCGTGGCCTCCGCCGCCACGGCCGGAGTTGCCGCCGCCCGAGTCGTCGTCCGGACCGCGGTTCGAGCCGCGCCGATCGTCGTTCCTGTGGTCGTCCTCACGCTGGCCATCGGCGCCGGTGCAGCGCGGGTCGTTCGCGTGCTCGGCCTCGTCACAAGGGCCGCGGAGATCCTCGGTCGTGGTCGTGCCGTTGTCGTCGGCTCGGCGGTCCTCCCGCCGGTCCTCACGGCGCACGTCGCCCGTCGTCGTCGTGGTCACGCCGGTCGACGTGGACGCCAGCGGTGGCGTGTCGAGTGTCGGGGTGTCGTCGCTTCTGCCGCCGAGGCCCGGCAGCGAGCTCGCCGCCGCGACGCCGGCAAATACGAGAATCGCGCTGATGATGATCGCTGCCTTCGTCATGCCTGTCACTCCTTCTTGGTGCGTCGGAATTGCGTGACCACAGACTGGCCGAGGGCGCTCAAAGCGCGGGCTACGCGAAGGCAAAGGCTCGGTAAAGCCTGCGGCTATACTGCTCGGCCGGTCATGGCAGTTCCGAAGCGCAGACAGACCTCCACGCGCCGCGACAAGCGGAGGGCGACGCATCGCCTGAAGGCGCCTCGGGTGAACGAGTGCCCGGTCTGCCACCAGCCGAAGCAGCCGCACCGCGTCTGCCCGACGTGCAAGACGTACCGCGGACGCGAAGTCGAGCCGCTCGGAACGCCGGCCCCGTAAATCCGTGACTGACCCGGTCCGCGTCGCCGTCGACGCCCTGGGCGGTGATCACGGGCCCGAGAACATCGTCGCGGGAGCGCTCGAGGCCGCCTCGCCGACCGTCAAGCCGATCCTGTTCGGGCCGCCGGGGATCGACACGCACGGGCTCGAGCTCGTCGAGGCGACCGAGTCGATCGCCATGCACGAGAAGCCCGTCGAGGCCGTGCGCGCGAAGACGGACAGCTCGCTCGTGCTCGCCTGCCGCGCGGTCGGCGAGGGCCGGGCGGATGCGGTCGTCTCCGCAGGGAACACCGGTGCGACGCTGGCTGCCGGCCTCTTCCACATCCGGCGGCTGCCCGAGGTCGACCGTCCGGCGATCGCAGTCGTCATCCCGGCGCGAGACGGCCCGTCCGTGCTGCTCGACTCCGGCGCGAACGCGGATGCGAGGCCCGAGCACCTGCTTCAGTTCGCCCAGATGGGCGCGATCTTCGCCCACGAGATCCTGGAGGTCGCGAGCCCCGAAGTGCGCCTGCTCTCGATCGGCGAAGAGCCCGAGAAGGGCAATCAGCTCACGCTCGAGGCGCACGCGCTGCTGGCCGAGAGCGACCTCAACTTCGGCGGAAACGTGGAGAGCCGCCACCTGCTCAGCCACGCCGGCGACGTCGTCGTGTGCGACGGCTTCACCGGAAACGTCTGCCTGAAGCTGCTCGAGGGGACGATCAAGACCGTTCTCGAGGGGATCCGCGAGGAGATTCGCTCTTCGACGCGCGGGAAGATCGGCGGCCTGCTGATCCGGCCCGCGGCGCGCCACCTCCGCGAGCGTCTCGACCCGGACACCTATGGCGGCGCGTACCTGCTCGGGCTGCGCGGGCTGGCCGTGATCGCACACGGGAGCTCGTCTCCGAAGGCGATCGCGAACGCGATCCGCCTCGCCGCTCGTGGTGCCGAGCACCGCATGGTCGAACGGCTCGCCGAGAGGCTCGGTTCTACCGTGTTAGCATCCGCGCGCTCGAAAGAGCCACTGAAATCGAGTTCTCAAGAGAGGTGAAATGGCCGCTACGCGCGAGGAAGTGTACGAGCGTGTGAAGGAAGTCCTGAGCGAGCAGCTCGGCGTCGACGAGGACAACATCACCGAGGAAGCGTCGTTCCAGGAGGACCTCGAAGCGGACTCCCTCGACCTCGTCGAGCTGATCATGGAGCTCGAGGACCAGTTCGGGATCAAGATCTCGGACGAGGACGCACAGAAGATCCAGACCGTCGGTCAGGCCGTCGACTACGTCACCTCGCACCAGTAACGCAACGCTCGAGAGCTTGATCGACGAGCTCCCGGCCGAGCGCCTGGAGAACGTCTTCACGCACACGTCGTGGGCGCCCGACCGCGCGTCCTCCTACGAGCGCCTCGAGTTCCTCGGCGACAGCGTGCTCGAGCTCGCTGTCGCCCGGGAGCTCTACGAGCGGTACCCCGACTTCTCGGAGGGTCAGCTGGCGAAGATCCGCTCGCACGTCGTCTCGCGTGCGAGCTGCGCCGTCGTCGCGCGGGAGCTCGGGCTCGGCGAGCGCATGGCCGAGCGGGCGGTGTCCGTGCCGCAGGACGAGCTCACGCGCCTGTCGCGAAACCGGAACGTGCTGGCGGCTCTGCTGGAGGCCGCGCTCGGCGCGCTCTTCCTCGAGTACGGCTTCGAGCAGATCGAGGATGCCGTGGTCGCGGCCTTCGTCGAGCGCATCGAGTACGCGCTGACGACGCACGTCGATCACAAGACCGAGCTCCAGGAGACGCTCGCGCGCCTCGGTCAGTCGGTGACCTACTCGGTGCTCGAGGTGGACGGCCCCCCGCACGACCGGACGTTCACGTGCGCCGCGGTCATCGAGGGCGAGGAGGCCGGCGTTGGGAAGGGGCCGTCGAAGAAGGCGGCCGAGCAGGAAGCGGCGCGCGAGGCGCTCGCGAAATTAGGTTCTGAGCCCGAAGCGCGTTAGCGTTTTTGACATGAACCAAGGCCTTGCTCTGGCGGGCCTGACGGCGCTCGCGGTCGCGCTCGTGACGACACCGCTCGGCACGGGGGCATCCTCGTCGCGCCAGGCGGTCAAGGCCGCCTCGGCGAAGCCCGGGCCTCGTGGGCCGAGAGGGCCGCGTGGCTACCGCGGCGTGCGCGGGCCGAGGGGGTTCGCCGGCGTCCCGGGGCCTGCCGGGCAACCAGGCCAGGCGGGGCCGGAAGGAGAACCGGGAGAAGACGGAGCAGACGGGCCTGAAGGGCCGCCGGGGCCTGCCGGTCCCCAGGGACCGCAGGGAGCGCAGGGACCGCAAGGGGTGCAGGGCCCGCCCGGTGTGGGCTTCGGGCGTCCGGGCTACGCGGTCTCGACGGTCGCCGCGCAGGGCTTCAGGGTCGGGGGCGTCGCGATCGGGACCGACGGGCTCGGCCTGATCGTGTACGACGGCGGCCGCGAGCTCGACGTCGCGCACTGCGAGGACGTTGCCTGCACCTCGACGACCAGGTCGACGCTCGCGACGTGCGGAGTCGGCTGCCAGCTCTATCCGTCCGTCGCGATCGGCGCGGACGGGCTCGCCCTGATCGCCTTCACGGACATCTCGGTGCAGCCGCTCCAGGTCGCTCACTGCTCGAACGTCGCCTGCACCTCGGCGACGATCTCGACGCTCGGCGGGCCGGAGGACAGCGCGTTCGAGACCGTCTCGGTCGCGATCGGCTCCGACGGGCTCGGCCTGATCGGCTTCGTCGAGCCGAAGGGCCTCTTCCCGAAGGTCGCGCACTGCGACAACGTCGTCTGTACGACCGCGACGGTGACGTCGTTCGACCCGCAGGCCGGAACTTTCCGCGACGGCATGTCGGTCGCGATCGGCGCCGACGGGCTCGGGCTGCTCTCCTACAACGGCTTCGGGCTCAAGGTCGCGCACTGCTCGAACCTCGCCTGCACCGAGACGACGAACTCGACCGTCCACAGCGGCGACGTCGGCGACTGGAGCTCGATGACGATCGGCACGGACGGCCTCGCGCTGATCAGCTACCTCGACCGCCCGAACGGCGCGCTCGAGGTCGCGCACTGCTCGAACGCGGCCTGCACGTCGGCAACCCACGCACCCGTCGACACCGGGAACCTCGGCGGCTTCACGTCGATCACGCTCGGCGCGGACGGCCTCGGCCTGGTCGCGTACGAGGCCCCGCAGACCAACCTCGGGCCGATCAAGGTCGCGCACTGCTCGAACGTCACGTGCTCGTCGGCGACCGCCACGACGCTCGACCCGGACGGGAACCTGTTCGGAACGGGCGTCGCGACCGGCGTCGACGGCTTTCCGCTCGTCGCCTTCCACAACCAGGACGACGGGGTCAAGGTCGTGCACTGCTCGAACGTCTTCTGCGTCCCGTACGCACAGCGACGTTGACGTCCTAGCAGGCAGTCAGACTTCCGTCCGCGTGCATCTGCGAGCGATCAAGCTCCGCGGCTTCAAGTCGTTCCCGGAGCCGGTCGAGGTTCGCCTCGAGCGGGGCGTCGCCGTGGTCGTCGGTCCGAACGGGTCGGGGAAGTCGAACATCTCCGACGCGCTGCTCTGGGCGGCCGGGAGCCTCGCTCCGAGCGAGCTGCGCGCCGAGAAGCCCGACGACGTGCTGTTCGCGGGCGGCAAGGACCGTCCGCCGGCCGACTACTGCGAGGTCGAGCTCCTGTTCGACAACGAGGACGGCGCGCTGGAGGAGCTCCCGTTCGCCGAGGTCTCGTTCATGCGGCGCCTGCACCGCGGAGGCGAGGGCCAGTACCTCGTCAACCGCTCGCCCGTCCGGCGAACCGATCTCGTCGAGCTGCTCGCGGACGTCGGGCTCGGCGGACAGATGGGGTCGATCATCAGCCAGGGACGGGTCGAGGAGATCCTCGGCTCGAAGCCCGAGGAGCGGCGGCTGCTCGTCGAAGAGGCCGCGGGGCTCGGGCGGTTCAAGCGGCGGCGGCACCGCGCAGAGCTGAAGCTGGCGCGGGTGGCGACCGACGTCGAGCGTGCCAGGGATCTCGAGGCCGAGGTCAAGAAGCGGTTGCGCCCGCTGGCGCTGCAGGCGACGGCTGCGGAGCGGGCCGAGAAGCTGCGCGGTGAGATCGGCGCGGTGCGCGCGCGGATCGCGCAGCTCGAGCTGGCAGGCGTCGAGGACGGCCGCGGCCAGGCCGAGGAACGGAAGGAGGCCGCGGCGCTCGCTCGGAAGCGCACGGCGAAGGAGCTCGA
>DATBGG010000040.1:0-18092 GCA_036558065.1 Gaiellaceae bacterium | reverse complement strand
TCACCCTCCTCGAGCTCGACCGGAGCCGCGTCGGCCGGCATCCCGTCCTTTGCGTGCCTGCGCGGCGCCACGCGGCGCTTCTCGCGGTAGCGCTTCACCTGGCGTTCGAGCTTGTCGACGAGCTGGTCGATCGACGCCTTCATGTCGCCGGATGCCTCGCGCGCCCGGAGGACGGGGCCCTTCGTGAAGACCGTCGCCTCGGCGACGTTGTTGTCCGCGATCGACGGGTTCGTCTCGACCAGGAGCTCCAGCTCGACGCGGGTCGGGTCGCTCACGAGCCGGTCGAGCTTGCCCATCTTCTCCTCGGCGTACTCGCGGATCTGCTCGCTGACCTCGAGGTTCCGGCCCTTCACCTGGAGACGCATGCACGAGAAAGCTATCTGACCGCCCGAGCGAAGGTCACGACCTCGACCCTGCGTGCGCCCGCCCTGCGGAGCGCCGCCGCGGCAGCCGAGACCGTGGCGCCGCTCGTATAGACGTCGTCGAGGAGGACGACGGCCCTCGGGGCGGGTCCCGCCGGCTCGAAGATGCCCCGCACGTTGCGGCGGCGGTCCGCCAGCGAGAGGCCGCGCTGGCGCGAAACGCCGAACCTGCGCCGCAGCAGGTCGACGACCGGGAGCTGCCACTCGGAGCCGAGCTCGAGCGCCAGCCGCCGAGCCGGGTTGTGGCCGCGCTCGAGCAGACGGCCCTGGTCGGCCGGGACGAACGTGAGGGTGTACGCGTTCGGCGGCGGGACGGCGCCGGCGACGATCTCCGCGGCGATCCGCGCGAGGGCTCGTTGGCCGCGCTCCTTCCAGGCGGAGACGAAGCGCTTCGCGGCGTCGTCGTAGGCGACGGCTGCTCTCGCGCGTGCGAACCCGAGCCGGCGGCCGCTGCATTCGAGGCAACGCTCCACGGGCCAAGCCGTCGGCGCGCCGCAGCGCTCGCACAGAATCGGGCCGAGCCGTTTCAGGGCGCCCTCGCAACTCACGCAGAGCGACTCGCCCGGCTCGCCGCACACCGTGCAGCTCGTGGGAAGCAGGAGATCGAGGAGCGAGGGCACTCGACGAACCTAGGCTGCACGTCGGTGCGCAGGCGTGACAGTTCTGTGCCAAGAAACGCGAAAGGCCGCACGAGGCGGCCTTTCGCGGGGGAGGGACTGGGGCGTCAGTTCACGGCGTCGCGCTTGAGCCTTCTCAGCAGGCCTCGGCGCACCCAGCGGACGCTGTCGAGCGCGGTGGTCACGGGCCCGTCGTGGGCGGCGACGATCGCTTCGGACGTCGCGGAGGGGTGCGTGCGCGGTGTCTCGGACATGTGCTCTTCCTTTCGCTCGGTCATTTCGAGCATCGAACCAACGCGGACTAAGCGGCCGATGAGAGCCCGCTAAACGCGGCCTAAGACTTGGGTTCGCGTTCTGTTAAGCGAGCTCGTACCGCGTTCGCGGCGGCATCCCGGCTCGCTCACGGAGCAGGTTGTCCGCCTGGAGCAGCTGGCCGTGATCGCCGATGTCGTGCCACTCGCCCTCGGCGCGGTAACCGTAGACGGGCTCCCGCGTGTGCAGCCAGACCATGAAGTTTCCGGGCGCGTCCGGCGGGTTGCCCTCCTCGAGATAGCGCGGGAGGAGGGCGAGATGCTCCCCGCGGTACAGGTACGAGGCGGTCGCCGCGAGGTCGCTCTTCGGCTTGGCCGGCTTCTCCTCGAGACCCACGACCCGGTCGTCTTCGTCCAGCTCGACGACGCCGTACTGCTTGAGGAGCTCTCGGTCGCCGAGGTCGCGCACGGCGATCGCGCTTCCGTCCTTCTCGCGCCAGAACTCGACGAAGTCCGCCAGCGAGTAGCCGATCAGGTTGTCGCCCGCGACGATGAGCAGGTCTTCGCCGTCGAGGCGGCCGCGCTCGATCGCGAACGCGATGTCGCCGATCGCGCCGAGCCGGTCCTCGTTCGACGTCGTGCCGTCGTCGTGCACGGTCACGTCCTCGGGAGCCCAGTCCCGGAAGGCGTCCGCGAAGCGCGCGTTGGTCACGAGGTGGATCTCGTCCAGCTCGTCGATCTCCCGCAACCTGTCGACCAGGTAGTCGAGCATCGGCCGCTCCGCGAGCGGGAGCAGCATCTTCGGGACGTCGTCGGTAAGCGGCCGGAGCCGTGTGGCGTACCCGGCCGCCAGTATGAGCGCCTTCACCGAGGGCCTGTCCCTAACAAGGGCCTGTCCCTAACAAGGGTCTGTCCCTAACAAGGGACTGTCCCTCGTTAGGTGCCCTCGTCCCACGAAGCCAGGTACTTCTCCTGCTCCGGGGTCAGATCGTCCTTCTCGATGCCCATCGTCGCCAGCTTCAGGCGCGCGATCTCCGTGTCGATCTCCTCCGGCACGTCGTAGACCTTGCGCTCGAGCGAAGCGGCGTTCGCGACGATGAACTCGGCCGACAGAGCCTGGTTCGCAAAGGACATGTCCATGACTTGGGCCGGATGCCCCTCGGCCGCGGCGAGATTGACGAGCCGTCCGTCGGCGAGCAGGTAGATCCGCCGCCCGTCCTCCAGCACGAACTCGTCGACGAACTGCCGCGCCTCGCGGCTCTCCGTGGCCATCGAACGCAGCGCCGGGATGTCGATCTCGACGTTGAAGTGGCCCGTGTTGGCGAGAATCGCGCCGTCCTTCATCGCCTCCATGTGCTCCTGGCGAATGACGCCCTTGTCGCCGGTCGCGGTCACGAAGATGTCGCCGACCTCGGCCGCTTTCGCCATCGGCAGCACCTCGAACCCGTCCATGACGGCCTCGAGCGCCTTCAGCGCGTCGACCTCGGTGACGATCACGTGCGCGCCCATGCCCTTGGCGCGGGTCGCAAGCCCGCGGCCGCACCAGCCGTAGCCCGCGACCACGAACTTCGAGCCGGCGAGCAGCTTGTTCGTCGCCCGCACGATCCCGTCGACCGTCGACTGGCCCGTGCCGTAGCGGTTGTCGAACAGGTGCTTCGTGTTCGCCTCGTTCACGGCGATGATCGGGAATCCGAGCGCTCCGTCGCGCTCCAGAGCCTTCAGCCGGATCACGCCCGTCGTCGTCTCCTCGGTGCCGCCGATCACGTCGCCGAGCTGCTCGCGGCGGTGCGCGTGGAGGACGCCGATCACGTCGGCGCCGTCGTCCATCGTGATCTGCGGCTTGTGGTCGACCGCGGCCTCGATGTGCTGGTAGTACGTGTCGTTGTCCTCGCCCTTGATCGCGAAGACGGCGACGTCGTACTCGTCGACGAGCGCAGCCGCGACGTCGTCCTGGGTCGAGAGCGGGTTCGAGGCGCAGAGGACGATGTCCGCCCCGCCCGCCTTGAGCGTCCGCATCAGGTTCGCCGTCTCGGTCGTCACGTGCAGGCAGGCCGCGACGCGGTAGCCGGCCAGCGGCTCCTCGGCGGCGAAGCGCTCGCGGATCGCGGCCAGCACAGGCATGTTCCGGTCCGCCCACTCAATCCGGCGGATTCCTTCCTCGGCTAGGCCGAGGTCCTTCACGTCGTGTCTGCGGGTCGTTGCCATCAGGCGTTCTCTCCTTGGGTTCGAAGTCTCAGGCGGCGAGGAGCCGCTCGTGCTTGCGCTGCTCCCAGTCCAGCGCGTCGATGCCGCTGCCGTGGAGCCAGGTCTCGAGAGCTGCGCGCAGGTCGGGCTCCCGTCGCAGGCGCGCGGCGAACACGACGTCCCCGATCTCGACGGCGAACCGCCGCCGGAGCTCTCGCAGCGACCTGAGCTGGTTCAGCTCGCGCAGGCCGTACGAGCGGTAGCCCGATTTCGTCCGGGCGGGAACGACGAGCCCGGTCGCCTCGAGGTAGCGGAGCATCCTCGACGACCAGCCCGTTCTGTTGGCGGCTTCGCCGACGCGCACGGCGAGACCTTAACACATCTGTGTCAGGGTTCGACGCGGCCGTAGTTGTCCTCGAGCCGCACGACGTCCTCGAGGTGCGGCGTCGAGACCTCGATGATCGTCGTGTCCTCGATCGCCGTCACACGGTGGATCGTGCCCGGACGCATGCGGAAGGCGGCTCCGGCGCCCACGACCTCGACGTTCGGCGTCTTGTCGCCCGGGTTGCCCATCTCGATCTTCGCTCGCCCCGAGTGGATCAGCCAGGCCTCGTCCTTCACACGGTGGAACTGGAGGCTCAGCGAGTGCCCGGCCTCGACGAACAGGATCTTGCCGCAGTAGTCGTCGGTGAGCGCCCAGATCAGCTCGTAGCCCCAGGGCTTGTCGACCTTCGTCGGCTCGGTCGCGAACTCGGACAGCTCGCCGAAGTTCGGAGATGTGAGGTGGTCGGTCATGTTCGTGCCGCCTCCGTCAGCCAGTCGGGGTTCGCGCGCAGGTGGTCGTCCGCGACGCGCAGGTCTTTCGGTGTGTTCACGGTCAGCCAAAGACCCGAGTGGCGGTAGGCGTAGAGCTTGCCCTCCGCGGCGAGCCCGGGCAGCGTCGTCGACTCGTGGTCGCCCTTCTCGGGAAGGCGCGCCAGGGCCTCGTCATCGAACACGTTCACGCCCGCGTGGGCCCAGAAGGGGAGCTCCGGGGAATCCTGGAAGCCGGTCACGCGGTCGTCGTCCTCGATGTCCACGACTCCGAACGCGGTCGGGAGCGGCGCGACGACGATCGTCGCGGCGGCGCCGTGTCCCTGGTGAGCCGAGAGCAGGGCCGAGAGGTCGACGTCGATCAGCTCATCGCCGTTCAGGACGTACAGGGGACCAGTTTCCTCGCGCGCCTGAGTCGCGAGGCGAAGCCCTCCACCACGCCCCATCGGCTCGGTCTCGGGGACGGTCACGATCTCGGGCCCGAGGCCGGACAGCTCGGCCTCGAACACGTCCTCCTGCCCGGCGGCGCAACTGACGATCACGCGGTCGACGCCGACCGCGGCGAGCTGCCCGACCTGGTACGCGGCGAGCGGGCGCCCCGCGATCGGGACGAGCGGCTTGGGACGGCCCTCGGCCGCATCGCCGAGCCGCTCGGCCTTCCCGCCGGCGATCAGGACAGCTTCCACGACGAGATTCTTTCAGGCTCGGCCGATGCCCTCGTACTCGAACCCCGCGGCGCGCACGGCCTCGCGATCGAGGAAGTTCCGCCCGTCGACGATCAGCGGCGTCCGCATCGATTCGCGGACCTCAGACGAGACGATCTCCCCCACCTCCGGCCACTCGGTGACGATCACCGCGGCGTCGGCTCCGCGAACCGCATCGAGCAGCGACGGCTCGACGACGACCCCGTCCAGCTCGGGATGGCCCTCGACGAGGGGATCCCAGGCACGCACATCGGCGCCCTCGGCCCGCAGGCGCGTGGCCAGCACGATCGACGGAGCGTCGCGCATGTCGTCGGTGTTCGGCTTGAACGCGAGGCCGAGCAGGGCGATCGTCTTCCCGGGCAGCTCGCCGAGGTGCTTCTTCAGCTTCCCGACCACGCGGCGCTTCTGGAGCTCGTTGACCTCCATCACGGCCGTCAGGAGCTGGAAGTGATAGCCGCTGCTCCCGGCGAGAAGCTTCAGGAACGGAACGTCCTTCGGGTAGCACGACCCGCCGTAGCCGACCCCCGGGCGCAGATAGCTCGTCCCGATCCGCTTGTCGAGGCCCATGCCCTCGGCGACCTCGTCGATGTCGGCTCCGACCGCCTCGGAGACGTTGGCGATCTCGTTGATGAAGCTGATCCTGGTCGCGAGGAAGGCGTTGGACGCGAGCTTGATCATCTCGGCCGACGCGACCGACGTCCGCACGATCGGCGCGTCGAACCCCTCGTAGAGCGATGCGACGCGGTCGACGTCGGCCTCGTCGAAGCCGCCGATCACGATCCGGTCGGGGCGCATGAAGTCCTCGATTCCACGGCCCTCGGACAGGAACTCGGGATTCGAGACGTAGGCCACGCGGTCGTCGAGCTCGGCGCGAACCCGCTCCCCGGTCCCGACCGGCACCGTGCTTTTCATGACCAGCGCAGCCCCGTCGGGAGCCCCGAGATCCTCGACGACCGACCACACCCGCCCGAGGTCGGCCTCTCCGGAAGCCAGCGGCGGGGTGTCGACACACGAGAAGAAGATCCTGGCGTCGGCCGTCAGCTCGTCGATGTCGAGCGTGAACGTCAGCCGCTCCCGGTTGCGCTCGATCAGCTCGCCGAGCCCGGGCTCGTGGAACGGGACGCGTCCCGCCCTGAGCGCCTCGACCTTCTCCGGCACGACGTCGCGCACCACCACGTCGTGACCGAGGTCCGCGAAGCACGCGCCGGTGACGAGGCCGACCCACCCCGCGCCGAAGACACCGAGGGTCGGCTTGGCGTCGCTCATGCCGCCGACTCTACTTGTGGAGCGGGCGGAGACCCTTCGCGATCGCGAGCATCGTCTCGTTCGACATCGAGTCGAGGAGCGTGTTCACGACCCAGTAGCTCGCGCCGCCGGCGCGCAGGACGACCATGTGCAGGTGCGGCCCGTTGAAGTAGAGGTCGTACTGGCGGCCGCCGATCACCTGGCTCAGGTTCTTGTCCGCGAGGGCGGGTGCGTCGTCCCAGTCGGTCTCCTGGATGCCCCAGTACTCGTTGCCACTCTTCGCGAAGGTGAAGCGCACCGTCTTCGAGTCGTCGAGCTTGTACACGCGGTACGGCGTCTCGGTGCTGAGGGCAGACGTTCGCTCGAGCACCGTCGGGATCTGCAGCGGGAAGCCGACCTTCCAGGCCGCGGCCTGGCGCACGACCGGGAGCATGTCCGACTTGCCGGGCCGCACGTATGGCGTCTGGCGCGCGGGCGTGCGGTCGATCGGAGTCGGCGTCAGCTCTCCCGTGAACGTCCCGCCGACGATCACCGTCACCATCGCGCCGTTCGCGAGGGTTTGCAGCAGCTGGGTCTTCGGGAGCCGGGAGACGTCCGAGGAGTTGAAGAGCCCGGACACCTTCTCCGCGGCACGCCTCGCCTTCGCCTTGCCCTGGTAGTAGATCTGCGTCCGGAACACGCGCTTCGGCGCGTTCGCCTGGAACCCCTCCGGCGGCCCGAGCACGCGATAGCCCTTCTGGCCGAGCAGGTAGCTGGTGTTCGCCGCCGCTCCCGGCTTGCCGTTCCCGTTCAGGACGACGACCGAGATGTCTTTCGGGTTCGGGCCGTCCTTCGGGTGGAGCTTCCGCCCGGTGGCGACTGCGGCGGCCTTCTGCGGCGCCTCGACGTCGGGGTGGAGGAACTCCTGGACCGCCGACTGGATGTTCGACGGGTCGGTCGAGAGCTCGTTCGACCCGGTCAGGCCCTCGATCTTCACCTGATTGAAGTTGCCGGAGGGCAGCCCGTAGGCGAAGTACGCATAGGCGAGCAGCTTGCCGCCGGAGACCTCGCCCTTCTTCTGGCCGACCTCGACGTTGTGCGTCATCACCTTGAACAGCTTCGCGACGGTCGACGGGTTCTTCCACTTGGCGTTCACCGCCTGCTTCACGCCCTTGACGAAGAGCTGCTGGCGCGCGAGCCGGAAGAGGTCGGAGTCCGTGTGCCGGAAACGGACGAAGTCGAGCGCCTGCCAGCCGACGAGCTTCTGGTAGCCGGGCCAGAGGTTGATCGTCGCGTAGACGCCGCCGTGCGGGTTGTAGTAGCGCCGGTCGACGTCCATCCAGACGCCGCCGAGCTTGTTGACGACGTCCACGAAGCCCTGGAAGTTGACCGTGATCAGGTAGTGGATCGGGAGGCCCGTGATCGAGCGGACCGTCTCGAGCGTCCCGGCGGCGCCGCAGTACGAGTACGCCTCGTTGATCCGCCCCGTGTACGTGCGTCCGTCCGGGCAGCGGCCGTTCACGATCAGGTCGCGTGGGAACGAGAGGAGCGACATCGTGTTCGAGACCGGGTCGGCGCGGATCAGCATGACGGTGTCGGACCGGGACGGCGAGTTCCCGTCCTCGGGCCGGTGGTCGTAGCCGATGACGAGCGCGGTGGCCGCCTGGTCGGTGTCGGGGACGTCTTTCAGGATCTTCAGCGCCTTCTTGGTCGCGGCAGTCCGCGGCGCGAGCGCGTGCGCGCCCTCGTCCGTGTAGATGTACGCACCGCCTGCGACGCCGGCGACGACCGCGGCCAGAAGGGCGACGAGAATGAACAGGATCACGCCGACCGTCTGCAGCGTGCCACGTCGTCTCTCCGGCCAGCGGTAGCGCGTCATCGGCGACAGCGCGCCGGGCGGCAGAACGGCGTGGCCGTTGCCGTTTCCGGCTGCTGCTCGGCCGATTCCTCGCTTGAGAGTGGTGCGCACGGTTCTGAAAAAAGACGCGAACGCCGATCCCGGCGTCCGCAGGGGCAGGATAGCCGACTACGCGGCTAGTTCGACCGTTCCTATAGCCGTCCTGCTTGATTCGACTTGTGTCGAGGCGGTCATTTCCGACGGACGCTGAGCGGAGCCCAGCGTCCTGAGGCGGCACCGCAAGCGGCGCCTTGGCCGCTCCTACCTGCTGGCGCCTGCATGCGCTCGGTTGAGCGACTCCTCGGCGAGACGCGTGCCCTCGACCATGTTCCGGAGCTTCTCGTACGCGACGTCCCAGCTCCGGGTACGCAGACCGCAGTCCGGGCAGACATGGATGCGCGCCGGATCGCCGAACACGTCCACCGCATACAGGATGCGGTCGCGCACGAGCTCGGGCGACTCGACGAAGTCCGTGTGGATGTCCGTGACGCCGAGGCCGAGGATCGGCTCGTACGGCAGGTCGCGCCACTTGGAGATCACCTCGTAGCCGGGCCGGTCCGCGCCCGACGTGCCCAGCTCGGTTGAGTCGTAGTTGGCGAAGCCAACGCAGTACTGGCGGCAGCCGGCCATGCCCTCGATCGCAGGGAAGAAGAGGTTGTAGTCCGAGAAGCAGAGATGCGTCGAGAAGGTGCAGCCCTCGAGCCCCTCGACCGAGACGTTGAAGCTCTCGACGAAGATGTCCAGCTCGTCCTCCTCGGTGGACGCCCCTGGCTCGTCGATCTGGATCCAGGTCGCGCCGAGGCCGATCAGAGCCTCGAGGTTCGGCCGGATGATGTTGCGCGCGATGTCGAGTGTCAGCTCGCGCCGCGCCTCCACCTCGTCCTTTCGAGACAGACCCCCGCCGAGCCGGCCTTCCTTGGGCAGGTGGTGCTCGTCGTACGACCACACGGCGAGCGTGTAGGCGCCGGTGATCGGAATCTTCAGCTCGTGCTGCGCGGCCGACTCGAGGAACTTGAACTCGTCGTTGTGGTACGGCTCGCCGAGCGAGACCGGGCCGACCGCGGCCGACTTCGAGTAGTACTTGTTGTCGAAGGAGCGCACGGTCCCACGCGGCTCGAAGCCCTTCGAGTGCGCGATCGCCCAGGCGTACATCTCGCTGCGCTGCTGCTCGCCGTCCCAGATCCAGTCGACGCCTGCCGACTCCTGGAGGCGCATGCAGTAGCGGCTCGACCAGCGGGCGACCTCGTCCGGGTCACGCTCATCGGCCTGGAGGAGCTCGATCAGCTCCTCGTAGCCGTCGACGCCGACCTTCTCGCCCCAGAGGCGCGCGTGCTCGATGTCGCTCTCCTCGAGCGGCTTGCCCGCGGAGGTCTTGACGAGCCACGACGGCTTGGCCAGCGAGCCGACCTCGTGTGTCAAAAACTTGATGTCGCCGTTCGAGCTCACGCAGCCGCCTCCGTCGTCGCCGTCTTCGCCTTGCCGAGGCGCGCGACCTTCTCGCGCGCGACGGCCTCTGAAACGTACTGGAGATCCCCGTTCGGAACGAGCGCCACGTCCTCGATCCCGCGCGCCTCGAGCTGTCCGACGAAGGCCGCGATCTCACGTGGCTCTTCGGGCGCGGAGCTGCGCGCGTCGAGCACGCCGGCCAGGAGCAGCTTGTCGAAGCCCTCTGGCACCGCGTTCGCCTTCGTCGCGTAGAAGTCGACGCCGATTCCGTCGACGCTGAGATCTGCGAGCCCGGCATCGAACGCCTTCTGGGCGTCGCCGAACGTGAGCCAGAGCGCGAGCTTCGGGCCGCCGGCCAGCGTCTCGAGCGCGTCTCCGAGCCCGGCGAGGTCGACCTGCTCCTCGCGGGCCAGGTACGGCTCCTCGAGCACGACCAGGTCGGCGTCGAGCGCGTCGAGCTGCGGCTTGAGAACGCCCTCGGCGATCGCGTTCGGCGTGAGCCCGGTGCCGTGAGTCAAAGCGAACGGCGAGGGCAGCGTCACGAGGCGCGGGCCCGGTAGCGGCGCGATGTAGCGCTCGCCGAGCGGCGCTCCGAGCTTGGGCGTCGCCGTCGAAGCGCTCGGCGCGCGGTAGAAGGTGTTCGTGTCGAGGAAGCGAGTCAGGGCGCCGGTGTCGAGCCCGTCGGAGGCCTCGACGAAGGGGCGGAAGATGTCCTGCCAACGCAGCATCCCGTCCGCGAGGAGATCGACGTCCGCCTGTTGCTGGACCGAGATCAGCTCGGCCAGGTCCCGCTCGACCTGCTCGTCGACCGCCTCCTGCGTCGTCCGCCCGCGGTCGAGGTCGCGCGTCGCCTGAACGAGCGCCTCGGAGCGCGGATAGAGCCCGGGAATGAACGCCTTCACGTATCTCCTCCTTCTACGGCGACAACTTAGCCGCGGCCGACGACCGCCAACTGGTTCTCCGCGTGCTTGACGCGCTGCTCGATCTGCCAGCGGTCGGCTTGCGACTCTCCCTGGTCGATGCGCTCCAGCTCCGCCTGCGCCGCCTCGAGCTGCTCACGGGCCCGCGCGTCGTCGATGTGCCGCGCGTCGACCGCGTCGTCGACGAGCGCGAGCGCTCGATCCTGCTCGACCTTGAAGAACCCGGGGCCGGTGGCGAACTCGAGCACCTCGGTCTCGCGCTTCACGTGCACGCGCGTGGAGCCCGCGTTCAGCATCGCGATCAGCGGCGCGTGGCGGGCGAGCACGCCGATCTCCCCGTCCGCGCCGGGAACGATCAGCATCTCGATCTCGCCTTCGTAGACGGGCCCGTCGGGCGTGACGAGCGAGACGTCGAAGGTCGCCATCGCTAGGCGGAGACGGGCTCGGCCTCGGGCTCAGCCTCGCGCGCCGGCTCTTCCTCGGCGGCCGGCTCCTCCTCCTCCTCCTCGCCCTGCCCGCCGCGCCCCTTGGCCACGGCCTGCTCGATCGTCCCGACCATGTAGAACGCCTGCTCGTGCAGGTCGTCGTGCTTGCCGTCGAGGATCTCGCCGAAGCCCTTGATCGTCTCCTCGAGAGTGACGTACTCGCCGGGCGTCCCGGTGAACTGCTCCGCGACGAAGTTCGGCTGAGAGAGGAAGCGCTGAATCTTGCGCGCTCGGCCCACGATCAGCTTGTCTTCGTCGGTGAGCTCGTCCATGCCGAGGATGGCGATGATGTCCTGCAGGTCCTTGTAACGCTGCAGCACCTCCTGGACGCGCGTCGCCGTCGAGTAGTGGTCGTCGCCCACGATGTCCGGCTGCAGCGCCCGCGAGAACGACGCGAGCGGGTCCATCGCCGGGTAGATGCCCATCTCGACGATCGAGCGCTCGAGCACGACCGAGGAGTCGAGGTGTGCGAACACGTTCGCCGGAGCGGGGTCGGTGTAGTCGTCGGCCGGCACGAAGATCGCCTGGATCGACGTGACGGAGCCCTTCTGCGTCGACGTGATCCGCTCCTGGAGCTGGCCCATCTCGGTGCCGAGAGTCGGCTGGTAGCCGACGGCGCTCGGCATGCGGCCGAGGAGCGCGGACACCTCGGAGCCCGCCTGCACGAAGCGGAAGATGTTGTCGATGAACAGGAGCACGTCCTGGCCCTCGTCGCGGAAGTACTCGGCCATGGTCAAGGCCGAGAGGCCGACGCGCAGGCGCGCGCCCGGAGGCTCGTTCATCTGCCCATAGACGAGCGCGACCTTGTCGATCACGCCTGCCTCCTGCATCTCGAGCCAGAGGTCGTTGCCCTCGCGCGTCCTCTCTCCGACGCCCGAGAAGACGGACACGCCGCCGTGCTTCATGGCGACGTTGTGGATCAGCTCCTGGATGAGCACGGTCTTGCCGACGCCAGCACCGCCGAACAGACCGACCTTGCCGCCGCGGACGAACGGAGCGATCAGGTCGATGACCTTGATCCCCGTCTCGAAGATCTCGATCTTCGGGGACAGTTCACGGAAGCTGGGCGGATCCCGGTGGATCGGCCAGCGCTCGACGCCCTCCGTCGGCGCTTCCTTGTTGTCGACCGGTTCGCCGATCACGTTCCAGAGCCGTCCCAGCGTCACCTCTCCGACCGGCACCGTGATCGGGCCGCCGAGATCGATCACGTCCACTCCCCGCGCGAGGCCGTCGGTCGAGTCCATCGCGACGGCACGCACCCGGTCGTCGCCCAGGTGCTGCTGCACCTCGGCGATCAGCGAATCGCCGTTCTCGAGCGGGATGCGGAGCGCGCCGGTGATCTGCGGAAGCTCGTCGGGAAAGAGCGCGTCGACGACGACTCCCTTGATTTCGATCAGCGTGCCGGTGTTGGAAGCGTTCTCAGTCTTAGCCATTGGGCTCCTGGAGAGGAATGCGGGATAGGCCGCGGCGCCCACGAAGGCGCCTGGCAGCGTCGAGCAGTCTAGCGAAGCGCCCGAGCCGGCGATCCGCCGTCGGATAGCGCTGAGTAGCCTCCATCAGGGCCGCCACCCGGGCGGCGTGGTCGAGCTCTCAGACGTACGAGGTGATGAGGGACGGAAGCATGTTCGTACCGTACCTGAGCGCCCCTCGCACGCTCTGCGCGCAGCGGGCTAAGGATTCTGGAATCCGGTGCTACGCGGAATCTTCGTCGCGGTCAGCGCGTCACGCCTGACTTTCAGCTGAGCCAGAGCGGCGGCGCCGTTCGACCGCTGAATCTGGTGCAAGTCCGTCTCGTCGAGCACACCGGCGTGGGCGCTGGGCGGCTGTCGCAGAACCGAGCCCGATTGGAGCGAAGCGAACAGCCCTCCGGTTGCGACCATCACGACCGCCAGCGCGGCGGCGCCCGGGACCTGGAGCCGCCAGCGCGCGACCCTCCTTCCGCGCGAGACCAGAATCGGCTGACTCATCCTCTCGAGCGGAGCAGTGCGGAGAGCGTGGGTGAATGCTGCGGAGTCGCGTTTGAACGCGCGGCACGATCCGCAGCGCACGAGATGCCCGCGCAGCAGGATCGACTCGAAATCGCTCAGCTCGCCGTCGAGCTCGTCGGAGATCGACGCGCGCACGCGATCGCAGGTTCGAGAGCGTCCTCTCATCACACTAAGTGTGACGAAAAGGTCGGAGAACGGTTAGCGGATGTGCCGGATCCCTCGAACGAGATCTAGAACAGCGAATGGTGGGTGTCCCAAACCACTCCGAGCAGGATCAGCACGAAACCGAGCGGAAGCAAGACTGCCGAGGAGTTGATCGCCTCCTCATGCTCTTCCTTGGTCGCCCAGCGGCGCTGGCCGAAGCTGAACACGCCGCCCGGGGTGTCGCTGCTTTCGCGTGCACGCACCGGTCCGCGGTTGCCGAAGAAGAACGCTCCGAAGAGCACGAAGCAGCCCACGACGTAGAACCCGATCGCAATCGAGCGCAGGATCGAAGCGCCGAGCAGGAGCCCGAAGAGCCCCGACAGGACGATCGTCCCGGCACTGATCCCGACGAGCAGCTTCACGATCCGGCGGAGCGCCGGGAGCCACATTGGGCTACCTCAGGAGACCAGGCCCGGTTCCGGGGATTCCTCGACCGCCCGTCCGGGCCTCTTGAACTCCTGCGCATCGAGCGGCCACTGCTCGAGCGGATAGTGACAGGCAGCCACGTGCTCGCCGCCGAAGTTGTAGAGCGGAGGCTCCTCGACGTCGCAATGACCCTCCTGAAAGCGGGGACAGCGAGGATGGAAGCGGCAGGCGCTCGGCGGATTGAGCGGGCTCGGGACATCGCCCTCGAGGACGAGCGGCTCCCGGGTACGGCCTCGCACCGGGTCGGCGATCGGAACCGCCGAGAGCAGCGCGCCTGTGTACGGATGCTTGGGATGATCGTAGAGCTCGTCCTTCGGGGCCAGCTCCGCGATCTTCCCGAGATACATGACCAGAACGCGATCCGAGATGTGGCGGACGACGTTCAGGTCGTGGGCGATGAAGACGTAGGTCAGCCCGAATTCCTGCTGGAGATCGGCGAGGAGGTTGAGGATCTGCGCCTGGACGGAGACGTCGAGTGCCGAGACCGGCTCGTCGCAGACGATCAGCTTCGGGCTGATCGCGAGCGCGCGCGCGACGCCGATGCGCTGGCGCTGTCCACCTGAGAACTCATGTGGGAAGCGGTTGTAGTGCTCGGGATTGAGACCGACGACCTCGAGCAGCTCCTGGACGCGCCGCTTGACCTCGGCGGGCGTTCCGATCTTGTGCACCTCGAGCGCCTCGGCGACGATGAAGCCGACTCGCTTGCGGGGATTGAGCGAGGCGTAGGGATCCTGGAAGATCATCATCATCTCGCGGCGGACCGGACGCATCGCCTGACGCGAGAAGCGCGTGATGTCGCGACCGTCGAACGTGATCGAGCCGGCCGTCGCATCGAGCAGTCGCATGAGGCAGCGGGCGAGCGTCGACTTGCCGCAGCCGGACTCCCCGACGATCCCGAGCGTCTCTCCCGACTTGACCGAGAAGCTGACGCCGTCCACTGCTTTGACGGCGCCGATCTCCTTCTGGAAGATGATCCCGCGGGTGACGGGGAAGTGCTTCTTCAGATCATCGACGACGAGCAGGTCTTCGGCCATCGGCGCAGCGCCTCAGATCGCTTTTCCCATGGTGGTTTCCAGCAGCTTTGCCGCCTCCCGGTCCTTCGTCGCCTCGTCGAGATGGCACGCCTGGAGATGGTCCGGGTCGGTCGAGATCGGAAGGAGCTCGGGGTCGACCTGCCGGCACTTCTCCATGACGTACGGGCAGCGCGGGTGGAACCGGCAGCCCGTCGGCGGGTGCAGCAGCGACGGCGGCTGACCTGGAATCTGCGCCAGGCGCTCCGCGTCGGAGTCGAGCCGCGGAAGAGAGCCCAGAAGTCCCCACGTATACGGGTGATGAGGCCTCTTGAAGAGGTTGTCGACCGGCGCTTGCTCGGCCACTTCCGCGGCGTACATCACGAGCACGTCGTCGGCCGTCTCGGCGACGACTCCGAGGTCGTGCGTGATCATGATGATCGCGCTGCCGAACTCGTCCTGGAGGCGCTTCATCAGGGCCATGATCTGCGCCTGCGTCGTCACGTCGAGCGCGGTCGTCGGCTCGTCGGCGATCAGCAGGTCGGGGTCGTTGACGAGCGCCATTGCGATCATCGCCCGCTGCCGCATTCCTCCTGAGAACTGGTGCGGGTAATCGTCGATGCGCCGCTCGGCGCGCGGGATGCCGACCGCCTTCAGCAGCTCTCGCGCGCGCGCCTTCGCGACCTTCGTCGAGACGTCGCGATGCAGCTGAATCGCTTCCACCAGCTGAGTCCCGATCGAGTGCACCGGGTTCAGGGACGTCATCGGATCCTGGAAGATCATCGCGATGTCGTTTCCCCGGATCTCGCGAAGACGGCTGAGCTTCGCTCCGATCAGGTTCTCGCCCTTGAAGAGCGCCTCGCCGCTCGTGATCGTGTGCTTCCTCGCGTTGAGGCCCATGATCGTGAGACAGGTCACGCTCTTGCCGGACCCGGACTCTCCCACGATGCCCAGCGTCTTGCCCTTGTCGATGCTGAAACTGACGCCGTCGACCGCCTTGACGATCCCGTCGTCGGTCTCGAAGTAGGTCTTCAGGTCTCTTACTTCGAGCAGTGCCATATGCGCATCTTCTCGTAACCCGCCGCGAGGCGCGCTACGTCAGCCTGATCCTCGGGTCAATCCAGGCGTAGAGCAGATCGATGATGAGGTTGAAGATGATGATCGTCAATGTAGCGAACACGACTACGCCCATCACGATCGGCAGATCGTTGCTGCCGATCGCGCGGATCGCGGTCTGCCCGAGCCCGGGTAAGCCGTAGATCGTCTCCGTGAAGATCGCTCCTCCGAGCCCGAGGCCGATGTCCATTCCGAGCATCGTGACCACGGGGAGAAGGGCGTTGCGCAGGACGTGCGAGCGCATCACGAGCCACTCCGGCGCGCCCTTCGCGCGTGCGGTCCGCACGTAGTCCTCGTTCAAGGCTTCCATCACGTTCGCACGGATCATGCGCACGTAGAGGGCCGCGAACAGGATCGCGTACGTGATCCACGGCAGGACCATGTGGTACGCCCACTGCACGGGACCACCGCAGTCGGTGGCGGGGTTGACGACGTCGCAGTACCCCTGGATCGGGAACCAGGTCAGCTTGAATCCGAAGACGTAGGCGAAGATCAATCCGATCCAGACCGGATGCGCCGAGATTCCGACCAGGACGAAGACCATCGACGTCCTGTCTAAGAGCGATCGCGGACGAAGCGCCGAGAAGATCCCGACGGGGAGGGCGATCAGCATCCAGACGATCACACCTCCGAAAACGAGTGAGGCGGTCACGGGGGCCGCCGAAGCGATGATGGTGTTGACCTCCGTCCCCTTGATGTACGACCTGCCGAGGTCGCCCTGAGGTCGGACGAAGACCGGCACGCTGCCCACGTGAACCGGCACGGGCTTGGTCAGCTTCCAGAGGAACCGCTTGTACTGCACGTACACCGGCTTGTCGAGCCCCAGCTCGCGGATGGCGCGCGCGCGCTGCTTCTGGCTCGATCCCTGACCGGCGATCTTGGCCGGGAGGTCGTTCGGAATCAGGAAGAAGATGACGAACGTGACGAGCGTGACGACCAGGAACAGAACGACCGCCCACAGCAGCCGCCTGATGAGATAGCGAATCATCCGACCACCCTCACTTTGGCGCGGGAGTCTACACGCACGGAGGCGCCGGCCCTAGTTGGGCCGGCGCCTCCGAGGTAGGTCATCGTCCTCGTGATAGCTCCCTTACTTCAGGGCCAGCTTCCCGAGATCGATTTCGTAGATCGGCGACTGGATGATCGACTTCGTATCGATCCGCGACGAGAAGAACTCCCTGTCGTTGCGGTTGTCGATCGAAGCGATCGGCGCCCAGGTCGACTGGATCTTGTTGTCCAGGTTCCCGTAGGCGGTGAGTCGCTTCTGACCCTTCAGCCTTGCGGCATTCCGCATGAGCTTGTTAGCCGTCGGGTTGTTGAAGTAGGCCGTGTTGTTGTTCTGCACGTCCTGGATGGTCTCACCGGACAAGAGCTTGTTCACGTAGTCATACGGATCCGGGAAGTCGGCAGCCCAGCCGACGATCGCGAAGTCGTAGTCGTTGCCCTTGCGGCCCAGTGCGGTGAAGAGACCGCTGGAGAACCCACGGTGCTCGATGTTGTTGAACCCGATCGCGTTCAGCTGCGCCGTGGCGAGCTGCTGGATCTGGGTACCACTCGTCGAGTTCGTGTACCAGTAGTTGATCTTGTCACCCTGGTGACCCGAAACGAGCGACCGAGCCTTGCTCAGGTTCGGGTTGTTCCCGTACGCGGTGCACTTCTTGTAGCCAGGGATCGCCGGGGTCAGCAGCGAGCACTGCGCGTGACCGGCCCTCGGGCCCCTGATGTTCACGAGCGCGTTCCGACCGATGCCGTTGGCGACAGCCTTACGGACGTTCTGGGTCTTGAACGGGCCCTTGGTGTTGTTCATCGTGATGTAGTCGACGACCGAGGTCGAGAAGACCCGGGCGCGACCCTTCGTCCCGTACTGGGAGAAGAGCGGGCCCCAAGCACTCGACGGAAGACCGTCGGCTGCCCAGTCGAGCTGGCCGTTCTTCGTGAGCAGCAGCGCCTGATCCTGCTGGACGCCGATGTCATAGTCGAAGCCGTCGACAATGCCGGGAGTCGGCGGTGCGCCGAGCGGCTTGTAGAACGGGTTCTTCCGGATCTTGATCGAGCGGTCGGGCACGTACTCCGCTACGTAATAGCGTCCGCCTGCCGGAAGTGGGCTGCTCGAGCTGACCGACGTGAGCGGCCGGTAAGGCACGTTCGTTGCGATCGCACCCGTCGGCGGAAGCGCCATCAGCGTCGGCAGCAGCGGGTTCGGCGCGAGCAGGCTGATCCTCAGCGTGTTCGGGCCAACCGTCTTGATGCCGGGCACGTCCTGCGAGCTGCCGTTGTTGTAAGCGACCGCTCCGACGATGTTCACCGACGCCGGGTCGGTGAGGAACGACGCAAGTGGTGAGCCGACGTCCGGGTTCAGCACTCGCATCAGCGCGTGCTTGTAGT
>DATBGG010000039.1:0-5536 GCA_036558065.1 Gaiellaceae bacterium | reverse complement strand
GCTCGCGTCGGAAGGCATTCGCTCCGACCGGGGACGTACAGGCTGATCGCGCGCGCCGTGCCCGGTGGGCGCAAGGTCGTCGACACGAGGCTCGTCGTCGTCCGCCGGGCGAACCGTGACGCGATCGAAGCGGCTCGCGGCGCCGACACGTGCGCCCCGGCCGCGTCCTCTTCGGACACCGCCGCGGCCGGCTCGACCGGCACAGGCACGAGCGCCAAGCCGGGGACGCCGGCGGCTGCCAACGCAGCGAAGCCCAAGCCCTCCCGGCACCGGGGCGTGCTCGGGGCGCGGTTCGCCCGGAAGGCGGCCGAGGCCGCGAGCCGCGTTCCGGTCTGGCTCTACCTGCTCCTGGCGCTCGCGATCGGCCTGCTCGCAGCCGCCTCTCTCCCGCTCCGCGCGGCTCCCGGAAACCGGACCGCATCGGTTCTGGCGCGCCATCGTGGAGCCCTGGCGATCGCCGGAGCGGCGACCCTCGTCGGCGTGATGGTCGCCTACGTCCTGCTCTAAGAAGAGCCCGCAAACGGCCCCCGCGAAGCCGGGGGCTCGCTCATATATCCACTTACTTATTCCGCGCGTACCCGACTCAAAGCGGCGCCGAGCCGCTAAGCAGCCCGCAGCGCGTCTAGCTCTCGGTCGAGCGCCAGCCGTTCCAGCGCCTCGAGCTCGATCTGCCGGACACGCTCGCGCGTCAGGCCGAGCGTCTTGCCGATCTGCTCGAGCGACATCGGGTTCGGATCACCGTCGAGCCCGAACCGCAGCTTGAGCACGTCCTGCTGGCGATCGGGCAGCTCGGCGATCGCGCGGCGCAGCGCATCCGTCCGGAAGCTGACCTCGAGCTCCTCCTCGGGCGGCGCGTCCTCGCCCGAGACGAGCTCCCCCATCGTCGTGTCGCTCTCGGAGCCGACGGGCCGGTCGAGGCTCGTCACCGCACGTGCGGCCTCCTGCACCTCGCGCACCTGCTTCAGCGGCAGCTTCGCCTCCGTGGCGATCTCCTCGAGCGTCGGCGCCCGCCCCAGCTTGACGTGCAGCTCGCGCTCGGCCTTCGAGATCTTCCGCTCGCGGTCGACGATGTGGACGGGCATGCGAATCGTGCGCGCCTTGTTGGCGACCCCGCGCTGCACGGCCTGCCGGATCCACCACGTCGCGTAGGTCGAGAACTTGAACCCCTTGCGCCAGTCGAACTTCTCGACGGCGCGAATCAGCCCGATGATGCCCTCCTGGATCAGATCGAGCAGCGAGAGCCCGTGCCCCTGGTACTTCTTCGCGATCGAGACGACGAGCCGGAGGTTCGAGTTGATCATCCGGTCCTTCGCCGCCTTGTCGCCCCGCTCGATCCGTTTCGCGAGCTCGACCTCCTCCTCGGCGGTCAGGAGCGGGTAGCGGGCCATCTCGTTCAGGAAGAGCTGGAGCGCGTCGGTCGTGACCACCGCCAGGTCGCCGTTGACGTACGTGCTGTCCGTCTCCTGCTTCCCGCAATCGTCCGAGATGTCGACGTGGTGCTCCTCGAGCTGCTCGTACAGGCGCGCGACCTCCTCGTCCCCGAGGTCGTTCGTGTCGACGAGCTCCTGGAGCTCCGAGATCTCGACACATCCGGCCTCGGCCCCGTGCTCGACGAAGGCGGCGATCGGATCGCTGCTCATCCCTCGGCCTATCCCCTTCTCGACTCGTGGTAAACGCTTCGAATCACTTTACAGCCGTATTCTCCCGCGGATGGAGGGATCTGCGGAGCGGGCCTTTCTCGAGCAGCTCGAGGAGCGGCTTTCGGGCGGCGAGCCGGTGGAGGCCGAGGTCTCGCTGATCATGCTTGCGGGGCAGAGCGTGGAGGTCGACGACGACGACCTGCGCGGCGCCCGTCGGCGCTCCGTCGAGCTGCTGGCGGCCGGTGGAGACCCGCGCCGCGAGCTCGAGCCCGAGGGCCGCGCGGTGACCGCGCTCGCCGACGACCTCGACGAGCCCGGGCGCAGAGCCGCGCTGGCGCAGGGACTGGCCTCGGTTCGATCGCTCGTCGAGGGGCTGCCGGAGCTCACGCGCCGCCTCGACGCGCTCGCCGCCGACGACGCACTGGCCTGGCGCTGGTTCGCGTGCACGCTCCTGGCCGAAGAGCTCGTAAAGGAATAGGAAAGATCACCCGTTACAGGGGCGATTGCACTTTTGTTCCGCTACGGTCCGCCGATGTAGGAAGGCGTACGGCCCAGCCACTTTCCTACACAGGGGGCAACTTGCGTTACCGAATCGCCATCATCTTCGGTGTCCTGGCCGCGTTCGCCGTGGTCCCTGCCAGCGCCTTCGCGTCGGAGACGATCGCCCGCAACGCGACGAACGTCCACCTCGCCGTGAACCGGAACAGGGTCGCGCTTCTCACCTACCGCAGTGAAGGCCGATTGCACCACACGCTGGCCTGGGGCGCGGTCAACGCGCGAACCCCGACGCGCGGGATCAAGCAGATTTCGTTCAAGCTCGACTACTCCGGCGGCTGGGGGTCCAGGCGCAAGGATCTCTGGCGCGGTTTCAAGAACGCCTGCCAGCCCTACGACGGCCCTGAGCTCAACTACGTCGTCGCGGCCTGCAAGGCTCCGGACGGCTCGTACTGGGTCGTCCAGAAGTGGCGCCGGCTGCTCCCGCCGTTCGGGCTCGTCCCGACTTTTGCGCAGCGGGCGATGGAGCTGCAGCTCTCGCACTGGTCCGGCGCCCTCCCCGAGTTCGTGGTCAAGGTCGACTGGGTGTACGAGAAGTACGACCACCTGTACGGCTGGCTCAAGTACAAAGGCAAAGGCGTGTACGGGTTCAAGGCCGGCAAGTACGGCAACACGCTCGACACCTGGGGCCGCAACGTGTTCGTCGACACGTACGACTCGCGCTACGGGCGTGGCTGGAAGCGCGAGAACGGCTTCCTCACGCACCGTGGCACCGGCGGCTTCTGTTACGGCTTCTATCCGCACGGCAACCGGCCGGTCGGAAAGGGCTCGGAGTATCGCGCCACTGTGATGGGGCCGGGCGTGACGCCGATCCTGTTCTGGCAGGGTGCGGCGCCGGGGCCGTTCGACCCGGAGGTCGACGAGGTCGCGAACCAGGAGCAGCGCTCGATCTTCACGAACGCGAAGTGCCGGCACCGCTAGCCGGCTCCTAAGATTCCGGCTGTGGCCGGCGACGAGCTGCGAGCTCTCTTCCGCGAGATTCCGTCGCCGGTCGCCGTCGTCACGGTCGACGTGTCCGGGCAGGCGGCCGGGCTCACGGTCGACTCGCTCGTCCCGCTCTCGCTCGAGCCGGCGCTCGTCGGGATCGCGCTGAGGCGTCACGCGGCACTGCACGAGCTCGTGCGCGAGGCAGGAGCGTTCGCGGTCAGCATCCTCGCCTCGGGCCAGGAGCATCTCGCACAGCATTTCGCGCGCGGCGTGCCGCCGATCGGGCTCTGGGTTGGCATCGACACGAGCCCCGGCGAGCTGGGGGCGCCGCTCGTCGATGGTGCGCTCGGCTGGCTCGAGTGCCGACTTGCGTCCGAGGTCGATGCAGGCGACCACTCGTTCTTCGTCGGCGCGGTCGAAATCGCAAGGCGAGGGCCGGGCCGGGAGGCGCTCGTCCACCTGCGCCGCGAGTACACGTGATCCAGGCGGTCGTCTTCGATCTCGACGGGGTTCTCCTCGACACGGAGGAGGTCTGGGACGAGGCCCGCAAGGAGATCGCACTCGAGCGGGGCAGCCGCTGGCCCGACGACGCACAGCAGGCGATGATGGGGATGAGCTCGCCCGAGTGGTCGCGCTACATGCACGACGTCGTCGGCCTCCCCGAGCAGCCGGAGGAGATCTCGGCCGAGGTCGTCGGCAGGTTGGAAGAGCTCTACCGGAAGCAGCTCCCGCTCGTCGACGGAGCGCTCGAGGCCGTGCGGCGGATCGGGTCGCGCCTGCCGCTCGCGATCGCCTCCTCGTCGAACCGGCCGCTCATCGACCTCTTCCTCGAGCTGACCGGGACCGGGGATCTCTTTCGGGCAACGGTCTCGTCGGAGGAGGTCGCACGCGGCAAGCCCGCGCCAGACGTCTATCTGGAGGCGGCGCGAAGGCTGAACGTCCGTCCCGCGAGCTGCGTGGCGATCGAAGATTCGGAGAACGGAGCTCGTTCGGCGGCCGCCGCCGGGATGCGCGTCGTGGCGATTCCGAATCGCGTCTTTCCTCCGAGCCAGGAGGCTCTGGAGCTGGCAGACGCCGTGCTCGCCTCGCTGGATGAGCTCACCATCGAGGCGCTAGCGGCCGACGACGAGCTTGACGCGTGAGTTGAGCGGGAGCCTGCGCCCCGCGCGCGGGCTTTGCGCGACCACCTTTCCGCGCCGCTTCCGCGCTGACTTCCGCCGGGCGATCCGGCCCACTCTGCAGTGCGACCGAAGGATCAGCGGAGTCGCCCGGCGGAGCCTCTTGCCGATCACGTTCGGCACACGGCAGCGAGGCGGCGACGCGGGGGGCGGTGGCGGTGGCGGCGGCGGTGGCGGCCCGGCCGCACTGGAGGCAGTACCTCGGAGGCGGAATGCCTGGTCGGGCGCGCCGGTCGTCCCCTGGCACGTGCTTCGTCGTGTGAACGTCGTGCAGCCAAGGCCGACGAGGCCACCCGGGTTCTGCCAGGCGGCGCCCTGGTTCCACTGCAGCGCGCGGTTGTGCCAGAACCACTGGTGCGTTCCCGGCCCGTAGTCGAGCCGCGCCTGCACCGACACCCACCACGTCCCCGCCGGGAGCACGACGGGCGGGTCGAGCGCGACCTCGACGTCTCCGAGCGAGTCGCCCAAGCTCGTGTACGCCTGGTTGACCCGCGCGTCGGCCAGCGCCGACGGCAGGCCCGTCGCCGTGCCGTTCGACCAGAACCGGACGTGGAACCCGCTCGGGACGGGGTCCACTGCGTCGCGGCTGAAGTACTCCCCGTCGGCGTCGATCCCGTCGATCGACCACGTCCTGCCCGCGGGGACGACGAAGTCGTCGGCGGCTTCGGAGTCGGCGCCGTCGAGGCTCGGCTCGAAGTCCTGGGACGCGACGTCGACCGGATTCACGGTGGCTTGGACGTTCAGCTGGTCATAGAGGACCGGGCCCACGCTGAGCCCGGCCGAGGACGAGCCGGATGCCGACACGGCCGCGACGGCCAGTCCGATAGTGAGTGAACATAGAAAAGAGGCCCCACGCTTGCGCGGGGGGCCCCTTCTGCGCCTAGTTGGTTGGTTCTTAGCGGCGGCCGACAACCAGCTTGACCGGGAATCCGCGCCGCCGGAGCGAGCCGGGCCGCGGGTTCTGGCTGATCACGCGACCGCGCAGCGAACGCCTGGAGCGCGCCCTGCGGACCCTCCCGACCGAGCAGTGGCGCTGCCGGATCTTCCGCTTCGCGGCCGCCAGGCGCAGGCCGAGCACACGAGGCACACGGCAGCGGACCGGCGGAGGCGGCGGAGGCGGAGGCGGAGGCGGCGGAGGTGGAGGTGGAGGTGGAGGCGGCGGCGGTGGAGGTGGAGGCGGCGGTGGAGGTGGCGGCGGTGGTGGGGGCGGTGGGGGCGGCGGCGGCGGGGCCTCGA
>DATBGG010000038.1:0-2254 GCA_036558065.1 Gaiellaceae bacterium | reverse complement strand
TGCTTTCCGGCCCGCGACCACTCGGTCTCCCCGTGCCGGACGAGAACGGCTTCCACTAGGGCCGGATGTTCTGGTTCAGCCGGAACACGTTGTCCGGGTCCCACTCGCGCTTGAGCGCGACGAGCCGGTCGTACTTCGAGTCGCCGTAGATCTCCTGCGCGACCCCGGCGCCGACCTCGACGACGTCGTTCACGTATCGCCCGTCGGTCGCGAACGGAGCCAGGTCGGCCAGGGCGCCTCGGCCCCAGGCGCGGCACGCCTCATCGAGCCCGGGGTCGTCCCACATCGCCTCCGCCGCGACCCACGCCTCTGCCTCGCGGCCCGTGAACGCCGTCCCGTCTTCGGGCACCGCGGAGATCTGCCGACCCCACGCCCAGGTCGAGAACCCGATTTCCTCGGCGTCCGGCGCGCTCGCGGTGTGCTCGACGCAGATGTCGACCGCCTCGTCGGGGAGCGAGGGAAGGAACGCGCTCTTCATGTAGAAGCGGTGCCCCCAGCCGTGCGGGTCGTCGTTCAGGCGCTGCGTCTCGAGGTAGGGCCGGACTTTGATCGAGTCCGCGGCCGGCGGCCCGAACGCCCGCAGGTCGGCCAGGTCGAGCTCGGCCCGGTCGGGCGTCCCCGAGTGGAGCACCGTGACGAAGGCGATCGCGCCCCGGTCGGCGTCCTTCGCGAGCCCGAACGAGAGGAAGAGCTCGTCGGGCCCGTTCTCGGCCAGGTCGCGCCAGAGCGCGGCCAGCTCGCGGGCGCGGTCGACCGGATGCTCGACCGTCCCGAACGTGATCGGATGATCGAGCGGGTGCAGGCGGAAGTCGAACGACGTGACGATCCCGAAGTTCGGCCCCGCGCCGCGCAGGCCCCAGAGGAGCTCCGGGTTCTCGTCCTCCGACGCCCGCATGAGGCGGCCGTCCGCGGTGACGAGCTCGACGGCGAGGATGTTGTCGACCGTCAGGCCGAACCTCCGCATCAGCCGGCCCATGCCCCCGCCGAGCGCCAGGCCGCCGACTCCGGTGTGGGAGACGACTCCGACCGGGCAGACGAGGCCGAATCGCTGGGCGGCTTCGTCCAGGTCGCCGAGCAGCGAGCCGCCTTTGACGCGTGCGGTTTGCCGCACCGGGTCGACCTCGGCGCCGCGCATGCGCGAGAGGTCGATCACGATCCCGTCGTCGCAGGTGGACAGGCCGGGGATGCTGTGCCCGCCGCAGCGGACGGCGACGAGGAGCTCTTGCTCGCGGGCGAAGCGGAGCGCGGCGACCACGTCGTCGACGTCGGTCGGGCGGACGACGAGGGCGGGACGGCGGTCGGCCATCCCGTTCCACACGACGCGCGCGTCGTCGTAGCCGGGATCGTCGGGCAGGACGACCTCGCCGGCGAAGTCCTGGCGGAGCGAGTCGAGCTTCACCTCGTGCAACCTAGTCGATGGGCGGCGCGGCTCCGTATTCCTCGTCGGTCACGTGCTCGCCCCAGGTCGCGGGGTGGCCCTCGTGGTCGACCTCGACGATTGCGATGTGCGTCATGAAGCGGCTCGGCGCGGCGCCGTGCCAGTGCTCTTCGCCCGGCTCGAAGAAGACGCGGTCGCCGGGACGGATGACCTCGATCGTTCCGCCACGGCGCTGGCAGAGGCCGATGCCCTCGGTCACGTAGATCGTCTGCCCGTTCGGGTGCGTGTGCCAGGCCGTCCGGGCGCCCGGCGTGAAGTGGACGCTGGTCGCGTTCACGCGGGACGCCCCGGTCGGAGCAGCGACGGGATCGAGGTAGACCGAGCCGGTGAACCAGTCGCTCGGCCCGGGGTTCGTGTCCGCGCCGTTCCTCGTGATCTCCATGCCGCGGAGGTGGTTAGTCAGCCATGCGGATCGCGACGTCGTACTTCTCGACCGACGTCCGCTGCCCAGGCGTGTCCGAGGTGGGCATCGCGCTGAGGGCGGCGTCGCCCTTCGCATAGTCGTCCTCGTTGTCGAAGAAGACGATCGCGAGCGACTTCGACGCCTCGGGATCGTGGAGGATGATCACCTCCGTCGCCGGGATCTCCTCGGGCCGCTCGCCTCCCTCCATCTCCTGACGCATCTGCGCCATCCGCTCACTGTCGACGCCGTCGAACGAAACAACACGCGCAATTGGCATCTGATCCTCCCTTTCGGTTTCGAGGCGCAGCCTACGCCTCACTCCAAAGCGTTGCTCATGACTACCCGCCGGCTCGCTAGAACGAGCGCCAACGCGCACGGCTCAGGAAGAAACCGTGACCACTCTTGTTGCGGCA
>DATBGG010000037.1:0-21395 GCA_036558065.1 Gaiellaceae bacterium | reverse complement strand
GAAACGCTGAAGAAGGCGGCGGCAGTCCTCCGCGAGGCGGACGTGCCGTTCCTGCTCGGCGGCGGGCTCGCTGCGTGGGCGCGCGGCGGGCCGGAGACCGAGCACGACCTCGACCTGATGGTCAGGCCCGAGGATGCAAGGCGCGCGCTCGACGCCCTAGCGAAGGTCGGCTTTCGCACCGCCGAGCCTCCCGAGGGCTGGCTCTTCAAGGCCTGGGACGGCGAGCGGCTGATCGACGTCATCTTCGAGCCGTCCGGCGGGGAGGTCGACGACGCGATGTTCGAGCGCTCCGGCGAGCTCGACGTGCACGCCGTCCGCATGAACGTCATGTCCCTCGAGGACGTGATGGTCACGAAACTGCTCTCGATGGGCGAGCACGAGGTCGACTACGAGAACGTGCTCGAGACGGCGCGCGCCTTGCGCGAGCAGGTCGACTGGAACGAAGTCCGCGAGCTCACGAGCCGGTCGCCGTATGCCCGCGCGTTCTTCTTCCTGGCGGAGGAGCTCGACATCATTTCCGCCACCTCGACGACCTGACCTTGCATCGTTTTGGCTTTGGCGTAACGGGCAAATAGCTCGGCGTGAGCGCCCAGGCGACAAGCCCCGGCGAGCTCGGAGCCACCGGAGAAGCGGTCGAGACGATGATCCCGCGGCGGCTGGATCGCCTGCCGTGGAGCCGCTGGCACTGGATCGTCGTCATCGGGCTCGGGATCACGTGGATCCTGGACGGTTTCGAGGTGACGCTCGTCGGCGCGCTGGCCGGCGTCTTGACGAAGGCAGACACGCTCCACCTCTCCACACAGCAGGCGTCCTCCGCCGGTACCTGGTACCTGCTGGGCGCGATCGCGGGCGCCCTCTTCTTCGGCTACCTGACGGACCGCCTGGGCCGGAAGAAGCTGTTCATGGTCACGCTCGGCGTCTACCTCGTCTTCACCGTCTGCACCGCCCTCGCCTGGAACTTCACGAGCTTCGCGGCCTTCCGCGTCCTGGCCGGCGCCGGAATCGGCGGCGAGTACGCGGCGATCAACTCGGCGATCGACGAGCTGATCCCGGCGCGCGTCCGTGGCCGCGTTGCCCTCGCGATCAACGGCTCGTGGTGGATCGGCACCGCGCTGGCCGCGTTCCTCTCCTACGAGTTCCTGAACCACGTCCGCGAGACGATCAGCTGGCGCCTCGGCTTCGGGATCGGCGCGATACTTGCGCTCGGCATCCTCGCCATCCGGCGCACGATCCCCGAGAGCCCGCGCTGGCTGCTCACGCACGGTCGCGCGGACGAGGCCGAGGAGGTCGTCGCCGACATCGAACGACAGGTCGGCGAGGACAAGGGGAAGCTGCCGGAGCCTGAGGGCGAGCCGCTCGCCGTCGAGCAGCGCGAGCACATCGGCTTCGTCTCGATCGCGAAGTACGTGGTCAAGAACTACCCGTCGCGAGGCGTGCTCGGCCTCTCGCTGATGGGAGGGCAAGCATTCCTCTACAACGCGATCTTCTTCACGTACACGCTCGTGCTCACGGACTTCTTCGACGTGAAGGCCGAGACCGCGCCGCTCTTCCTGATCCCGTTCGCGGTCGGCAACGTGCTCGGGCCGCTGCTCCTCGGGCCGCTCTTCGACTCGGTCGGGCGGCGGATCATGATCTCGTCCACATACATCGTCTCGGGCGTCCTACTCGTGATCACAGGGCAGCTGTTCGTGAACGACGTGCTGAGCGCGACCACGATGACCCTCTGCTGGTGCGTGATCTTCTTCTTCGCCTCCGCCGGCGCGAGCGCCGCCTATCTGACCGTGAGCGAGCTGTTCCCGCTCGAGGCGCGGGCGATGGCGATCGCGCTCTTCTACTCGGTCGGGACCGGGATCGCGGCGCTGTCGCCGACGCTGTTCGGGCATCTGATCGCGAGCGGCAGCAAGACGCAGGTCAACTACGGGTACATGCTCGGAGCCGCCTTGATGATCGGCGCCGGGATCGTGGCCGTCTTCCTCGCCGTGCCTGCCGAGCGACGCGCGCTCGAAGACGTGGCCAAGCCGTTCACCGCCGTCCGCGGCCGCCGGAGACCGGACGTGCGCGCCGCGCCGGCTCGCGCGCGCTGACTCTCGCCATGCTCCCGTATCCGTTCGACCGCCTGCTCTGGGGCGCCGCGGCGATCGTGCTCGGCGTCGCGCTCGGGCGCACGCTGCGCAGAATCGGCATGAACGTCGAGGCACGGCATGCGGACGAGGAGCGCGAGCTCGCGCGGCTCCGCCGGGCGGAGACGGTCATCATCCTGCTGGGCACCGCGATTCCGTACGTGACGTCGATCGTCGTCATCGTCGTGCTGGCGTCGATCTTCCTGCCTCCGGCGGCTGCGCTCGGCGGCTCGGCGCTGCTGCTCCTCGTCGTCGGGTTCGCGGCCCAGCGGTTCCTGATGGACATCGTCGCCGGGATGCTGATCGTGCTCGAGCGCTGGTACGGCGTCGGCGACTTCGTCATGGTCGAGCCCGCCAAGGCGGCCGGCGTCGTCGAGCAGTTCGGCCTGCGGACGACCGTGATCCGCTCGCTGAACGGCGACCGCGTCTACGCACCGAACTCGCAGATCATCGCGGCCGTCCGCAGCCCACGCGGGTATCGCAGGTACAGCATCGAGCTCCTCGTCAGCGACCCCGACGAGGGACAGCATGCGATCGAGCGCGTCGCCCGCCGCGCACCCACGGGCGAGGCGCGCTTCCTGCGCTCACCCGAGGTGGTCGAGGTACGCGAGCTCGGAGAAGGGACCTGGCTCGTGCGCGGGCACGCATCCGTCGCGCCGACGATGGAGTGGCTCGCCGAGAGCTTCCTTCCGGCCGAGATCAGGGCGCGGGCCGGCGAGTACCTGCTCGCCGATCCGATCGTGTACACGATCGACGAGGAGGCACTGTCGCGGTACCAGCGGCGCGTGCTCGTCAGGTAGCGGTCAGGCCGCCGGCTCGGACTCGGTGATCCAGATGCTGCCGTCGCCGCACTCGACTCGGCGCGCGTCGCCGCCCGGGTCGGTCAGGCTCGTGCGCAGGATCTTCAACCGCTCGCCGTCGAGCTCGGCGATCGGGCCTTCGACCTTCGCCGAGCCGAACATGTGGCGCCACGCACGCACCTGGTTGTGGATGTCGCGTGCGCTCTGCGACCAGTCGACCGCCGCGTAGTCCTCCTCGAACGGCCCGGCCCAGCTCGCGCCCTCGTCGGTCTGCGGATCGCCCGGGTCGCCGGCCTCGAGTCGCTTGAACACCTGCGGGACCATCGAGAACGTGTTCTGCAGGACGCGCGGCCCGAAGTCCTCGATCCACGTGTCCGTGTCCTCGATCGGCACGCTCGACTGCGCGAGGATCGGGCCGGTGTCGAACTCGGCGTCCATCCGGTGCCACGTCGAGCCGAAGACGGGGTCGCCTTCGCGGAAGGCCCATGCGAGCGGATACGGACCACGGTGGCGCGGCAGGAGGGCGGGATGGTTGTTCACCGAGCCGAGCCGCGGCACGTCGAGCGCATCCTGCGGGAGCTTCCAGTTGAAGCCCCAACAGAGCGTCACGTCCAGGTCGAGCCCGCGAAAGAGCGGCGCGACGTCCTCCTTGCCGCGAGCGAAGAGGATGTTGACGCCCTGCGGAGCGTTCTTGTCGGTGATCTCGCCCCAGGGTGGGAGCGGACGCTCGTCTCCCGCAGGGCGGCGGCCGATCAGCCAGGCGACGGGCTCGTGCTCGAGCTCCCGGAGCAGCCCCACGAGCGGCCCGACCACGGGCAGGACGTTGGAGATGATCGCGACGCGGCGCCCCATCGGTACCTAGCGGGTGAGGGGGACGATGTACCGCTTGTACGCCGCGCGCGCCCGCGGCTTGCCGGCGAGGTCGAGCCTGCCCCCGTTTCGGCCGTTGTAGAAGCCGATGAACTTCACGCGGCCGTGGCTGCGGACGAAGCCGGCGAACGCCTGGATGTACGCCGGGTCGTCGACCGCGGTCCCCCACTCCGGGATCACGAACGGCTTCGACGGATACGCCTTGTACAGGTCGGTCGTGCGCACGAACGAGTACGTGCCGAAGTCGTAGTAGTCGTTGCCGTAGGCGTCGAGGAACTTGAGGCCCGGGAAGTAGTCGCGGAAGCTGTTCCCCGGCCTCGGCGGCTCTCCGACCGCGAGCGGGTTCCAGACGACCATCAGCCGCGGGTACGGGTTCTCCGGGACGTCGCCGCTGACGCCGGGCATCCCGAGCCGGCGCAGCTTCGCGCTCAGCACGTCGGCCGTCCCGCCGTGGGCGATCAGATAGATCCGCTGGAAGGCCTTCCGGTACCACGTCGGCGTGTTCGCGGAGTTGCCGCGGCAGCCGCAGTAGGGGTTGAGCGTGTTGTTCATCTCCCCGAGCGGGCGCAGGACGACGGGCTTTCCCGCTTCGGAGATCGCCTGCGCGAGGCCGGCGATGTGCGCGTCGCCGTGGCCCTGGGCGATCGCGCGCGTGCTGATCGTGCCGCCGCCGCGCTCGGTCTTCATCGCGATGTGCGGCCGGTCGCCGAGCGTCTCGAGGAAGTAGCTGTACGGCTTGCCCCACGTGCGGCCCTGATCCCAGCCGATGAAGGCGAGCCCGGAATCCGTGTGCTGACCGGTCATCCGGTCGAAGCGCGGGACGTTGCCGTAGACGCCCACGGAGAGGTTCCGTCCCGCGTCTGCGCCGCCGGCCAGAGGGACGAAGCAGATTCCGGCGACGAGCGCGAGCCCGAGGCTTCGGAGCCGCATGAACGGAACACTAGCGTCCGCTCCGTTTAGGGTTGCCGCGATGACCTGGGTGATCGTCCTCGTCGTAATCCTCGTGATCGTCGCGATCGTGGTCGTGGCGATCTACAACCGGCTCGTCCGTCTGCGGAACCGGACGGAGAACAGCTGGGCGCAGGTCGACGTCCAGCTCCGGCGCCGTTACGACCTGATCCCGAACCTGGTCGAGTCGGTCAAGGGCTACGCGGCGCACGAGCGCGGGACGTTCGACGAGGTGACGCAGGCGCGGACGGCGGCACAGCAGGCGCAGGGCGTCGCCGAGCAGGCACAGGCCGAGAACGTGCTGACCGCCGCGCTCGGCCGGCTCTTCGCCGTCGCCGAGGCCTACCCGCAGCTGCGCGCGACCGAGAACTTCCAACAGCTCCAGAGCCAGCTCGCCGACGTCGAGCAGAACATCGTGATCGCGCGCCAGGTCTACAACGACGCCGTGCTCACGTACGACAACGCGCTCGAGACGGTGCCGACGAACATCGTCGCCGGGCTCTTCAACTTCACCCCGCGCGAGTACTTCGAGACGGAAGGCGCCACGCGGGAGGCGCCGTCCGTCCAGTTCTCCAACTGAGCCGGCTCCTCACAGCGCTGCTCGCCCTCGCCGCGGCGGCGCTCCTCTGGCCGGGATCGCCGGCCGCGAAGTCGTATTCGCTCCCGAATGCCGACGTCGCCGTCCGGGTCCAGCAGGACGGGTCGCTGCTCGTGCAGGAGCGGATCACGTTCGACTTCTCCGGCGACTTCAGCGGCGCGTACCGCGACATCCCGCTCCGCACAGGGGAGTCGATCGATCAGGTCGGCGTCAGCGAGGGCGACGACGACTACATCCCCGGGGCGAGCACGGAGCTCGGCAGCTTCGGCGTGCCCGGCTCCTTCGGCGTCGAGCAGAGCTCGGACCGCGTACGGATCGTGTGGCACTACCGAGCCTTGAACGAGAGACGCACGTTCACGATCAGGTACCGCTTCCAGGGCCTCGCCGTCGCGTACGACGACGTCGTCGACGTCAACCTTCGGGTCTGGGGAGACGAGTGGCAAGCCTCGCTCGGCTCGCTGACGGCCTCGATGCAGTTGCCGCGCCCGACCGGGCTCGGGCCTTCCTTCCGCGTGTGGGGAAGCCCCGCCTGGGTGCGGGGCGTCGTCGATCGTGCTCCGGGGGTGGCGACCTTGCAGGCGGCGAACGTGCCCGCGAAGCAGTTCGTCGAGCTGCGGGTGACGTTCCCCAGGAATTTGCTCGCGTCGACCACAGGCGCCCAGGTCAGGTCCGGCAACGGCCTGCCGTCGATCCTCGCCGACGAGCTCGAATCCCAGCGCGCTTACGAGCATGACCGCGAGCGGATCGACGACGCGAAGAACCATCCCTGGCGCACGGTCCTCCTGCTCCTCGTGCTCGGCGCCGGGCCCGCGTTGCTGCTGATCGGAGCCGTCTGGTGGCTGTACGGCAGCGAGCGGCCCACGGGCTACGACCGCGAGTACGAGCAGGCGCCGCCGACGGACACGGAGCCCGCGCTCGTCCCCTCGCTCGTCCGGCAGGAGATGGCGGCCGGCTCGAACGAGTTCACGGCGACGCTGTTCGACCTGATCCGCCGCGGCCGCTACAAGTCGACACCCGTCACGACCGAGAAGAAGATCTGGGGCGGCCTGCGGCACGAGGACGTCGCCGACCTCCAGCTCACGCTCGGCGACACGAGCATGGCGCTGACCGAGTTCGAGGCGCCGGTCGCGGAGGTGATCGACTCGGTGCTGACCGGCGACGACGATCGGCTCAGCGAGTTCCGCGACCGGATCGAAAGCGACCGCAAGGGGAACAGCAAGCGCTTCACCGACTTCAAGGCGAAGGTGACCGAGACGATCAAGTCGAAGGGCTGGTACGCCCGCGGCGGGCTGCGGATCCTCGGGCTCGGGATTCTCGTCTTCGGCCTGCTCAGCCTCGTCCTGCTCTGGACCGGCATTCACGGCTTCCGCTCGCTGGCGCCGCGCTGGAGCGACGTCTTGAAGGTCACGCTCGGGTTCTGCGCGGCCGCGAACTGCATCTCGGTGATCATCGCCGCGTCGAAGGCGCCGCTCTGGCGCCGGCGAACCGCCGCCGCACAGCAGGAAGCGGAGCGCTGGGAGGCGTTCAGGCGCTACCTGACGGACTTCCCGCGCCTGAAGGAGGCACCGCCGGCGACGCTCGAGCTGTGGGAGCGCTACCTCGTGTACGGGATCGCGTTCGGAATCGCCGAGCGCGTGCTCCAGGGCGCGCACCTGCTCATGCCCGAGGAGCTGCACGACCAGAGCACGATCTACTGGATCAGCCCGACCGGCGACCTCGGCTCCGGCCCGAGCGCGCTCGCGATCAGCGACCTCTCGTCGGGCTTCGGCTCCGCGCTCTCTCCTCCGGGCTCGAGCGGCGGCGGCGGTGGCTTCTCCGGCGGCGGTGGAGGCGGCGGCGGCGGGGGCGGCGGCGGCGCCTGGTAAACGGGCTCGCGCCCTCGATTCACAGGCGCGACCGGCGTACCATGTGACGACTGCGGCGGCTCTGACCGCGGCCCCTGCGTCCCATGTCCGAAGCGAAGAGAAACGCGCTCGACGAGCGGAACTCCGCGGCCCTCCTCGCCACGGTCCTCGGCCCCGCGCTCGTCACGCTCCTCGCCGTCGCAACGGACAACGCGCTGATCGCCGGGCTCGTCTACGTGCTCGCGATCATGGCTGCGAGCTCCGCCGGCGGCGTCAAGTACGGCCTCGCTGCTGCGGTCCTCTCGCTCGTCCCGTTCGTCGTCTTCTTCACCCCGCCGGGCGAGATGGGGTTCGAGGCGACCGAGGACGTGATCGCGGCGGTTGTCTTCGCCGCTACGGCAATTGCAGCCGGGGTCCTCTTCGACCGCCAGCGGAAGGCCCTCCAGGCACTGAACGAGGAGCGCTCCCGGGCGCGCTCCGCCCAGCGCCGAGCCGAGGTTGCAGCCGCGACCGCGCACCGGCTCCAGCTCTCGGCCGAGGCGCTCTCGTCCGCTGTGACTCCGGACCAGGTGCTCGACGCGGTGCTCACCCAGTCGGTCGCTGCCGCCGAGGCCCGAGCCGGCCTGATCGCGCTCCTCACCGAAGACGGCAGCGAGCTCGAGATCCTCGCGCAGCGCGGCTACACGCACCAGCGGCTCAGAGACTGGCAGCGCTTCCCGCTCGACGCCGACTACCCGCTCTCGTACGCGGTACGAACGGGTGAAGGCGTCTTCATCGGGTCGGCCGCGGAGCGCCTCGAGCGGTTTCCCGCGCTCGGGGAGATCAACGAGCCGACGCACGCACTCGTCTGCCTGCCGCTCGTCGTGGAAGGCCGGACGATCGGCGGGCTCACGTTCTCGTTCGCGAAGGACCAGGTCTTCGACGAGGACCGCAGGGCGCTGAAGGTCGCGCTCGCGCGCCAGGCGGCCCAGGCGCTCGAGCGCGCACGCCTGTTCGGTGCGCTCTCGGAGGCCGAGCGCCGGATGAGCTACCTCGCCGAGGCCAGCCGCGTTCTCGCTTACGTGGGCGACGGCGTGTTCCTCGTCGACCGGGTCTCGATCGTCCGCTACTGGAACCGAGCTGCGAGCCTGATCGTCGGCGTCGACGCGCACGACGCTGTCGGCCGTCCCGCCGCGGACGTCGTGCCCGGATGGGCATTGATCGAGGAGCACGTGCGTCCCGTGGAGGCGACTTCGGCCGAGCTCGGTCGTGCCGCCGCGATCCCGGTCACCGTCGACGACGAGGAGCGCTGGCTCTCCATCGTCGCCGTCGAGCTCGGTGACGGACGGGTCTACGCGATGCGGGACGTGACTGTCGAGCACGCGCTCGAACAGGCCCGAAGCGACTTCGTCGCCACTGCCTCACACGAGCTGCGCACGCCGCTCGCGGCGGTGTACGGCGCCGTGAAGACGCTCCGGCGCGAGGATCTCCAGCTCGACGGCTCGGTTGCGAACGCGTTCCTCGACATGATCGAGCACGAGACCGAGCGGCTCAGCACGATCGTCAACCAGATCCTCCTGGCCGGCCAGCTCGAGAGCGGACGCGTCTCGCTCGTCGAACGCGAGTGCGACCTGCGTGAGCTCGTCGAGGGCGTGCTCTCGGCGGCACGGGTGACGGCGCCCGAATCGGTCGAGTTCGAGGTCGAAGCGGCAAACGGGCTCCAGCTGCAATGCGACGAGGACAAGCTTCGCCAAGTGCTGGTCAATCTCGTGGAGAACGCCGTCAAGTACTCGCCGGACGGCGGCACCGTGACCGTCTCGGTCAGCGCCGAGAACGGCCGCGCTCGGATCGAGGTGCGCGACCACGGTCTCGGGATTCCCGAATCGGATCACGCACGAGTCTTCGAGAAGTTCACGCGGCTCGACCCCGGGCTCTCGCGCGGCGTCGGCGGAACCGGGCTCGGCCTCTACATCGCCCGCGAGCTCGTGGAGCGGATGGGCGGCGAGATCGCCGTCGTGTCGGCGCTGGGCTCCGGCTCGACGTTCGCGGTGGAGCTTCCGACGACCTGATGGGCGCGCAGGAAGAGCGCGCAGCTCGGTTCCGTGCGCTGCACGCCGGGGAGCCGTTCGTGATCCCCAATCCGTGGGACACGGGCTCCGCGCGCGTGCTGGAGGGACTCGGGTTCTCCGCGCTCGCCACGACGAGCTCGGGCTTCGCGTTCACGCTGGGACGTCGTGACGGGCGGGTCACGCTGGACGAGGTCGCGGCACATGTGGAGTCGCTCGCGAAGGCGACCGAACTGCCGATCTCGGTCGATCTCGAGAACGGCTACGCGGAAGGTCCCGCGGTCGCGATCGCGCGCATGGCCGAGGCGGGCGCCGTCGGCGGATCGATCGAGGACTGGGATCCGGACGGCCGGCTGTACGAACCGACGCAGGCAGTCGAGCGCGTTCAGGCGGCGGTCGAGGCGGCGCGCGGGCTCGGCTGGCCGTTCACACTCACGGCCCGGGCCGAGAACCACATCCGCGGCAACCCGGACCTCGACGACACGATCGCGCGGCTTCAGGCGTACGAGAAGGCCGGCGCGGATGTCCTGTACGCGCCCGGCCTGGCGACGACCGACCAGATCCGCGCCGTTTGCGACGAGCTCTCGAAGCCGGTTAACGTCCTGGCCCGCCCCGACCTGTCCTTCGCGGAGATCGCGGAGGCCGGCGCGCAGCGGGTCAGCGTCGGGGGCGCACTCGCGTGGTCCGCGGTCGGAGCCTTCGTCGAGGCGGCGACGGCGATCCACGATCGCGGCGACTTCTCGTCGCTCGGCGACAGCTCGGCCATTCAGAGCTGGCTCGCCTAGAGAAGCCACAGGTTGTTTCGGCGGGCGGGCGCCCGTTGTCGCTACGGTGAAACCGATGTCTGATCCCGGTGATACAGGCGGGATCGTGCTGCGGGGTCTGAGGAAGACTTACCGCTCGCCCGGCGGCCCCGTGCAGGCTGTGCGCGGAGTCGACGTGACCGTTCGACCCGGTGAGACGGTGGCGCTGCTTGGTCCGAACGGAGCCGGGAAGTCGACGACCGTGGACCTGCTTCTCGGCTTGCAGAAGCCGGACGAGGGCTCGGTCGCGATCTTCGGCGGCTCGCCCGAGCACGCGGTCAAGGAGGGACGCATCGGCGCCATGCTGCAGGCCGGGGGCGTGCTGCGTGACCTGACCGTGCGCGAGCTCGTCGCGATGATGGCCGCCCTCTACCCCGCTCCGCTCGGGGTTGACGAGACTCTGGCCGTGGCCGGGCTCGCAGCCTTGGCGGAGCGCCGCACCGAGCGTCTCAGCGGCGGAGAGGCACAGCGGCTTCGGTTCGCGGTCGCTCTCGTCAGCGACCCGGACCTGCTCGTGCTCGACGAACCGACGGTCGGGATGGACGTCGAGTCGAGACACGCCTTCTGGACGACGATCCGCAGTCTCTCCGGCGGCGGCAAGACGTTCCTCTTCGCGACGCACTACCTCGAGGAGGCCGACGCCTATGCCGACCGGGCCGTGCTGATGGCCCGCGGACGCGTGGTCGCCGACGGGCCGACCACCGAGATCAAGGCCATCGTCGGCTCGCGTACGATTCGAGCGACCCTCGAACGAGCCCCGGTCGAGGCACTCGAGTCGCTGCCCGGCGTCACACGGGCCGAGCGGCACGGAGAAGCCGTCACGATCGCTTCTTCGGACTCAGACAGCACGCTCCGGGCCTTTCTCGGAGCCTATCCCCGGGCGCGAGACATCGAGGTGCGAGGCGCCGGTCTCGAGGAGGCATTCCTGCAGCTCACGGGGGACGGCGGGGAGGCAGCACGGTGAACGAGAGGTTCGGCTACGCGCGCTACGAGCTCGTGCGGACGTTCCGCAACCGGCGTCTCTTCATCTTCTCGCTCGGCTTCCCCCTTGTCCTCTACTACGCGATCGCCGGGCCGAATCGCCACGAGCACAACATCGGCGGGACGGGGATCGCCGCGTCCGTGTACTTCATGGTCGGGCTCGCCGCATTCGGCACGATGAACGCGGTGCTCGGCTCGGGCGCGAGAATCGCCGCGGAACGGGCCGTGGGCTGGAACCGGCAACTGCGCCTCACGCCGCTCTCCACGCGTACGTACTTCCGCGTGAAGGTCCTGACGGCGTATTGCATGGCGCTCGTCACGATCGTCCTGCTGTATGCGGCCGGCGCGACCATGGGCGTTCATCTCGGGGCAGCCAACTGGGTGGAGATGACAGCGTTGATCCTGATCGGCCTCGCCCCGTTTGCAGCACTCGGAATCCTCCTCGGGCACGTCTTGACCACGGATTCGGTCGGGCCGGCGATCGGCGGCACGACTGCGCTCTTCGCGCTGCTGGGAGGCGTCTGGTTCCCCGCGGGCCATGGCGCCATGCACGAGATCGCCGAGGCGCTGCCGTCGTACTGGCTCGTCCAGGCAAGCCGCGTCGGGCTCGGAGGGCACGGCTGGGGATCGACCGGCTGGCTCGTGGTCGTCCTCTGGACAGCGGTTGCAGCCGCGCTTGCCCGGCGCGCGTACGAGCGCGACACGCAGCGGGTCTGAGCTCGGGCTCGGCGGCTAGCGGCGGCCGACGACGAGCTTCACCGGGAAGCCCTGGCGCTTGAGCACGCCGGGCCTCGGGTGCTGTGCGATCACGCGCCCACGGAGCGACCGCCTCGAGCGTGCGCGGCGCACCCGTCCGACCGAGCAGTTCGCGTCGCGGATCCGCGCCTTCGCTGCGGCGAGCCGTAGGCCGAGGACCCGCGGGACTCGACACCGCTGCGGCGGAGGCGGTGGGGGTGGAGGAGGAGGCGGCGGAGGCGGCGGAGGCGGGGGCGGCGGTGGCGGAGGAGGGGGCGGAGGAGGCGGCGGTGGCGGAGGAGGCGGAGGAGGCGGCGGAGGAGGCGGCGGTGGCGGAGGAGGCGGCCCCAGGTTCACGCGTCCGATCGCGTTCCCGTACCCCGCGCAGTACCACATGTTCCCGTCAGGCCCCGTCGCGATCCCAAAGGGATAGTCGCTCGTGCTCAGGCGCTCGCTGCCGACCACGCCGTCGGTCGTGATCGTCCCCACATCGAACGAGTCGTTCTCGGTGAACCACAGCTCGTCACCCGACGGCGCCGAGGCTATGCCCGCGATCCCGAGGTTGCCGTCGACCGGATACTCCGTGATCACGCCGTCGGTCGTGATCTTCCCGATGTGCCGACCCGCGAGCACGGTGAACCAGAGGTTGCCGTCGGGCCCGACGGTGATGTCCCAGGGGAGCTCCTGGTCGTCGACCAGTGGGAACTCGGTCTGGTCGCCCGGGTTGGTCGGATCGAGCCGGACGATGTTGTTCCCGATCTCCTCGGTGAACCAGATGTTGCCGTCCGGTCCGGTCGCGATGGAAGTTGGGAACTGGCCGATCCCGCTCGGGTACTCGAGAATCACGCCGTTCGGATGGATGACGGCGACCTGGTCGACGTTTTCCTCGGTGAACCAGAGGTCGCCGTTGGGGAGCGCCGTGATGTCCCAGGGCTGCGCATCCGGAGTGGGGACCGGGTACTCGGTGACCGTCCCCGAAGTCGTGATCCTTCCGATCTGGTTCGCGAGGCGCTCGGTGAACCACAGCGCGCCGTCAGCGCCGACCGTGATCCCGTACGGGTGGCTGTCATATGTCTCGGTCGGGAACTCGGTGATCGTCCCGCTCGGCGTGATGCGCCCGATTGCCCCGCGGTCGGACTCGGTGAACCAGAGGTTCCCGTCGGGCCCGGCGACGATCGAGTACGGGCGGGTGTTCGCGTGCGGAAGCTGGAACTCCGTGACCGTCGCCTGCGGCCCGGAGCCGGCCGTGGCCGTGCCCGGGGCGACCAGCGGGATCGCGAGCCCCAGGCACACGAGCGTCGAAGCGATCCACGGCTTGAACATGCTGGCCTCCCTCTCCGGTCTGGCCGGGAATCTACCGCTCCTTGCTCGGATTGCCTAGCCTGGCGCCAGCGCGCGTTCGAGAGCGGATCGATCGGTAGGGGCGCCGTGCGTCGGAAGAACGAGCTCGACCGGGAGCTGGAGCAGCCTCCGCAGCCGGTTGCGGATCTTCTCCGGCGACTCGCCCGTCCCGCGGTCCGCCCAGTCGTGTGGAAACACGAGGCCCTCGCCGCGATCGAGCAGCGTGTCGCCCGCGAGGAGCGCGCGGTGGCTGTCGACCCAGAGCACGCTGTCGTTGGGCTCCATGCCGAGGATCGCCTCGATCCCCACAGGCAGGCGCTCGCCCGCCTTGAACACTCGGCCTTTCACAGGATCCGGGTCGGACGGATCCGGCGGCGGCACGTGAATCGGCCACCCGTGCCGCTCGGAGAGCGCCGGAGCGTCACGCCGATGCCAGGGGCACGTGAGCACGATCACCGTCTCGCGGTTCGCCGCGAGCTGCTCGATGTCGGCCGGCAGCGCGAGCGGATCGAACAGAAGCAGGCGCTGCCCGTGGTCGATCGCGTACGACGACACGTCCGTATGACTCCAACCTGCGGGCGCCGTCCACTCCGGATGCGGCGCTTCCCAGTGCCAGACACCGGGCGTGACGCTGCTCGCGGCGCTCAGGCCTCGACCCTGCCCCGCCGGGAGAGCGCGTCGATCGTCACCGCGGCCAGCAGGACGAGCGCCGTCACCATGTACTTCGACGCGGCCGTGAACCCCATCAGGCCCATGCCGTTGTCGATTCCCGCGATCACGATTCCGCCGAGCACTCCGTGGATCGCCTTGCCTCGCCCGCCGAATAGGCTCGTGCCCCCGATCACCGCGGCCGCAACCGCGTAGAGGACGAGCGTGCCGCCGTCGATCGAGGTCGAGATCGAGCGCAGCCGCGACGCGTAGACGATGCCGGCGATCCCCGCCGTGAGCCCCGTCAGCGTGAACGCGACCGTCCGGATCAGCGCGAGGTTGACGCCGGCGCGCCGCGCGGCCTCCGCGTTGCCGCCGATCGCGTACAGGTAGCGCCCGAGCCTCGTGCGACCGAGGACGACCGTCCACACGACGAGCACGCCGACGACGAGCAGCACGACCCAGGGCACGCCTCGAATCGGCGCGAAGATTCCACGGTCGTGGTTGCAGAGCAGGACGAGCGCGACGCCGCCCGCCAGCGCCCCGCCGATCTTGAGCAGCGTGACCGCCGGCGGCGGCACGACGAGCCCTGCTCGCCTGCGCTTGGAGTCGCGGCGCCAGAGCAACAGCCCGAAGATGCCGACGAGGACGAGCATCAGGATCCAGCCGGCGAGCGGGCTCAGGTTGGCGCTCGCGATGTTGTTGATCGTGTCGTCCTGGATCGGGATCGTCCCGCCGTTGCCGAGGATCTTGAGGAGCACGCCCTGCCAGAAGAGCAAGCCGGCGAGCGTGACGACGAACGACGGCAACCCGATCCGCGTGATGATCGTGCCCTGGAGCGCACCGACCCCGGCACACGCGATGAGGGCCGCCGCGATCGCCGACCACCAGGGCCAGCCGTGAGCCGGGCTCGCGAGGTCGGCCATGATCACCGCGCCCAGGCCCGCGACGAAGCCGATCGAGAGGTCGATCTCGCCCAGGAGCAGCACCCACACCTCCCCCATCGCGAGCAGGCTGAACACAGCCGCCTGGACGAGCAGGTTGACGAGGTTGCCCGCGGTCAGGAACTTCGAGTCGAGCGACTCGAAGAGGATCGAGATCACGATCAGCCCGGCGACGACTGGCAGGATCCCGCTTTCCCCCGCCTTGATCCTGGCGAGCGATGACCTGAAGTAGTCGCCGACGGAATCCGCGGCGATCTCGGCCGGGACCGCGAGCTCGGCCTGCCGCGCCGCATGCTCGGTCTGGACGTCGGGCTCGGGCGCGCCGACGGTCTCGTCGACCTTCGCCATCAGGCGCCGTCTCCGTTCTTCGCGAGCCGCTCCGACTGGCCGGTCGTCATCAGGTCGACCGCGATCTGCCGGTCGAGCTCGGAGGCCGGTCGCTGCGCGACCACACGCCCGAGATAAAGCACGACGATGCGATCGGCGACCTCGAAGACGTCGTTCATGTTGTGCGAGACGAAGAGCGCCGCGTGGCCTTGCTCCGCGAGCCGGCGCGTGAGATCGAGCACCATCCGGGTCTGGGCGACGCCGAGCGCAGCCGTCGGCTCGTCCATGATCACGAGCTTCGCGTCCCACAGCACCGCCTTTGCGATCGCCACAGACTGGCGTTGGCCTCCCGACAGCGATGCGACGGGCTGCCGAATCGAGCGGACAGTCGTCACGGCGAGGCTGGCGAGGGTCTCCCCGGCCGCCTTCTCCATCGACTCCTCGTCGAGGAAGACCTCCGCGTTCAGGCGCTCGCGCCCGAGGAACATATTTTGCACGATGTCCAGGTTGTTACAGAGAGCGAGATCCTGGTAGACCGTCTCGATCCCGAGCGCGGCCGCCTCGCGCGGTGTCCGGATCCGAACCTGCTTCCCTTCCCAGAAGATCCGGCCTCGTTCCGGAGCGTGGATCCCGGCGATCGTCTTGATCGTCACCGACTTGCCCGCGCCGTTGTCGCCGATGAGAGCGGTCACCTCGCCGGCGGGAATCTCCATGTCGACGTCGGCGAGCGCCTGCACCGGACCGAAGTTCTTCGAGACGCCTTCGAGGCGAAGGAGAGGCTCGGCGCCGTTCTCGGTGCTCGTCATCGCGTCCCTTCTACCCGGTCGACGACCCCGCCGGCGAACCGGGCCCCGCCGCGGAGAGCGGGGCCCGGCCCAGTCGGCCCTATTGGATTCCGTTCTCCTTACAGACCTGGGCCATCTTGCCGCCGCAGATCTGGTTGATCGGGATCACGTTGTCCTTGATCACCGTGTCGGCCATGTTCTCCTTCGTCACCCACACGGGCTTCGTGTACACGGACTTGATGTCCGCGTTGATCTGCGTGTCCTTCGTGGTCGCGTTCACGAGCGTCGAGGGCGGCGTCTTGTCCGCCCGCAGGTAGATCGCCAGGGCGGCGGCCGCCTGCGGCTCGGCATACGGCAGCTTGTAGACGGTTCCGCACTGGTAGCCCTTGAGGATGTTCTGGAGGCCCGTCGGCGCCGCGTCCTGACCCGTGGTCGGGAACGTCTCCGCCTTGACCTTGTTCTTCAGCAGCACCGAGATCACCGCGTTCGCGTTGTCGTCGTTCGGCGTCACGACCCCGTTGATGTTCGGGTGCGCCGTGAACTGCTGCTCGAACTCCGTGGCCGCGGTCGGCGGATCCCACGTGCCGGGCGGCGCGCCGACCTTCACGTAGTCGCCGCCGGAGAACTTCGGATTCAGCACCCCGTTGTAGCCCTGCGCGAACAGCTTGGCGTTGTTGTCCTTCGGGTCGCCGCTCATCACGAGCAGGTTCGGCTTGCTGACCTTCCACGCGTCGAGGCAGTCGACCATGCCCTCGCCGATCAGCTTGCCGACGTCGACGTTGTTGAAGCTGACGTAGTAGCGATCCTCCGGCCCGCCGAGGACGAGGCGGTCGTAGTCGATCACCTTCACGCCCTTCGACTCGGCGTTCGACTCGATCGCCGCTCCCGATCCTGAATCCAACGGATCGACGAGCAGCACCGACGCGCCGGCGGTGATGTCCGCCTCGGCCTGCTGCTGCATCGTGCTGACGCTGCCGTGAGCGTTGTCGATCTTGAACTGGTCGGAAGAGAGCCCAGCGGTCTCGAAGGCCTTCTTCAGAAACGGCGCGTCGTACTGGACGTAGCGCGCCGACGTCGTCGTGTCGGGGAGCAGCACCCCGATCAGTCCCTTTCCTTCGCTCGCGAGGTCCTTGAGCTTTTCCATCTCCGAGAAGTCGACCGGCAGATTCGCTGCGTCGATCTGCGGGACTCCACTGGAAGACGTCGTGTCCGAGCTCGCGTTCTTGTCGTCCGAGCTCGAGCCGCCGCACCCGCCGATTACGAACAGCGCGGTGCATGCAAGGCCCACGATCGCGAGTCGTCTCCACGCTGAGCGCATGCTTCCTCCCTCTCTCTAGGAATCGGCGGAAAGGATACTCCGCGCCTGCTGGCCCAGAGACCTCGACCGTCGCGGATCTTCGACCTACAATCTGTGGATGCCGGACGCGTTCGTCCTCGCCCTCGTCGTCACCGTGATCCCGGCCAGCGTGGTCCGACTCTGGTGGATCTGGTGGCACAGCGGCTGCATCGGCTGCGGCCATCTGCACAAGGCGTGCGAGTGCCCGGCGACCGATCACCTGATGCGGCCACGCCGCTAGCGCCCGCCGGATTGCGGGCGCCAGCAGCGGGACCCGTGCGCTAGTCCTCGTCGGAGGCTGAAGCGGAGCTGCGCTGTTTGATCTCCTCGACGACGGTCGGGTCGGCGAGCGTCGTCGTGTCTCCGAGCGGCTGGTTCTCGGCGACGTCACGCAGCAGGCGGCGCATGATCTTGCCGCTCCTCGTCTTCGGCAGCTCGGGCGTGAAGACGATGTTCGCCGGCTTCGCGATCGGCCCGATCTTGCGACCGACGTGCTCGCGAAGCTCTTCGAGCATCTCGACCGAGCCCTCCTGGCCGCCCCTCAGCGTCACGTAGGCGACGATCGCTTGGCCCGTGAGCGGATCCTTGCGGCCGCAGACCGCCGCCTCGGCCACCTTCGTGTGGTCGACCAGTGCGCTCTCGACCTCGATCGTCGAGATCCGGTGACCCGAGACGTTCATCACGTCGTCGACCCGGCCGAGGAGCCAGAAGTCGCCGTCTTCGTCGATCCGCGCCCCATCGCCCGCGAAGTACGTCTCGTCGTACTTCGACCAGTACGTCTCGCGGTACCGCTTGTCGTCGCGGTAGATGCCGCGAAGCATCGCGGGCCACGGCTTGCGCAGCACGAGATACCCGCCGGAGCCCGGCCCGACCTCGTTGCCCTGCTCGTCGTAGACCGCGGCGTCGACCCCGGGGAACGGCGTCGTGGCCGAGCCCGGCTTCAGCGTCGTCACGCCCGGAAGCGGCGTGATCATGATCATCCCGGTCTCGGTCTGCCACCACGTGTCGACGACCGGGACCCGATCGCCGCCGATGTTCTGGCGGTACCAGACCCAGGCCTCCGGGTTGATCGGCTCGCCGACCGAGCCGAGCAGGCGGATGGACGAGAGATCGTGCTTCTGGGCGTGCTCCTCGCCCCATTTCATGTGCGCCCGGATCGCGGTCGGCGCCGTGTACAGGATGTCCACCTTGTACCGCTCGACGATCGCCCACCAACGGGACGCGTCGGGATAGTTGGGGACGCCTTCGTAGAGAACGCCGGTCGTGCCGTTGCACAAGGGGCCGTAGACGATGTACGAGTGGCCGGTCACCCACCCCACGTCGGCCGCGCACCAGTACACCGAGTCGGGCTTGACGTCGAAGATGTAGTGGTGCGTCGTCGCGACGCCGACCAGGTAGCCGGCGGTCGTGTGCACGATGCCCTTCGGCTTGGCGGTCGTGCCCGAGGTGTAGAGCAGGTAGAGCAGGTCCTCCGAGTCCATCGGCTCGCAGGGACAACTCGCCGGGTCGTCGCTCTCGCCCTCGACGAGCTCGTGCCACCACGCATCCCGACCGTCCTGGATCGGAACGTCGTTGCCGGTGCGTCGGAGCACGACGGTCCGGCGGACGGTCGGCGAGGATTCGAGCGCCTCGTCGGCGTTCTGTTTCAGCGGCACGGGCGATCCGGCCCGCCAGGCCTCGTCCTGGGTGATCAGGAGCTCGCACTCCATGTCGTTCATGCGGCCGGACAGCGATTCGGCCGAGAACCCGCCGAAGACGACCGTGTGCGGTGCGCCCAGGCGCGCGCACGCGAGCATCGCGATCGGTAGCTCCGGGACCATGCCCATGTAGATCGCGACGGGCGTGCCCTTCTTGACGCCGAGCCCCTTGAGGGCGTTCGCAAATCGGACGACTTCGCGCTGCAGGTCGGCGAACGTGATCGTCCGCCGCTCGTCCTCCGCCTCACCCTCCCAGTGGTAGGCGACCTTCTCGCCGAGGCCCGACTCGACGTGCCGGTCGACGCAGTTGAAACAGACGTTGAGCTTGCCGCCGAGATACCACTTCGCGTACGGCGGCTCCCACTCGAGGAGCTCCGTGAACGGCTCGAACCAGGTGACCCGCTCGCGGCCCTCGGTCTCCCAGAACTCCTCGAAGCCCCGCTCGTAGATCTCCGGCTGAGCGTTGGCCTGCGCGGCGAACTCGCGATCCGGCGGGTAGCGCCGCTCCTCGAGGAACAGTGTGTCGATTGCCCTTTGTTCCGTCGTCGCCATCGCGCCTCCTATGCCGGCTCGCGGCGCGGCAGCGGCGTCTCGGCCTGTGCGACCGCCGGGAGCTCACCCCAGAGCGGGCGCCCAACGGGAACGACGACCCTCGGCGACATCCCGTTGACGACACCGGCGGCCGACGCGTACCAGGCGACGAGAGCCGTGACGATCCCGGCCCAGCCGCCGGCGTGCAGCCAGTACTCGCTCCCGCCGTTGGCGATGCGGAAGAACCCGATCACGAGCAGGATCTCCGTGATCTCCAGCGTCAGGAAGACGAGCGTCACCGCGACGCTTACGCGCGTCGCCCAGAACAGCATGTACGTGTTGAAGATCGCGAACGCGAGCAGGAACCACGCCAGCGAGTTGTCGACGTCGGGCCCCTGCAGCAGTCCCGAGAAACTCTTCGAGACGGTGATCAGAGTGACGAAGATGCCGAGCGAGAGCCAGAAGCCCCCGTACGTCGAGAACGCCGTCGCTCCGAAGACGTTGCGATTCCTGAACTCCCACATTCCGGCGAGGAGCTGGATCAACCCGCCGTAGAAGAGCGCAGTCCCCACCCAGATCGCATCGGGGATGAACGATGCGTTGTGCCCGCTCAGCAAGAACGTCGTCAAAGCGAACGCTGCAAGGCCGAGGGGCGCAGGATCGGCGACCGGAATGAAGGGCCGCTCTCGTTCGATGGTCGACATCGGACCACCTCCTGTGTCCTTGCACGCCGAAAGAATCGACATGCGATGTATCCCTCTTGTTTCACGTTCCCGCTTCGAGCGGAGCGAAACCGGAGAACCGCATCCGGTGCAGGCCAGGCGGGATGAGTCGGGTTCGGCCAAAATCAGTCGACTGCATGCGGTACGTACTGCTCACCTACAACGCCCCCGACGCGCTCGAAGCTTGGGCCGCGATGACAGAGAGCGAGCAGCGAGCGGAGGAGGACGAGTACGTTCGGCTCGTCGAGGCGATGCAGGAGAGGAACGCCTTTGTCTCAGCCTGCGAGTTCGAGCCTTCGGCTCCCGCTCGCACCGTCCGCGTTCGGAACGGGCTGTCGGCGGTGACCGACGGCCCTGCGGTCGAGAGCGACGAATCCCTCACGGGCTACTTCTTGATCGAGGTCGACTCGTTCGAGGCCGCAGTCGAGTGGGCGGCGAGGATCCCGAATGCGCGGAACGGCTCGGTCGAGGTTCGACTGGTCGACGAGGGCGAGCTCGCAGAACGGATGGCCGCTGCTGCGGCCGACGAACCAGTGTGAGCGGCGTCAGCCGATCTTCTCCGCCAGCTCGACGATGATCCCCTTGGGCAGCGGATGTAGCCGAGCCGATTCGGGGGGCCGCGCTCAAGAGAGAGCGCGGCCCCCCGACTTCAAGAGCCCTGTCGTGAGGCTTACTCGCGGAACGAGACGGCCTTGACAAGGGCACGGAACCAGTCCCGCATCTCCACTTCCTTCCCCGGCTGGTCGTAGGTGAAGAAGACGAACACGTGACCGGCGTGGGTCGTAAACGCTGAAAGCACGAACGGCCCACCACCGGCGGGACAGTGCTTTTCGTCGACGATCGCCGGCTCCCCGGCAATCGTTGCCCGCTTGGTCGCCTCCGGTTTCACAGGACACGGATGGACCTTCGAATCCGTCACCCGGAACGTCGCTACGAACTTCTTCAGCGTGACCTTCGTGGGCGCGGAGAAGCCGAACGCCAACTGAGACGCCGGCCCGGTCAGGCTGTCGACGGTCGCATCGCCGTCGCCGGGAGAGCCGGTGCCGTCCCATGCCGTCCGTGCTGAAGTTCCCGCCCACGAATCGACGGAGTACGGGTACAGGTCAGACACGAACGACTGCTGGCCCGTCTCAGCCGTGCTGGGCGGAACTGCTGCCGCCGACGTAGTGGTCGAATCGGTTGCGTCGTTTCCACCGCACGCTGAGAACAGGCCAACGGCAATGACCAGCGCAAGCGATGTCCGTACACGATGAATCCGCATGAGCCCTCATTCCTTTCATGGTTGAACAGCCGATCGCCAAGCCGTGGCGATCGGCGTCA
>DATBGG010000036.1:0-13543 GCA_036558065.1 Gaiellaceae bacterium | reverse complement strand
GCGGTAGCCGTGGTCCTCGCACAGGCTGCCGGGGGCCTCCTCGGTGAGCGCATCGCAGTACCCCTTGCCGTAGGCGGCCCGCATGAACGCTGCGACGACGTCGAGGTTCCAGTCCTGGACGTCGGCCGCCTCGCGCCAGAGGTCGGCGAGCCGGAGGTCGATGTCGAGCTCGAGGAGGTCGATTCGAGTTGGGCGCTTGGCCATGGGAAAAGCGTAGGACCGCGGTCGGACGACAGGGTCTGGTTACGTTTGCTCCCGTGGGAGAGCTCAGGTTCGGGCCGGCGAGAGTGCTTTCTCGGGAGTCGCCGCAGGAGGCGATCGACCTGCTTCGCGAGCGCGGTTACACGGCGAACGAGATCGACTTCGAGTCGGGCTTCTGGATGGACTACCCGTGGGCGGAGGAGTTCGGGAAGCTGGCGCGGCGGCGGAAGATCGTGCTCTCCGTCCACGCGCCCATCGCCGGGTTCATGGGCCACATCGAGCGCGACCGCAAGCACGGGATGGCGACCGGCATGCTCGACCACTCGGCCGGGATCGCCAAGGTCGCGGGCGCCGGGCCCGTTGTCTTCCATCCCGGCTTCCTCCTCGGGCGGACGCGGAAGCAGACGGTCTCTTCCGTCGTCTCGCAGCTCGCGGACTTCCGCAAGCGGATCGAGGCGAAGGACCGCGGCGTCCCGTTCGGCGTCGAGATCATGGGCCGCGTCAACGACTTCGGCAGCCTGGATGACGTCCTCGCGATCTCCTCGCGACTGCCGTGGGTGCGCCCGGTGATCGACTTCGCGCACATGCACGCGACGAGCGACGGCGCGTTCACGAGCGTGAAGGCCTTCCACGACGTGCTCTCGGCGGCGAACCGCGTGCTCCCGAGGGGCGCGCCGTTCCACGTCCACTTCTCGGACATCGCGTATGCGAATCGCAACGAGACGAAACATCTGCCCTACGGCGAGGGCACGCTCCGCGTCGAGCCGCTCGGAAAAGCGCTCGCCCGCTTCTCGCGCCCCGCGACGGTGATCAGCGAGGCGCCGGGCGAGGAGTCACATCAGGCGATTCGAGCCGAGCTCTTCTCCGCGGCCGGCAAGAGCTCGCCGAGACGATCCACGGCCCGCACGGCCTCGTCGTCGCGAGCGCGGTCACGCAAGAACTGAGCGTACGGCCCGAGCACCTCGTGCTCGATGTGCCGGAAGTCCGTATCGGCGATCGTCGCCAGCGCCTCGCGGAAGAGCTCGTCGGCGTCCTCGTCCCTGCCCTGCGCCGCCCGGACCTGCGCGAGGGCTGCGGCGGTCGTCGCCTTCGACGTCGCGTCCGCTTCTCCGACCGTCTCGCGTGAGTCGAGCGCGAACCGCTCGGCTTCCTCTACCCGTCCCCGCTCGAGCAGGAGCTCGGCCAGGCCGCGCTGGCTCTCGCAGAGGTGCGCTCTGTCCCCAATCGGCTTGAGCAGGCGAATCGACTCGCGGAACCGTTTCTCGGCCTTCTCGAGGTCGCCTCGAGCGCGTGCAATCCAGGCCCCCACGTTGAGGGCGCGCGCCACTGCCCAGACGGCGCCGGCCTCCGAGAACATGCGCTCCGCTTCGGCGAAGGCCTCCTCGGCCTGTTCGAGCTCGCCCTGCAAGAGATAGAGCTTTGCCCAGGAGAGGTAGACGCGGCCGCGTGCGTTGATCGCGCCGCTCTCCTCGGCCAGGTCGCGCGCGCTCTCGAGCTGCGCCCTGGCGGTGTCGACCTCGAGTCTCGCCGCGAACGTGTCGGCGCGCGTGAGGATTGCGATCGCCTCGAGATCCTTCCGGCCCGCCGCGCACGCCAGCTCGAGCTGCTCGATCAGGTAGCGCTCAGCGTCGCTCAGGTGGCCGACCCAGTACGCGGCGTTCCACGCTACGCGGAGCGCGTCGAACCTTGCCGGCGGATCGTCACCGACTTTCGACAGCGCCTGCTCGGCGATCTCGCGCGCCCGGATCGGGTCCGCCTCGCGCATGAGGACCATGTCCGCAAGGCTGGTCAGCGCCTTTCCTTCGAGATTCTTGTTTCCGGCGCGCACCGCTTCCTCGCGCACGGCCTCCATCTCGCGCGCGACCGCCGGGAGATCGTCGAGCCGCCACGCGGCCTTCGCGGCCATGTATCGCCTCAACAGGTTCGGCTCCAGCTCCACGGAGCGCAGGAAGAGGTGCCTCGCGGCCTGGTTCGCCTCGCGGGCCAGGGCACGGCGGCCGGCCTCCTCGAGGGTCGCCGACGCCTCGCGTGCAAGATCGGCCGGAGGCGCGCCGTCCAGCTCTGCGAGCAGCGACGCGGCGTGGTCGAGGTGGTGCGCGCGAATCTCCAGCAGCTCGTCGCCCGCACGCTCTCCGAGCCACTCCGCGAACCGAGCGTGGTACTTCGCGCGCGCGGACTTCGTCAGGCTCGCGTAGGCCACATCGCGGATGAGCACGTGCTTGAAGCGGTACGCGGTCTCGTTCTTGAGCGAGGAGCGCGACTCCCCGACGACGAGGTCGCGGAGCAGGAGGTCCTCGACCGGGTCCTCGATGCCCTCGCCGCCGGCGAGGAACTCGATCGCGCCGCCCCAGAAGGTGCGGCCGATGACCGAGGCGCGCTGGAGAACCTCCTTCGACGCGGGCGCGAGCCGGTCGATGCGCGACGCGATGAGCGCCTGCACCGTGTCCGGGATCTCGACCGCGGCGCGCTCCTCGCCGCACTCGGCGACATTGAGCATGACCTCTTCCAGGAAGAGCGGGTTGCCGCCCGTCTTGTCGAGCAGCTTGCGCCGCGTCTCCTCGGAGATCGCGCCGTCCTCGCCCAGCGCCTCGATCAGCGTCTCGGCGTCGGTCGCGTTGAGCGGCTCGAGCTCGATCGCGGTGGCGCGCACCCGGCCTCCGCCCCAGTTCGAGCGGACGTCGAGCAGCTCGGGCCGGGCGAGGCAGACGATCATCAGCGAGCCGTCTCGCACCCATTCGGTCATGTGCTCGATCAGCTCGAGCAGCGGCTCCTCGGCCCAGTGGATGTCCTCGAAGACGAGGATCAAGGGCTGCGTCTGGGACATGACCTGCGCCCATTCGCGCGCGGCCCACGAGATCTCCTGCTGGCTGCGTTCGCCGTGGACGGCCTCGAGCACGCCCGTGGCCAGGCCGAGCAGGTCGGCGACGGCCTCGGCCGGGCAGCACTCCCGCAGCTTCTCGATCGCGACCTCGAGCGGGTCGTCGTCGGCGATGTCCGCGGCGCCCTTGACCATCTCGGCCAGCGGCCAGTACGTGATCGACTCGCCGTACGGGAGACAGCGGCCGTGGAGGATCGTGGTGCCCTCGAGCGAGGCGAGGTACTCGTTGGCGAGGCGGCTCTTGCCGACTCCGGGCTCGCCGTAGATGGTGACGAGGTGCGCGCGGCGGTCGCGCTTGGCGCGCGCGAAGGTGTTGTCGAGGAGCTCGAGCTCGTGGTCGCGTCCGACGAGGGGCGTGACCGGCACGGCTCGCAGCGCAGGCGCGCCGCCGGCACCCGTCGCCGCCCAGACCCAGACCGGGTCTTCGCGGCCGCGCACCTGGACGGGGCCGATGTCGTCGACCTCGATCCGCCCGAGTGTGAGCCGATGCGCGGCGGGGCCGATCAGGATTTGCCCCGGCTCCGCAAGCTGCTGCAGGCGCGCTGCGAGGTTGACCGCCTCGCCGGTCGCGAACGTCGAGTCGCCCGCGCCCGTGACGACCTCGCCGGCCTCGATCCCGATCCGCGCCGGGAGCTCGAGGTCGCTGACCGAGTCGAGGATCTCGAGCGCCGCGCGCACTGCACGTTCTGAGTCGTCCTCGTGCGCCTGCGGCACGCCGAACGCCGCCATGACCGCGTCGCCGGCGAACTTCTCGACGGTGCCGCCGTACGTCTCGATGCAGCGCGACACCTGGTCGAAGAAGCGCGTCACGCGCCGGCGCACGACTTCAGGATCGCTGGCGCTGACGAGCGACGTGGAGTCGACGAGATCGACGAAAAGGACCGTGGCAAGCTTGCGTTCCATGCTCTAAGTCTAGAAACGAGTCAAGCGGCCTCTTGCTTCCTCGATTTCGACTGATTCGTCAATCGGGTTTGAGGCATTCGTGGCAAGGGGTAACCGCCCTCTCGAAAGGTTCTGTTCCGTTCGAGACGGGGGGAGAAATGAAGAGATTGCTCGTTGCGGCGGCGCTCGCGATCGCGGCGCTGGCCTGCACTGCGGCACCTGCAGTCGCAGATCCGTACGACGCCCAGCTTCAAGGCAGGGAGTTCAACCCTCAGTTCCTGTTGACGCCGCTCTTCCTTCCGGGAGAAGACCTCTCGGATCTCGGCGTCTCGCAGGCCGAGCTCGCGACCACGGGCATGCAGAGCTCGGAGCACGCCGATCACGACCACAACCTCATCGTCGACGACGACCATGCTCAGTGCCCGAACGCGGACTTCACGTCGATCCAGGCGGCGGTCAACGCCTCGGGGCCATACACGCTGATCCGTGTCTGTCCGGGCCTCTACCAGGAACAGGTCGACATCGGGCCCGGCCATGACGGGCTCGTCCTCTACTCGCAGCAGCCGCGCCAGGCTGTGATCAAGGCGCCGGCACTCGTGATGACGGAGCCGGGCGACATCGTCCGCGTTCACGGCTCGCAGTACGTCGGCATCCTCCAGTTCACGATCAGCGGCCCGCTTCCGGACACGCTCTTTTGCTCGCTGACTACGCGGACCGGCGTTCGGATCGACCAGGGCGGCTCCGCGCTCCTCTTCAACAACCGGATCACCGAGATCCGATCGACCGATCCGCTGCTGCGCGGCTGCCAGAACGGCGTGGCGGTCCTCGTCGGGCGCAACTTCGAGGGGACGACCGGCACCGGCTGGATCACGCACAACCAGATCGACGCGTACCAGAAGGGCGCGATCGTCGTCGACAACACCGGCTCGAAGGCGACGATCGACCACAACCTGATCGCGCACGGGCCGCCGGACATGATCGTGATCGCGCCGAACGGCATCCAGGTGAGCCGCGGCGCCCGCGCCGACGTCGATCACAACATCGTGAAGGAGAACTCGGGCGGCCAATCCGGGACCGGGATCCTGCTCTTCCAGGCCGGGAGCGGCCTCGTCGACGTCGACCACAACGATGTGTTCAAGAACGACGACGGGATCTCGCTGTACGACAGCGACAACGAGTCGGTGTCGCACAACAACTCCCATGAGCAGCTGTTCTACGACGGCTTCTTCATGGATGCGGACTCGACCGGGAACACGATCGACCACAACGACGCGTACCTGAACACCGAGCACGACTGCCACGACGACTCGACCGGCGGCGGCACGGCCGGGACGGCGAACTACTGGCTGCACGACAAGGGCAACACGCAGAATCGTCCGGGCCTCTGCCGGACGACGCACCACTAGGCGTTCCGCGGACGGGGGCGGTCTTCGGGCCGCCCTCGTTCCCCTTAGGCTTCCGGACGATGCTCGACCCGAAGGTCTTCAAGGCGTACGACGTGCGCGGGATCTACCCGGCCGAGGTCGACGAGGAGGGCGCGCGCGCGATCGGGCGCGGCTACGTCGAGCAGTTCGAGCCGAAGCGGATCGCGGTGGGTCGCGACATGCGCGTCTCGTCGCCGACGATGGCGGCTGCGGCGATCGAGGGAGCGGCCGCGGCCGGGGCCGAGGTGGTGGACATCGGTCTCGTCGGGACGGAGATGGTCTATTTCGCCGTCGGGCACCTCGAGCTGGACGGCGGGATCCAGGTCACCGCGTCGCACAACCCGAAGGAGTACACGGGGATGAAGATCGTCCGCCGCGGCGCGATGCCCGTCGGCGGCGACTCGGGGCTGCTGGACATCCGCGACCGGGCCATGTCCCAATCCGACACATCCGGGGGTCAGACCCCTGGACAGGTCCGGGAGGAAGACGTCTTTCCGGCCTTCGTCGACAAGGTCCTGTCCTTCATCGACGTGGATGCGGTCGAGCGGAAGCGTGTCGTGATCGACGCCGCGAACGGAATGGGCGGCGTGATGCTGCCGCCGGTTCTCGAGCGCGTCTCGATCGACGCCGTGCCCTACTACTTCGAGCCCGACGGGACGTTCCCGAACCACGAGCCGAACCCGCTGCTCCCGGAGAACCGCGAGTTCGTGATCGGCAGGGTGCGCGAGGACGGGGCCGAGCTCGGCGTCGCGTTCGACGGCGACGCGGACCGCTGCTTCTTCATCGACGACACGGGCGAGTTCGTTCCGGGCGACTTCGTGACCGCGCTGCTCGCCGAGTCGATGCTCGAGAAATACCCCGGCTCGAAGGTGATCTACGACGTGCGCGCGAGCTGGGCCGTGCCGGAGACGATCGAGCGGACCGGCGGCGTCCCACTCATCAACCGCGTCGGGCACGCGTTCATCAAGCAGCGCATGCGCGAGGAGGATGCCGTCTTCGCCGGCGAGGTCTCGGGCCACTACTACTTCCGCGATTTCTACAAGGCGGACTCGGGCGTGATCCCGTTCCTGCTCATGCTCGAGCTCCTCTCGACGCGCGGCCGGCGGCTGTCCGAGCTCCTCCAGCCGTATCGCGAGAAGTACTTCCTGACCGGCGAGCTGAACGTGCCTGTTTCAGACGTGGCCGTGAAGCTCCAGGAGATCAAGGAGCGCTTCGGGGCGGAGGGCGCGGTGTCGCATCTGGACGGGATCTCGGTCGAGGCCGAGGACTGGCACTTCAACGTCCGCCCGTCGAACACGGAACCGTTGCTCCGCCTCAACCTCGAGGCGCTGTCGCAGGAGCTGATGGAGCAAAAGCGCGACGAGGTGCTCGCGCTGATGAACTAGCCGCACGCCGCCGTAGCATGCGCGGTGATGAGCCTCGAGCTCGGCCGCGAGACCGACCGCAAGCCGCCGTTCAAGTTCGCGTCCCTGACCCGGGTCGGGTTCTCGGACACCGACGCTCAGGGGATCGTCTACTACGGGCGGTACCTGCCCTACTTCGACGCGGCCCGAGTCGAGTACCACCGGCACCTCGACATGCTCTACGAGGAATTCGAGGGCGATCTCGTCATGCGGGCGGCGAACATCGAGTACCACGCGCCGGCCCGGTTCGACGATCTCGTCGAGGTCTTCATCCGGGTGGCCCGGATCGGTCGGACGAGCGCGACCTACGAGATGGCCGCCTATCTCGTCGAGGCGGACGAGCTGATGGTGACGGCGAACCAGACGCTCGTGCTGGTCGACCTTGCCGAGCGCAAGGCGTGCCCGATCCCGGACGTCTTCCGAGAGCGAATCCGCGCCTTCGAAGGCGACGACCTAGAGACCTAGGTCAGATTCTCGGCTCGATGGCGCGTCGCTCCGTGCCCGTATGCGAGCAGAACAGTGCTACGAGGCACGGGCTGCTCGCAGGAGGGTGCGGAGCGGCGCGAGGTGGCGAGAACCGCCGGCACTCGATACCTGAGCGCCGCCGCCGGCCAGCGAGGCGAGAAAGAGCCGCGGCGGCCCGGTCTGCCGTCCTCTGAGCGAACCGGGCGCCGCAGGCTTTCCCTCTCCCCTCTCTCCTTGTAGGTCGGAGGCGACTCCGCGTCTATCCCTCGCGCGAGCTACCCCGCGCGTTCGGGGGACAATCCCTCGAACGAGTGGTTGTCTCGGACGGTAATTTCCGCGCATGCGCGTTCACGTGATCAGCGACATGGAGGGCGTCGGCGGGATCGTCAACGCCGATCAGACGAACGCGGGCCGACCCCTGTTCGACGAGGGCCGCAAGCTCTACACCGAGGAGATCAACGCGGCCGTGCGCGGTGCGAAGGCGGCCGGGGCGACCGAGATCGTCGTCATGGACTGCCACGGCGCCGGCGAGGGCTACACGTTCAACTCGCTGATTCCGGAGGACCTCGACCCGGCGTGCGAGTACGTCGTCCAGGAGGAGTGGACGGAGTACACAGGCTTTCTCGAGGAAGGCTGCGACGCAGCGCTCTTCGTCGGCATGCACGCGATGGCCGGCACCGCGGACGGGGTTCTCAACCACACCGTCTCGGGGCAGGCCTGGCAGAACCTCTGGTTCAACGGGACGCGCGTCGGCGAGACGGGAATCAACGCGGCGCTCTGCGGGAACTGGGGCTGCCCCGTCCTGCTCGTCACGGGTGACGAGGCCTCGTGCCGCGAGGGCAAGGAGCTCCTCGGCGACGGCCTGACGACGGTCGCCGTCAAGCGCGGCATCGGCCAGAGGAGCGCCCGCATGCTCGTCCCGTCGCGCGCGCGTGAGCTGATCGAATCAGGCGCGAAACAGGCGCTCTCGGATCTAAAGGCCGTCGCTCCGTACGACCCCGGCCAGCCGTGCGAGGTCAAGGTCGAGTACAAGCACACGACCGCCGCGCGCCAGATGCGCTTCCAGCACGGAGTCGAGTACCTCGACGACCGCACGATCGTCTCCACGGCCGACGACTGGTGGACGGCCTGGAAGCAATTCTTCTTCGTCGACCGTTAGCGCTTCACTGCCAGGATGGCCGAGCTGCTGGGCGTCGTCAGGACCTCGGTCGCGACGAGTGCGTCGCTCCGGAGCCAGAACTCGCGCAAGGCGTCCGGCCACGCCGGCCCGTCGGCCGGCCAGAGATGCTCGGGCGTCAGGTTGTCCATCGCAAGGACGCCTCCGGGAGTGACGAGCTCGAGGGCCCGCTCGCTCTCGGCGCGCATCTGCTGAGGTGGGCTGCGCTTCCAGCCGCCGCCGTCGAAGAACAGGAGATCGAAGGGCCCCTCGGGAGGAAGCACCTCGTGCCAGTCGCCGTGCAGCACTCGCACGTTCGGAAGGTCGCCGAGCAACCGCTCACAGGCGGTCGCGCGCTCATCGTCGACCTCGACCGTCACAAACGACGCCTCCGAGCCCATCGACGAGGCGATCCACGACGCCCCCACGCCGGTGCCCGTCCCGATCTCCGCCAGGCGCCCGGCCGGCCGAGACGCGGCGAGCGCTCCCAGCAGCCGCCCGACCTCCCGAATCGACGAGCGCTCGAAGCCCAGGTCGCCCGCGAGCGCCTCGGCGCGGAGAACGAGCTCGGGAACCTCGGCTAGGACGGCGTGACCCGGTACGCGTCGAAGACCGCTTCGACGTTGCGGAGCGACGTCAGAAGCGTCCTGAGCGCCTTCACATCGCCGAGCTCGGCCGTGTACCAGTTCTTGGCCAGCTGATCTTCGACCGTCCCGCCGTACGAGACGATGTTCGCGCCGTGCTCGGAGAACGTCCGGGCCACGTCCTCGAGCAGCCGCGGCCGGTCCCAGGCGTCGACAGCGATCTGCACGAAGAAGCTCTTCGTCGATCCGCCGTCCCATTCGACCGGCGTGAAGCGCTCGGGGTTCCGCATCAGCGCCTTCACGTTCGGACAGTCCTTGCGGTGGATCGTGATCCCCTTGCCGAGCGAGATGTAGCCGACGATCTCGTCACTCGGAACCGGCGTACAGCACTTGGCGAGGCGCAGGAGCACGTCGTCCACGCCCTGCACGGAGATGCCGACGTCGGTGCTGGTGGCCGCGGCCGTCTTCGGCTTGAGCGGGACGACCTCTTCCTCGGCGACCTCGGCGGTCTTCAACCGCGCGAGCACCTTCTTCACGATCTGCCCCGCCTGCAACTTGCCCGAGCCGAGCGCGATGTAGAAGTCCTCGGCCTTCTTGAACCCGGTTTCGCGAATCACCTGTGCCAGCACCGCCGACCCGGCAAGCTTGCGGTAGGGCAGCTTCTGGTCCTTCAGCGCGCGTTCGAGCGCCTCGCGGCCCTTGTGCTCGGTGTCCTCACGTGTCTCGCGCGAGAACCACTGACGGATCTTGTTGCGCGCGCGGGAGGAACGGGCCAGCGTCATCCAGTCGCGCGACGGGCCACGGCCGCCCTTCGACGTCAGGATCTCGACGAAGTCGCCGCTGTGCAGCGTGTAGTGCAGCGGGACGATCCGGCCGTTGACCTTCGCGCCGACGGTTCGGTGGCCGACGTCCGTATGCACCGAGTACGCGAAGTCGATCGGCGTCGCTCCCGCGGGCAGCGTCTTCACCTCGCCCTTCGGCGTGAACACGTAGACCTCGTCGTCGAAGAGGTCGGTGCGCAGGCTCTTGATCAGCTCGCGCGGATCGGCCTCGTCCTGGCTCCACTCCATGAGCTGCTTGACCCAGGCGAGCCATTCCTCGTCGGCCGGCTTCTGCTTCGATCCGCGCTTGTAGAGCCAGTGCGCGGCGATCCCGTACTCCGCCTCGTCGTGCATCTCGCGCGTCCGGATCTGGATCTCGAGCGGCGAGCCGGCGGGCCCGATCACGGTCGTGTGCAGGGCGCGGTAATTGTTGAACTTCGGCATCGCGACGTAGTCCTTGAAGCGGCCCGGCATCGGCTTCCAGAGCGAGTGGATGAGCCCGAGCGCGCCGTAGCAGTCGCGCGTGCCCTCTTCGCTTGCCCGCTCGACGATGACCCGCATGGCCGTCAAGTCGTAGATCTCGTTGAACTCGCGGCCCTTCTTGGTCATCTTGTCGTAGATCGAGTACGAGTGCTTCGCGCGGCCGGAGATCTCCGCCGGAATGCCGACCTTGTCCAGCTCCTTCGTGAGCACGATCGCAGCCTCGTTGACGTGCTCCTCGCGGTCGGCGCGGCGCTCGGCGACCATGGCCTCGATCTCGGCGTACTTGCGGGGATGCAGCGCCTGGAAGGCGAGATCCTCGAGCTCCCACTTCAGCCGGTGGATGCCGAGCCGGTGGGCGAGGGGCGCATAGACGTCGAGCGTCTCGCGCGCCTTCTGCACCTGCTTCTGGCGCCCCAGATACTCGAGCGTGCGCATGTTGTGCAGCCGGTCGGCGAGCTTGATCAGGATGACCCGCACGTCGTGGGCCATCGCGACGATCATCTTCCGGTAGTTCTCGGCCTCCGCGTGCTCGCGGCTCTGGAACTGGATCCGGGTCAGCTTCGTGACGCCCTCGACGAGGGTCGCGATCTCCTCGCCGAACTCGGCGCGCACCTCGTCGATGCCGATCTCGGTGTCCTCGACGACGTCGTGGAGGAGCGCGGCGGCGATCGTCTCCTCGTCGAGCCGAAGCTCGGCGCAGATCTTCGCGGCGCCGAAGGGATGGAGGATGAACGGCTCGCCGGAGCGGCGCTCCTGTCCCTCGTGCGCGCGGGACGCGAAGTCGAAGGCGCGGGAGAGCAGCTCGACGTCGACGTCGTCGTTGTAGGTCGAGACCTCGGCGAGCAGCTCCTCGAAGAGGTCTTCGTGACGTTCGCGAGCGTCGATCAGCGCCATAGGAAAATTGTAGTTCGGACGCCTTCCGTCGCCGGTTTACCCGTATCCGGCTCGAAGGATTCGTCGTTGACAGGCAGAAGAGATGCCGCCTGTGCTCAGACGACACCTTAGGAAGCGCCGCGCGCTCGCAGTCACGCGTTTGCTGATCGCGTTGACGGCTCCACGCCTCGGGGCCGCCCGCTAAGTTCGCTCAGTGACGGGGTCTGGTGCGAGATGATGGTCTCGCCCGGTTGCCTTCACGACATCGCATAGCGCTCCTCGGCCTCTCGGTCGGCGTCGTCCTGGCTGACTCGTCGGTCGTCACGGTTGCGCTGCCCAAGATCCTGATCCGCTACGAGGTCGAGGTCTCGACGCTCGCGTGGGCCTTGATCTCGTTCAACCTCGCGCTCGCGCTGGCGGCGATCCCGGCCGCATGGCTGGCGCGGCGGTGGCCGGGTTGGGTCTTCGGCGTTGCGATCGTCGTGCTCGCCGCCGCGTCGCTCGGGTGTGCGTTCGCGCCGACGTTCGGGGTGCTCGTCGGGATGCGCGCCGTCCAGGGCGTGGCCGGGGCGGCAGTCGTGTGCGCGGCACTCGACCTCCTGTCGGAGGCGACCGGTGACGACGCTTCGGCCGGCCGCGTCTGGGCGCTCGCGGGGATCGTCGGGGCCTCGGTCGGGCCGGCTGTGGGCGGGATCCTGACGCAGCTCTTCGGCTGGGAGTCGATCTTCGTGCTGCAGGCTCCAGTCGCGCTGCTCGGACTGCTCGCGCTCCCGGGCGTACGGGCTCGCCCCGTTCCGGCGCCGGGTGGGCGGCCGAAGATCGCGGCGAACCTCGCGCTCCTCCTCGTGTCGGGCGCGCTCGTCGCGGCGCTCTTCCTGCTCGTGATCCTGCTGATCAACGGCTGGCGCCTCGACCCGCTCGCGGCCGGGCTCGTGGTGACGATCATGCCGCTGGCCGGGATCGCGGCGACGCGCTATGCCGACCGGATCACGCTGCTCTGGGCGCGCGCCGCTTCAGGCGCGATCCTCATCTCGGGCGGGCTCATGGCACTCGCCTGGCTACCGCGGGCGGGAGTGCTGTGGACGATCCCGCCCCAGCTCGCGATCGGCGCCGGGCTCGGCCTCTCGCTGTCGGCGCTTACCGAGCGCGCGCTCGCAGGGCGTTCCGGGCAGGCGGTGCACGGCGGCTGGACGATCGCGGCGCGCCACGCGGGGATCGTGCTCGGGCTGCTCCTGCTGACCCCGATCTTCACGGCCGACCTCGACAGGAACGAGAGTCGCGCGCTCTCCGCCGGCACCGCGGTCGTGCTCGACAGCCGGATCTCGGCGCTCGACAAGATCGGCGTCGCGCGCGACGTGCTGGTCGCGGTGGACGAGGCGAAGCCCGACGCGCGGATCCCGGACGTGAGGGCGGTCGTCGACCATCGCGACGACTCGGACTACGCGGATCTCGGCGACAAGCTCCAGGACCAGCTCGACCGCGCGGTCACGAACGCATTCTCGAGGTCGTTCCTCGTCGCCGCGCTGCTAGGGCTGATCGCGCTGATCCCGATCGTCCTCGGTCGGCGGGATGTGAGCGTCTGATGCGCGCGATCGCGTGGTCGATTGCCGCGGTCGCCGTTCTCGTGCTGGCCTATCTCGCACTCGGCGGCGCCTCGTACGCGCCCGCCAAGGTGGCCGACCCGTGTGCTCCACGCGACTGGCGGGACCCGAGGGGCTTCCAGGAGGTCGCACAGCAGATCGTCCTCTCGTCGCTCGACGGCGCGGCGTGCGAGCTGGGCGTGTCCCGTGAGGACATGGTTCTGGCGCTTGCGGACAAGGATTCGCGCGAACGCTTCGCTCGAGAGCACGGGATCACGAGCCAGAAGCTCGAGGATCTGATCCACCAGGGCCTGCTGCGCGCGGTCGACGACGCCGAGAACGCGGATGCGCTCAACTCGACGGTGGCGGGGATCCTCCGCGGAGTCGTCCAGAACGTGCCGCTCGACGAGCTCTTCGACCTGGTCCAGCGCCTGCGAGGATTCTGAAGTGACGTGGTACTACGCGGTCGCCGAGCGCGATCACGACATCCAGAACCCGACGAGCGCCGAGAAGATCCGGCGGATGGGCGAGTGGTTGCGGCTCGACCCGGAGAGCCGGGTGCTGGACGTCGCGTCTGGGAAGTGCGGGCCTGCGCTCGTCCTCGCGTCGTCGTTCGGGTGCCGGATCACATGCGTCGAGCGCTACGACGGTTTCGTGGCCGCTGCGCGCGAGCGGGTGGCCGAGGCGAGTCTCGGTGAGCTGATCGAGGTCGTCGAGTCGGACGGGCGCGAGTTCCCCCTCGAGCCCGAGAGCTGGGACGCCGCGTTGTGCCTCGGCGCGACCTTCGTCTGGG
>DATBGG010000035.1:0-55360 GCA_036558065.1 Gaiellaceae bacterium | reverse complement strand
TGCGCCGGCGCGGGAACAGTCACGCGGAGCCGGGTGCTCAAGGTGCGGATCCCGCCCGGCGTCGAGGACGGCACTCGCCTCCGCGTGATGGGCGAGCCCGCGGAGGACCAGCTCGTCGTCCGTGTCCTACCCGGCCCGTTCGACTCGGCACTCGTCCGATGGAGCGCGACCGTACTTCTCCTAGCGGGCCTGGTCCTGCTCGGCTACTTCATCTGGTGGGCGTGAGCGGCGGGGGTGAGATTCGAACTCACGGGCCCCGTGAAGGGCCAACAGTTTTCAAGACTGCCCCGTTCGACCGCTCCGGCACCCCGCCGGACAGCCATCGTAGTTAGTCGGCGGCGACCTTTGCGGGCGCGCCGTACTGCCGCAAGACCTCGGGGACGTCGCCCTGGAAGTTCTCCAGGATCGCCAGTGCCCACCGGTCCGTCACGGCCGTGCCGTTCAGCGTGTGCACCTGCTCGATCGAGCCGTTCCGGCGGTAGCGGATGCCCAGGCGGCGGGCCTGGAAGTCCGTCGTGTTCGAGGCCGACGTCAGCTCGCGGTAGCGCTCCTGACTCGGGAACCACGCCTCGATGTCGTACCGCTTCGCCGCTGCCGAGCTCAGGTCGCCGGCCGCGATGTTGACGACGCGGTACGGAAGGCCGAGCTCCTGCACGTTCGCCTCCTCGAGCCCGAGGATGCGTTCGAACTCGTCCCACGACTCGTCGGGAAGCATGTACGCGAACAGCTCCACCTTGTTGAACTGGTGAACGCGAAACATCCCGCGTGTGTCACGACCGGCCGCGCCGGCCTCGCGCCGGAAGTTCGTCGAGAACGCCGTGTACCGGAGCGGTAGCGACTCCGACTCGATGATCTCGCCCATGTGCAGTCCCGCCAGGGCCACCTCGGACGTGCCCGTCAGGTAGAGGCCGTCCTCGCCGATCTCGTAGTACTCGTTCTTCTCGGCCGGGAAGAAGCCGGTGCCGTACATCGCCTCTTCGCGGACGAGCACGGGCGGCAACACGGGCTTGAAGCCGGCCGCGACGGCGCGATCCAACGCCCAGCGGTAGAGCGCCAGGGAGAGGAGCGCCGTGTCGCCGATGACGTAGCCGAAGCGCGCCCCCGAGACGCGCGCCGCGCGCTCCATGTCGAACCGGCCGAGCTCGAGATGCTCCGGGCCGGGAGGCGTCGGGTCGCCGACGACCCGTTCGATGTGACCTTCGGAGTCTTCTTCCTCAGCGTCCGGCACGGACTCGTGCGGCGGGTTCGGCACCTGCTGCAGAAGCTCGTCGCGAGCCGCCTCGGCCGCCGCGAGCGCGTCCTCGAGCCGTCGTAGATCCTCCTTGACCTGCTTCAGCCCCTCCACTTGTTCCGGCGTCGGCTTGCCCTGGATCTTCTGACGCCCGCGAAGCTCGTCCACCTGCGGCACGAGCTCACGCCACTGCGCGTCCGCTTCGAGCAGCTTGTCGAACGCCTCGCCGGCGCCCTTGCGCGCGACGGCCGCCCGGAAGCGCTCCGGCTCCGCCCGCGCAGCCTTGAGGTCGATCACTGCGTCGAGGTCTTGAGGAACGCGACGAGATCGTTCAGCTGCTGCGACGTGAGCTGCGAGCCGTAGCTCTGGGGCATGATCCCCGGCGAGAAGCCCTGGGCGATCTCGGCGTTCGGGTCGGTCACCGACTCCTTGATGAACGCGTCGTCCTTCCCCTTGAGCGCGTCGTCGAGGTCCGGACCGACCTTGCCCGTCGCGTTCGCAGCGGCGAGCGTGTGGCAGCTCCCGCAGCCGTTCGAGTCGAAGACCTTCTTGCCCTCGGCCGGATTCGCGGGCTGGGCCTTCGGAAGCGTCCCCTCGACGGGACCGGTCGGCGACACGGTCTTCTCGCCTCCGCAGCCGGCGAGCAGGAGCGCTCCGAGGACGATGAGCAGTGCGCGGGCCACGAACGGCGAGTCTACTGAACCCGTCGCGCCTCGTTCCAGAACCGCAGGGCCGCGCACGAGATCGCGCCGTACGAGACGACATCGCGCGGCGAGTCGTTGACGACGAGCGAGACGGCCAGCGCGACGAGCGTCGCGTCGACGACGGCATACCGCGGCTTGCGCAGGCCGAGCCAGACGAGGGTCGCGAGCCCCGCCGTGATGATCACGGTCGCCTGCCACGACGACACATAGCCGTCGAGCGACACGCTCCAGCGGTGCGCCACCTCCCCGGCCAGCGCCCCGGGGCCGTCGCCAAGTGTGCGTGTGACGTGGCTCGATCCGCCGAGCGCCGCGTCGAGCCCCACGAGCACGAGCCCCGCGACGACCGCTCCCCCCGCCGCGAGCGCGACGTTCCTCGCCCTGAGCGGCACGCGCCGAAGCCGGAGCCAGAGGAAGAGGTAGCCCGCCGCGAAGACGAGCACGCCGCCTCCGTCGGCGCCGAGGCCGCTCGCGCCCACGACGACCAGGACGGGGACCGCGACGACCGGGAGGAGCGCCGAGCCGAGCAGAGCAGCGCCGAGGAGCCCGGGCACGAGCAGCAGCGTCTCCACCTGGTTCGAGATCCCGTAGAAGCGCACGCCGCCGTCCGGGTGCGGGCCGAACGCGGCCAGCGAGCTCGTCTCGGTCGTGAAGGCCAGGACGAGCCCGTAGCCGACGAAGACCGCGAGCAGCGCTCCCGCCAAGACGAGTCGCGAGCGCGTGAGAGCGGCGAGGGCAGGCGCACCCGCTCCGACCAGCAGGAGCAGGGAGAGGCCGACGTTCCGCGGTCGCGTCACCTCGAGCGCGCTCAGCGCCAGCGCCGACGCGAGCGCCACCGGCCCGACGAGGAGCGCGCCTCGTCCCCAGAGCTCCGAACGCAGTGTCAGCGCGAGCAGCGCGAAGAGCACGCCGAGCCCGAAGACGACGTAGGCCGCCGGGCCGCGCGAGTCGTGCGCGTCCGCCAGCCGGCGGTCGAGCGCCAGGAGCGTCTGCTCCGGATCGTCGGCGGCGCGCGAGGTGACGGGCGGTGTCCCGCCGCGCTCGAGCGCCTTCACCGTCGGCTCGATGTCGTACAGCGAGACGAGCCCGGGAACCTTTGTGCGGTCGGAGACGAGCAAGCCCTGGTAGCCGCCGCCGGCGATCCCGATGCGAAAGCGACGGACGTTGTGCTCCTCGGGGCCGGGCAGGGTGACGTAGATCGTGACCGGGCACGGACACGCCTCCCGGGGCACTTTGGAGAGCACCTCGGCCGCCTTGGCGCCGCTGACGGTCTTCCCGCGGCCCGCGACGAGCAGCCCGATCGCTGCGTTGGCAGGAGGCCGGGCCACGATGACGCGGGCGCGCTCCGCGCGCGCCGGCCCGGCGATAGCAAGCGCGGCTACGAGCAGGCCGGCGGCTAGAATTCTGGTTCCCAACCGCTTCAAGGAGCGCGATTCTCGATGAAACGCAAGGCGTACGGACGCGACTTCGGCCTCTCGAGCCGCATGTTCCTGACGATGTTCACGCTCGGCCTGCTCTACATCGTGTTCTTCGTCGTAATGGTGAACGTCCTCAACGTGGGGATCTTCGTCGTCGTCCTGATCATGGGCGGGCTCGCCTTCCTGCAGTACTTCACGTCTGACAAGATCGCGTTGATGGCCTCGGGCGCGAAGGTCGTCGGGCCTGACGAAGCACCCGAGCTGCACGCGATGGTCGAGCGGCTGGCTGCGATGGCCGACCTGCCGAAGCCGCGCGTGGCGGTGATCCCGACCGAGGTGCCGAACGCGTTCGCGACCGGCCGCAACCAGAAGCACGCGGTCGTCGCGGTCACCCAGGGCCTCTGGAACCGGCTCGAGCCGCAGGAGGTCGAGGGCGTCCTCGCCCACGAGCTGACGCACGTGGCCAACCGGGACGTGGCCGTGATGACGATCGCGAGCTTCTTCTCGATGGTCGCTGCGATGCTCGCGCGCTTCGGGCTCTGGGGCGGAATGTTCAGCGGCGGCGATCGCGACCGGAACTCCGGCGCGCCCGTCTGGCTGATCATGTTCGCGGTCTCGCTTCTCACGTACGTGATCAGCTGGATGCTGATCATGATGATCTCGCGCTACCGGGAGTACGCGGCAGATCGAGGCTCCGCGCTGATCACGGGCGCTCCCGAGAACCTGATGTCGGCGCTCCAGAAGATCGCGAGCCGGATCACGCAGATCCCGCAGCAGGACCTGCGCGAGGTGGCAGGCATGAACGCCTTCTTCATCGTCCCGGCGGGATGGAAGAAGGCCGGGTCCGAGCTGTTCATGACGCACCCGCCGCTGGAGAAGCGCCTCGCCCGCCTCGCCGAGATCTCGCGCGAGATGGGCCGCCCGGTCGACCCAGGCACGTTCTAGCTTGGGATTGACCGACGTCCTGTTCGGTCGGAAGAAGCTCCCCAAGGCGCAGCAGGAGAAGCTCTTCGCGATCTCGACGGCGCGGATCACGCTCGAGACCGAGCTTGGGCTGAAGCCGACCGGGGACGCGGCCGTGGTCTTCAAGCCACTCTCGGCGGCCGAGTTCGTCCGCGCCGAGAACGAGCTTCAGGAGCTCCTCGACACCGTCGCGCAGGAGTCGCACTCGAAGGTCGAGCGGCGCGGCGACGAGTTCGGGTTCGAGTGGCTGATCGTGCGCGACAACGACTTCGAGGAGCTCGTCGCCGGTGTGCACCTCGTCGCGTCGGAGCTCGTCGCGCACGGGTTCGGTGAGCAGCTGCTCGCCGCCGCGTTCAAGTTCAGGGGCGGCGAGCACCCGGTCTACTTCATCTACGGCTTCAAGCGCGGCGCCTACTGGCCGTTCGTCCCCACGGGCGAGGGCAAGGAGCGCGACAACGCCGAGGAGCTTGAGCTGAAGGCGAAGCTCGAGAAGGAGCTCCCGATCGAGCAAGACCTCTCGCGCTGGCTGGCCCTCTTCGACGCTCCGATCTAGCGGATGACGCACGCGGTCACCGTCGGCCTCGCGGCGCTCGGCGTCGTCGGCCAGGTGCTCCTCGGCCTGCTGCTCGTTCTCGGCTTGCTCGCTCTGTTCGGGGCTTCCAAGCCGCTGGCCAGGTTCCGAAGCCTGGTGTGGGGCTACGAGCTGTGGCTGGCGTTCCTGGTGGCCGGGACCGCGACCGCCGGAAGTCTCTTCTTCTCGGAGGTGGCCCACTTCGTGCCGTGTGAGCTCTGCTGGTTCCAGCGCATCTTCATGTACCCGCTCGCGCTGCTGACGTTCCTCGCGGCGCTCGCCGACGACCATCGGATCGCCCGCTACCTGCTGCCGCTTCCCGTGATCGGCGCCGGCTTCTCCGCCTACCACCTCCTGGTCGAGAACGGCGTCGTGCGGGAGAGCCAGGGCTGTCAGCTCTCGGCTCCGGGCGGGTGCGCGGTCCGCTGGGTCGACGAATTCGGCTACGTCACGATCCCGACGCTCGCCCTCACCGCCTTCGGCCTCGTCTTCTCGTTTCTCCTGCTCGCGGTCTTCGACCCACGGCTACCCTCTGAACGAGAATGACGAGCGCCCGCGCGACCAAGCGCAAGCGCCGCGAGGCGCGAGCCCCGACGCCGCCGCCTGTGGGCGGACGGCGCCGTGCTTCTCCGAAGGTCTTGATCGGAGCGGCTGTCGTCGTCGCGCTGATCGTGCTGGCCATCGTGCTCGGCTTCGTGCTCACCGGTGGGTCGTCGTCGAGCTCGACACCCGCACGGGGCTCCCTGGAGAGCGCCCTGCCGGGCGCCACGGACGTGAACAGCCTCCTGAAGGGCATTCCCCAGAACGGCAGGGTCCTCGGCTCGCCGAACGCGGCGGCCACGCTGGTCGAGTACATCGACCTGCAGTGCCCGGCCTGCCAGGTCTTCGAGACGCAGGCGATGCCGAGCCTGATCAGGCGCTACGTGCGCACGGGCAAGGTGAAGGTCGAGGCGAGGCCGATCGCGTTTATCGGGCCCGACTCGGAGCGAGGCCGCTCCGCTGCCCTGGCCGCGGCGCAGCAGAACCGCTTCTTCAACTTCAGCCAGCTCCTCTACTTCAACCAGGGCGTGGAGAACTCAGGCTGGCTGGACGACGCCATGGTCAAGTCCGCTGCGGCGAGCATCCCGGGCCTCGACGTGCCGCGGTTGCTCAGCGCACGGGGCTCCTCGACGGTCAGCACGCAGGCTCGAGCCCTGGACGCCCAGGCTGAGCAGGACGACGTCAGGGAGACGCCGACGATCCTCGTCGGCAAGTCAGGCGGCGCGTTGAGCAAGGTGTCCATGCCGTCGCTGACCGACACGGCGTCGATCGCGGCCGCGATCGAGTCCGCACAGCGCTAGTCCCAGAACCGGGTGAGAGGCTCAGCGTCGATTTGCGCGTCGACGCCCCAGAACTTGAGCTTCCCGGAACGCGGGTAGTAGCAGACCTCGCCCGGCTCGTTCGTCCCGTAGGTGATCAGCGTCAGCGGGCCGCGGAAGGCGTGCGCCACGCCCGTGCCCGGCGGACGGCCGACGAACGAGCCGGGTCGCAACGGGATCTCGTCCTCTCCGAGTAGCACCGCTCCGTCGCCGTCGAGCACGAGGAAGAACTCGACCTCGGACGCGTGGCAGTGCGGCTCGCCGTCGAGCTTGCCCGCCGCGATCGTGTAGTGGCGCATGCCCGTGCGGCTTGCACCAGCTTCACGCGCGAGGTAGCGGATCTCGAGCTCCGAGTCGCCTCTCGCGAGCGCGAGCGGCTCGGCGTCGTCGACGTTGACGATGTTCGTCGGGCGAGGAGCCGGATCGCCGAGCTCGAGCGGGGGCGCCTCGGCCTCGATCTCCCACGGGTCATCCGTGCGTCCCTCGACCCACGGCCACCCGAGCCGGATCGCCTTCGAGCGCGGCAGCCAGCCGAGCTCCGTCGGATGGCGCGTGCCGCAGATCAGCACCTCGAGCCCGTCGGGGCCGCCGTGCAGCGTGTGCTCCTCGTGGTCGGCGAGATGGACGATGCAGTCCCCGGGCCGAAGCTCGTAGACCTGCTCGTCCTGCCAGGACAGGCCCGAACCGCCCAGCACGAAGACGAGCTCCTCGGAGGCGCCGTGCGAGTGGGGAGGAGTCGAGAGTCGCCCCGGCTCGATCCGGACACGGTTGACCCCGACCGTCGTGCACCCGACCGCGTCGCCGAGACGCTGCCACGTCGCGGCCATCTCGCCTTTCTCGCGGCGGATGGCCTCGACGTCGTCCCAGTGGGAGACGTGCTCTACTGCTCGAGCTCCTTCTGGCCCGACCCGGTGCCGATCTCGGCCTTCATCTTCTCCAGCTCGTCGTCCACCTTCGACTTCGACGTCAGCTGCGCGAGCTCACGATCGAGCTGCGTCTCTCCGCCGGAGGTGTAGTCCTCGAGCGTGCCGGAGGCGATCAGCTCGTCCATCGCGGATGCGCGCGCCTGCATCTCCTCGGTCTTGTCGCGCGCGCGCTCGATCGCGGCACCTGCGTCGGCCATCTGGTCGCCGATCCCCGTCGACGCCTCGCCGATCCGCACGGAGGCCTCCGCGGCCGAGTACTGGGCCTTCATCACTTCCTTCTGGCTGCGGAAGCTCTCGACCTTGGTCGCGAGCGCCTTCTCGTTCGCCTCGAGCTTCGCCTGCTGCTGCTCGAGCTCGCCGACCTGCCGGTCGAGATCCTGCAGCTGCGCCTGCGCCGCGGTCTTCCGCTCGAGCGCCATCCGGGCGAGATCCTCGCGATTCGCGGCCAGCGCCTCGCGAGCCTGCCCTTCGAGCTTCGGCACGCTCGCCTCGAGCTTGTCCGACTGGAGCTGGAGCCGCTTCTTCGCGGTCACCACGTCCGCGACGCCGCGCTTCACGTTCTGGAGCAGCTCGAGCTGCTTCTCGTACGAGTAGTCGAGCGTCTCGTTCGGGTTCTCGGCCCGGTTCAGCATCTTGTTCCACTTGGACTTGATGACGGTCATCGTTCGGTCCCACAGGCTTGCCACGTGTTCCTCCTCGTCGCTTCGCCAGTAGCCTAACGAGCGATGTTGGTCGAGCGGAGCATGGACCCGGGCTGGCTGTCGAACGCCTACCTCCTGGCGGACGAGGAGGGCGGCACGGCCGTCTTCGTCGACTCGGGAGCGCCGATGGAGCCCTTGCTCGAGGCGGCGGACCGCTGGAACGTGCGGCCGGGACACGTCCTGCGTACGCACGCGGATCCCGACCACGTGGCGCACGAGGCGGAGCTCGGCCTCCCCGTCGTCACGCGCTCGTTCGACACCGGCGGCCTCCACGTCGAGGCGCTGCCCACTCCGGGGCACTCGTCCGACCACCTCGCGTTCGTCGTCAACGGCGAGCTCTGTTTCTCGGGCGACATCCTGTTCAGGGACGCGGTCGGCGGCGGGCGGGACGTGCCGGCGATCAAGCGCTCGGTGATGGACGTCCTGATGGCGCTCCCGCACGAGCTCCGCGTGCTGCCCGGTCACACCGACGAGACGACGATCGGGCGCGAGTGGGAGCAGAACGCGTTCGTCCGCTACTGGCGCGGGCTCGACGACGAGGTCGGCGATCGCTGCCGCGTCGGCGGCGAGGAGGCGACGATCGTCGTCGACTCGCCCGACTACGACGGGAAGGGCAAGCTGCTCGTCAGGCTCGCCGACGGCCGCGAGGCGATCGTCGGCGGCTCACGGGTGGAGCGCAGCTAGCAGCCCGGGAACGAGGACGAGCCCGGCGAAGCGCGCCGACTTCCCGGCGAAGCCGACCACGAGGAACGACGAGAGCCGTAGGCGCCAGCTGCCTGCGAGCGGCGAGACGACGGCGAACGGCGGAACTCCCGTCGCCGCCGAGACGAACACGGTTGCGGCAGCGACCTGAGGGCGGTTCGTCGCACGGTTGACGAACCCGGGGAGGCGGACGCGTCGGCGCCGAGGCCGGCACCGAGCCCAGGCGAGCGCGCTCCGGCCTCCCAGGAAGAAGCAGCTCTTGCCGATCATCATCCCGGCTGCCGCTGCGACCGCCAGAGCGAGCAGCAGGCCGATCGAGCCGTGGGTCGCCGCAGAGGCGAGGAGCGCGAGCTCGACGGAGATGAACGGGAGGAACCCGGCGACGAGCGCGAGCAGGAAGATCCCGCCGACCAGAGCAGCTGCGGCCATCCTCAGTGCGTCGGCCTGGCAGAGGCGCGACTTGACACCACTACGAGTGGAACTCGGCCAGCCGCGCGGCTTCCTCGTCCAGCTCCGCGCGCGTGCCCTTCGGCAGCCGACCGAACGGCTCGATCTTCACCTTGCCCTTGTCGTGCCTCCACGTTCCCGCGACCTGGCCGTCGACGAGGAATGCGTTCACGGATTGGGGTGTCCTGACGTTGAAGACTCGCGCGCGGTACTTCTCGGGAAGGATCTGCGTGCGGCGCGCATGGGCGAGGAGCGTCGCGTCCCAGACCGGCAGGAACCGCACCGGGGCGGGCGTGTCCGCATCGGGCAGCGGCAGCCGCGGCAGGTCGATCAGCTCCTTGCCCTGCTCGTCCTGGAATCGCCGGAGCTCGATTCCGTCGAGCGCACCCGCGATGTCCGGCTTCGAGACGCCGGCCCAGTTCGCGATCTCGTCCGGCCGCGCCGGGCCGAAGCCGGAGAGATAGCGGCGGATCAGGAGCTCGAGCCCTTCGGCTTCCGTCGCGTCCTCCGGGCCGACCCAGTCCTCGGCCAGCGCGTAGATGTCGGCGCGGCGTCGCTCCCAGGTTCCCGAAGGCGGCACGCGCACCAGGTCGAGAAAGAGCCCGACGCCGTTCCGGGTCGCGGCGTCCGCTTTCAAGGCGGCGTCCAGCTCGGCCTGCGAGACCGGCCCCTTCGCGAGGTGCGGCCTGGCCTTGCGGGCGGCCGCCTCGATTTTCCGCCGATCCGCCTTGTGCGCCTTCACCCACTGCTCACGGCGACATCGCCGGATCCCGACGACGAACGGCCAGTAGTCGCCGCGGGAGACGAGGTGGATCGTCGTCCGCATCAGCGTTCCCTGCACGACGGTCTTGCGGCCGAGCGCCCGCGTCAGTTGCTCGCGCTCGAAGCCGTGGAGCCGCGTCCAGAGCCCGACGTACATCGAGGGGGCGTACTGCGCCTGGATCCCTCCGATCCGCTCCAGCGCACGGGGCAGCGGCGTCTTCGCCCGCTCGAGCAAGAGCTGGCGGGCGAGCAGGGCGCGGTTCAGCTCGCGTTCTGTCAGCGTGCGCCTCACTTCACATGACCCTAATCGGATTCAGAGGAAGGTCTTAGGCCGGGCTTAGCCCGCTTTCACGTCGCGCTGGTCTCCTGAGGGTGTCCGTACCCCCACGAGAAAGGAGATCTATGACGGACAGAGTCAAGAACGTTCTGTTGATCGTCCTGTCGATCACGGCCCTCGCACTCGGAGGGTCGGCGCTCGCCGGAGCCGCATCCGGCGGGAGCGGGTCGAACAGCGGCGACGGAAGCTCGTCGTCCCGGCCGGACCGGCCGGCGGCGGGCATGCCGCCCCAGCGTCCAGACGAGACGCTTCTCACCGGTGACACCGCGGCGAAGGTCCGAGCGGCCGCGCTTGCAGAGGTGAGCGGCGGCACGATCGAACGGGTCGAGACCGATGCGGACGGCCATGCCGCGTACGAGGCGCACATGACCCGCAGCGACGGGTCGCGCGTGACCGTGTACGTGAACAAGTCGTTCGAGGTCGTCAGCACCGAGAACGGCCCGTAGCACCACCCGCTCACGTGCGAGAGCCCAGGCGCCGGGCTCTCGCACTCAGCCTGCGAGCAGCTTGCGGACGCCGTGCGCGATCGCCAAGTCTTCTCGGGCGGGCACGGCGGTGGTCTCGAACGATCCGAGGAACGCCAACCGCTTCGCGATCGCGTCCCGCACGTCAGGTCGGTTTTCGCCGACTCCGCCGGAGAACGCGAGCACGTCGATGCCGGCGAGCGCAGCCGCCATTTGGGCGACCGCAGCGGCGATTCGGTACGTGTACACGCCGAAGCCAAGCGAGTCGTCCAGCCCGCCGAGTGCTGCAAGGCCGGACTCGGTCTCGAGCGCCCGATCCAGCTCGTCGACGGTCAGGCCCCGCTCCCGGAGGAGGTGGATCAGCGCTCCCGGATCGACAGACCCGGAGCGCGTCGCCATCGGGACGCCCTCGAGCGGCGTGAAACCCATCGTCGTGTCGACCGAGCGCCCTTCGAGCACGGCGGTCACCGAGCAGCCGCCGCCGAGGTGGCACGCGACGATGCGCTGCGCGTTCAGCCGGGCGACGACCGACTCGACGGCCAGGCCGTGGAAGCCGTAGCGGCGAATCCCCCAGTCCCGGCGCCAGGCTCGAGGGATCGCGTACGTGGCCGCCTCGGCCGGGATCGTCGCGTGAAAGGCCGTGTCGAACACGGCCACATGAGGCACGTCCGGCAAGGCTGCGCGGGCCTCGCGGATCCCGCGCAGCGCGGGGGCGTTGTGGAGCGGCGCGATCTCCGAGAGGTCGTCGATCGCCTGCTCCACCTCGTCGTCGATCCGGACGGGTGCGACGAATCTCGGGCCGCCGTGGACGACGCGGTGCCCGACGGCGTCGGCCGGCTCGAAGGATTCGACCGGCCGAGACGTATCGCCGTCGACCATGTGCAGCTTGAGGCTGGTCGAACCGGCGTTGACGGTCAGGATCAGTACGGCCAGGTCCAGTCGGCGACGTCCGGATGGTCCTCGCCGTGCTCGCGCGTCCAGGCCCGGAGCCGCAGCCGCTCGTCCGCGAGCTGCTGTCGAAGGCCGGCCGCTTCGGTCGCGAGGCCGGGGACACGGTCGATCACGTCCATGGCGAGGTGGAAGCGATCGAGGTCGTTGAGCATGACCATGTCGAACGGCGTCGTGGTCGTGCCCTCCTCCTTGTAGCCGCGCACGTGCAGGTTCTCGTGGCCGGCCCTCCGGTACGTCAGGCGATGGATCAGCCATGGGTAGCCGTGGTAGGCGAAGACGATCGGCCGGCCGGTCGTGAACAGGGCGTCGAACTCGCTGTCGGGCAGGCCGTGCGGGTGCTCGCTCTCGGGCTGCAGGCGCATCAGGTCGACGACGTTGACGACCCGCATCTTCAGGTCGGGGAGCCGTTCACGCAGGATCGCAGCGGCAGCGAGCGTCTCGAGGGTCGGGATGTCGCCCGCGCAGCCGAGCACGACGTCCGGCTCGCCGCCATCGTCGTTCGAGGCCCATTCCCAGATCCCGAGCCCACGCGTGCAGTGGAGGATCGCTTCCTCCATCGGCAGGTAGTTCAGCGCGGGCTGCTTGCCCGCCACGACGACGTTCACGTAGTCGCGGCTGCGCAGGCAATGGTCGGCGACGGACAGGAGCGTGTTCGCGTCGGGCGGCAGGTAGACGCGGATGATCTCCGCCTTCTTGTTCACGACATGATCGATGAAGCCCGGGTCCTGGTGCGAGAAGCCGTTGTGGTCCTGGCGCCACACGTGCGAGCTGAGGAGGTAGTTGAGGGAGGCGATCGGGCGCCGCCACGGGATGTGGCGCGTCACCTTCAGCCACTTCGCGTGCTGGTTGAACATCGAGTCGACGATGTGGATGAACGCCTCGTAGCAGTTGAAGAGGCCGTGGCGACCCGTCAGGAGGTAGCCCTCGAGCCAGCCCTGGCACAGATGCTCCGAGAGAACCTCGAGCACGCGGCCGTCGGGGGCCAGGCCCTCGTCCGTGGCAGCGTTCTCGCCGAGCCACCTGCGGGCGGTGATGTCGAACACGTCGCCGAGGCGGTTCGAGGCCGTCTCGTCGGGCCCGACGAGCAGGAAGTTGTCCGAGTTGCGCTCGATGACGTCGCGGAGGAAAGCGCCGAGGGCTCGGGTCGCCTCGCTGAAGGTGGTGCCCGGCTTTTGCACGTCGACCGCGTAGTCGCGGAAGTCGGGAAGAGCCAGGTCGCGGAGCAGCTCCCCTCCGTTCGCGTGCGGGGTCGCGCTCATCCGGAGCCGCCCGTGCGGAGGCAGTTCGGCCAGCTCTGGGACGAGCCGGCCGTCGTCGTCGAAGAGCTCCTCCGGGCGGTAGCTCCGCATCCAGTCCTCGAGAATCCGCAGGTGATCGGCGTTCTCCCGCACGTCGGTCATCGGCACCTGGTGCGAGCGCCATGTCCCCTCCACCGGAAGCCCATCCACCTCCTTCGGGCCGGTCCAGCCCTTCGGTGTGCGCAGGACGATCATCGGCCAGCGCGGACGTGTGGGCTTCGCGCCCTCCCGGCGAGCGTCGCTCTGGATGCGTGCGATCTCGTCGAGCGCGTCGCCGAGTGCGGCGGCGAAGCGCTGATGCACCGCGGCCGGCTCCTCGCCGTCGAAACCGCCTTCCACCACCACGGGTCGGTACCCGTAGCCCTCGAATAGCGCGACGAGCTCCTCGTCCGAGATCCGGGCCAGGACGGTCGGGTTGGCGATCTTGTAGCCGTTGAGATGCAGGATCGGAAGGACCGCGCCGTCAGTTCGCGGGTTCAGGAACTTGTTCGAGTGCCAGCTCGCGGCGAGCGGCCCCGTCTCCGCCTCCCCGTCGCCGACGATGCACGCGACCACGAGCTCCGGATTGTCGAACGCTGCGCCATAGGCGTGAACGAGCGCGTACCCGAGCTCGCCGCCCTCGTGGATCGAGCCGGGCGTCTCCGGGGCCACGTGGCTCGGGATCCCGCCCGGAAACGAGAACTGCCGGAAGAGCTTTCGGAGCCCGTCCTCGTCGAGCCCGATGTCGGGGTAGACCTCGCTGTACGTGCCCTCGAGGTAGGCGTTCGCGACCAGCCCGGGACCTCCGTGTCCCGGGCCCGTGACGTAGAGGACGCTCAGCTCGCGGGCCTTGATCTCTCGATTCAGGTGGGCGTAGACCAGGTTCAGTCCAGGGGTCGTCCCGAAGTGGCCGAGCAGTCGCGGCTTGATGTGCTCGGGCGCGAGCGGCTCTCGGAGCAGAGGGTTCTCGAGCAGGTAGATCTGGCCGACCGAGAGGTAGTTCGCCGCGCGCCAGTACGCGTCGAGGAGCTGGAGCTCGTCGTCGGCCAGCGGTCGGGTCTCCGTGTCGACCTTGCTCGCCGTGCCCATGTTTCGACCATACCGGCCCTCATGGGTTAGAAACCGCATGATGCCCACCGAGCACGCAGTCGTCAGCGATCGCCTGCGGGTGGTGCGAGGCGGGCGCAACGCGCTCGACGACTTCACGGCCACCGTTCGCGCCGGCTGCGTCACCGGGCTGCTCGGGCCGAACGGGAGCGGCAAGTCGACGTTGATGCGGTCGATCGTCGGGGTGCAGGTGATCGCGTCCGGAGCGCTGAGCGTGCTCGACCTGCCCGCTGGGAGCCCGAGGCTGCGGGCTCAGATCGGCTACATGACGCAGGCGCCTTCGGTGTACGGCGACCTGACGGTCGAGGAGAACCTCCTCTACTTCGCCAGGGTGCTCGGCGTTCCGCGGCGGCGTGTGGACGAGGTGGTCGAAGAAGTCCACCTGACCGCGGAGCAGGGCCGCCCGGTCGACCGGCTCTCAGGAGGCCAGCGGGCTCGCGTCTCGCTCGCCGCCGCGCTGATCGGCCAGCCTCGGCTGCTCGCGCTCGACGAGCCGACGGTGGGGCTCGATCCCGTGCTTCGGAAGGAGCTCTGGGAGCTGTTCCACACGATTGCGGGGGGCGGCGCAACGGTTCTCGTCTCCAGTCATGTCATGGACGAAGCGCGCCACTGCGACGAGCTTCTGCTGCTCCACGAGGGGAGACAGCTCGCGTCCGGATCGCCGCAAGAGCTTCGTGAGCGCACCGGCGCCGACGACCTCGAGGACGGCTTCCTCCGCCTGATCGAGGAGGCGAGGACGTGAGCCTGAAGGCGGTCGGCGCGACGGCGCTCAGGGTCTTCGCCCAGCTGCGCCGCGACCCGCGGACGGTTGCGCTCCTGATGCTCGTTCCCGTCGGGCTGATCACGCTCCTGAAGTACATGTTCGTCGACGAGCCGGCTCTGTTCGACCGGATCGGGACGCCGCTGCTCGGGCTCTTCCCCTTCGTGACGATGTTCCTGATCACGTCGATCACGATGCTGCGCGAGCGAACGACCGGGACGCTCGAGCGGCTGATGGCGATGCCGATGGCCAAGCTCGACCTCCTCGCCGGCTACGGCATCGCGTTCGGAGCGGTCGCGGCCGTCCAGGCGACACTCGTCTCGGTGGTCGCGTTCGGCCTGCTCGGCCTCGATTCGTCCGGCCCCCGCTGGGTCGTCGTGCTCCTCGCAGTCTCGAATGCGATTCTCGGGATGGCGTTCGGCCTCTTCCTGAGCGCCTTCGCGCGGACGGAGTTCCAGGCCGTGCAGTTCATGCCCGCCTTCGTGCTCCCGCAGATCCTGCTCTGCGGGCTGATCGTCCCTCGCGATCAGATGGCGCGCGCCCTCGAGATCGCGGCCGCCTTCCTGCCGTTGACGTACGCCTACGACGCCCTGCAGCGAGTCGGCCAGGACATCTTCGACGCGCGCCTGGCCTTCGACGTCACGATCGTCCTCGCCGCGACGGGCGCCGCCCTCGCCCTGGGGGCGGCCACTCTCCGGAGAAGAACGCCGTAGCTACTGGTAGCGCAGCGCCTCGGCCGGCCTGATCCTCGAGGCCCGCACGGCGGGCGCCAGCGTCGCCGCGACCGCGACCGCGTAGACGAGCAGGAAGATGACGGCGAAGTTCCCCCACGGGACGACGAGCGTCAGGTTCTCCCAGCTCGGCTGCTGCGCGGAGTCGTGGACGATGTTCTGGGCGAGGATCAGCCCGAGCACCGTCCCCGCGACGATCGAGGTCAGGGCGATGAACGAGGACTCGAGCAAGAAGACGGCCTGGACCATCCCTTGCCGGAACCCGATCGCGCGTAGCACGCCGATCTGCTGGCGTCGCTCGACCACGGCCCGTGCGCTGATCACGCCCAGCGCAGCCACGCCGACGACGAGGCCGAGCATCATGAATCCCTGGATCAGCCGGTTGAACGTGCGGCTCGATGCGACGGCGTCGTCGACGACGCTCTGGATCGATTCGGCCTGCATGCCGTTGGCGAGGAAGGCCGACTCCAGCTTCGTCGCAGTCGTCTCCGGGTCGACGCCCGGCGCGAGCGCGAAGTAGTGGATCGTCGGGTCGAAGCGGCCCGGGAAGGCGTGCTGGTACGTGGCCTGCGAGCTGGAGATGCCGACCATCTCCTCCGGCGCCGAGTCCTTCAGGATCCCGATCACCTTCAGCTGGAGCTGCCGGCCCGTCTGCGGGTCGCGCACCGAGAGCGGGATCGGGTCGAAGACGCCGTCCTCGACGGAGAAGCCGCTGAGCTGGAAGTCCGGGAGAACCGCGAAGTTGAAGTTGTCGCGGTGCGGCGCCACCGTCGCGTCGACGACCGCGAGGCCGGGCTCCTCGGCGAGCGCGCGCCAGACCTGTGGAGCGCTCCCGTAGCCGCGAGCCATGGCTCCGAGCCCGAACGTCGTGTGCACGAGGAAGTCGTCGTCGAGCCCGCGCGCGACGTAGCTCTCGGCCGGCCGCCCGGTGCGGAGCTGCCGAGCCTTCACCGACAGCACCGACTGGCTCCCGACTCCGAGGAAGTCGCGTGAATCGATGCCGCGAGCGTGCTGCAGCGCCTGCTCCATGTTGTCGATCGGCGCGGTCGCCGACGTGCCGGCGCGCACCTGGAAGCCGCCGCCGAACTCGTCGACCGTGCCGAAGGCCTTCTCGAACGAGCCGGACGACGCCGTGCCGGTGACGAGGGTGAAGACGACGAGCGTGAACATCGCCAGCGTCGCGCCCGTCCGGAAGCGGGCCCGCAGCGGATAGGTGATGGCCATCTTCGCGACCGGAGCCACCCTCCCGAAGGGCGAGAGCGCGAACGAGATCGCCCGCAGGAGGAGGTCGGCGTTGTAGACGAGCACCCAGACCGCGCCGATCACGGTCATCAGGCCGGCGACGATCCACGTCGTGAAGTTCATCGAGATCTGACCGAAGACCGACTCCCAGACGCTCCAGGGCAGGAGCATCGCGACGGAGATCGCAAGGCCGCAGCTGGTGTAGGCGAGTCGCTCGGAGACTCCGACCAGGCGCAGGACGGGGACGAGACCGATCAAGACCAGGCAGACGCCGAGCATGAGCGGGGTGGCCGAGGCCGAGCCGGCGCCGCTCGCAGTGAGGAGCGCGCCGAGGCCGATGCTGACGAGCGCGAGGACGAGCCTGCGCCGGCGTCGCGGGAGCTTCGGCTCGGGAAGGTTGCGGATCGCGGTCGCGATCGTCATCACGCTCACACGCCAGGCCGAGAAGGCCACGACGAGGAGGGTCAGCAGCGCTCCGATCGAAAAGGCGACGAACAGGCTGCGAGAGGTGACCGCGTAGTGGACCTGGATCCCGGCGTCCTCGTCGGCGGCGCCGAACGCGCTCGCGATCGCGAGCACCATCAGGTAGGCGATCCCCGCGCCGAGGATCGCGCCGACGGCTGCGGCGATGAGGTCGTACGCGGCGCCCTCGAAGGTGAACATCTGGACGAGGTGCCCGCGGCGCGTCCCGACCGCGCGGGCGATGCCCAGCTCGCCGCGCCGCTCGGTCGCGAGCATCACGAAGATCAGGAAGATGAGCAGGATCCCGGCGGAGATCGAGAAGGTGCCGAACGTCGTGAACAACGACATGAAGGCGTTGCCGAGCTCGTCGGCCAGGTCGATCGCGTCGGCCTTGCTCGTCGAGGTCTCGAGGCCCAGCGGAGTGACGATCGGCTTCAGGGTCGAGACAACGTCGTCCGAGAGCCCGACGCCTGCCTCGCCACGGCCGCGGTTGGAGATCGCGATGCCCTTGATCCGGCCCTCCTGGCCGTACAGGCGCTGAGCCTCGCGCAGCGGGAGCAGCATCGCGGTGTCGGCGGTCGTCGCTCCTTTGAAGCGAACGACGTCGCGGATTCGCATCCGAACCGGCTTGCCGCCGACGTACACGATCAGCGGATCGCCGGTGCGGACATGGAGCGCATCCGCCGCCTTCTTGTTCAGATAGGCCTGGTTGCCGCTCAGCTCGTCGAGCGAGACGGTTCCTCCGTCCACGCGGCGGATCGGGGCGAACGAGCCCATCGCGGCGGGGTCGGGCGCGAAGAGCGTGACGCTCGGCTCGGTCTGACGCTGGAGTGGGGCCTGAACGGCGACGTCTTCGACGATCGCGCCCATCACGCCGTCGGTCAGGCTCTTGCCTGCAAGGGCGCGCTCGACGTCGGCGACCACCCGCTGGTCGAAGTACCCGGTGCCGGAAGCCGCTCCCAGCTCGCCGGAGATGTCGTCTGCAGCGCCTTTCGCGGCCACGATCTCGTCCGTCTCGCCCAGCGCCTGAGTCGTGGTGGCGCGAATCGTGTGGGTCATGGTGTCGCCGGTGGCGAGCGCGGCCGCGATGATCGTCGTGCCGAGCATCAGCCCGACGACGATCAGGGCGGAGCGGGCGCGGCGGCGGCCCAGGTTGCGGACGCCGAGCTTCAAGAGGACGCGGTGGCGAAGCGCGAGCGCTCCGAGAGAGCCGGCGAGAACCGCGACCAGGATCGCGAGGACCGCCGCCAGCGTGTCCATCGGTATGCCGAACAGCTCTTTCACGACGGGCCTCCTAGACGAGCACGGCCGGCTCTTCGGCGAGCACGACCTGATACGTCTCGCGACCGGGCGGAGCCTTGTAGAGCGTCACGAACTTCTCCACCTGCTCGGCGTAGAAGCTGCGGCTCCCTGCGAGGCCCTCGTCGGCCGCCTTCTCGCTGTCCCAGAACGTCAGGACGAGCGCCTGTCCGTCCGGCGAGACGAGGACGAGCACTCCCTCGTACCCGGCCTGCTCGTGCAGTGCCGGGAGGACGGAGTCGCGGAAGACCTCGACGGCCTGGTCCACGCTCATCCGGATGGGATCGATCTCAGCCATTGTCGCGCGCGCGATCATCGGGCTACCTCCAGAATCTCTTCGCTGACGATCTGGCCGTCCACCATCCGCACGATGCGGTCGGTCTTGCGGCCGACGCCGATGTCGTGGGTGACGATCAGGAAGGTCAGGTCGTGCTCTCGGTTCAGCTCTCGCATGAGCGCGACGATCTCGTCGGCGTTCTCGCTGTCGAGGTCGCCGGTCGGCTCGTCCGCCCAGACGATCGCCGGGTCGTTGACCAGGGCGCGGGCGATCGTCACCCGCTGGCGCTGCCCGCCGGAGAGCTCGTCGGGCACGTGCTCCGCCCAGTCGCGCAGGCCCACGAGCTCCAGCGCATCGAGCGCCTTGCTCCGCGCCACCTTCGCCGAGACGCCCGCGACGAGCAGGGGCAGCTCGACGTTCTCGACCGCGCTCAGAACCGGCATCAGGTTGTAGAACTGGAAGACGAAGCCCATGCGCCTCGCCCGGTAGTCCGTTCGTTCGCGGTCGGACATCTCCGCAAGTGAGACGCCCTCGATCAGGACGTTCCCCTGGTTGATCGAGTCGAGGCCGGACAGGCAGTTGAGCAGCGTCGTCTTGCCGGAGCCGCTCGGCCCCATGATCGCCACCATCTCGCCCCGGCTCACGCCGAACGAGACCCCGCGGAGCGCGTGCACCTGGACCTTGCCCGTGTCGTAGGTCTTCACGACTTCGCGCGCTTCGACGATCGACTCGCGCGGCAGGGGCGCGTCGGGCGGGGCGGGTCTCGCTCTCGGTCGGGTTACGACGTCGACAGCCATGTGTCACCCCTTTTCGGTTGGGTCACCCCGCAGGTTGGCCGACCAGAGCGCCTGTGACATCGGCGACGACCGCGATTCGGCGGCCGTGGAAACTACGGATCGCTCAGTCGTCCAGCAGGAGCAAGGCGAGGAGGGCAGCCCGTACCGGCAGCGCCGAGACGATGACGTGCTCGTCCGCGGAATGCGCACCGTCTCCGACGGCGCCGAGCCCGTCGAGTGTCGCCGTCAGGTCGCTCGTGAGATTCGCGTCCGACGCTCCGCCGACCTGTGGAGCTTCGTCGATGTCGAGGCCCAGCTCGCGCGCGATCCGCTGCGCGCGCCGGAAGAGCGCCCGGTTGCGATCCGTGGCGGGCATCGGCGGGCGGCCCGCGTCGCTTTGGACCGTGATCGTGGTTCCCGGGCCCATCGGCCGGAGCGAGCGGATCGCGTGTGCGACAGCCGTCGCGGCCGCAGCGTTCGGCGCGCGGACGTCGACCAGCGCAGAGGCTTCCGGCGCGACGACGTTGGCTCGCAGGCCGCCGTCGATCGTGCCGACGTTGACCGTGACGCCGTGCTCCGGGTCGCTCAGCGCAAAGAGCTCCTGCACCTGTCGCGACAGCTCGAGGATGGCGCTCGCGCCCGCCTCGGGGCTCGTCCCAGCGTGCGCGGCCCGGCCCTTGACGACGATCTCGAAGCGCTCGACTCCCTTGCGCCCGGTCTTGAGCATCCCGGCCGGGCCTGCGGGCGGCTCGAGCACGAAGGCGCGCGCCGCGCTTCTCGCGAGACGCCTGATGTAGCGGGCCGAACGAACGCTGCCGATCTCCTCGTCCGAGTTGACGAAGACGACCGGAGCGAGCCTCGGCTCGAGCCCGAGGTCGTGGAGAGCGGCCACGGCGAAGACGAGCTGGACGAGCCCGCCCTTCATGTCGTAACAGCCGGGCCCGAAGAAACTCCCGTCGGCGCGGCGCGCCGGCATGTCGCGCAACGTCCCCACGGGCCAGACGGTGTCGGCGTGGCCGAGGAGCAGCTGGTAGCCGCGGCGCTCGCCGCGGATGCGCGGGCGGGCCAGGAGGTGACGTCCCGCTCCCTCGCCTCCGACGAGCCGGGTGCGCAGGCCCGCGCTCTCGAGCTCGGCGGCGAGCAGCTCGAGCGCTGCCTGAACGGAGCCGGGGACGAGCGACGGCGATTCGGCCTCGACCAGCCGCGAGAGCAGCCCGGCCATCGACGTCTCGCGCTCCCTCGTCCACGCGAGCACGGTCGGGGCCGCAGCCGCCGGCGCCGTCATCGTCGGAACGAGGACGGAAACGGGAACGACTGGGAGTGGTCGACGGTCGCGAAGCGCGACGGGCTCAGGTAGGCCAGCGGGGCGACATGACGGAGAAGCTCGGCGTCGTCACGATCCGGGTCGCGGATCGCTTCCTCGACGGCCGCTGCGGCGACGATGCGCCCGATCACGAGTGAGGCGTCGTCGATCTCGACGAAGCGGTCGAGCTCACATTCGAGGAAGGCGTAGCAGCCGTGGACGAGCACGCCGTCGACCCGCGTGGCGAGGAACGTCGGGAGCGCGGCGAGCGCCGGCTTCGTGCCGTCGGGCTCCCTGCTGGTGGCGGCGAGAGCGGCCTGGACGATCTGGAACGAGCGCGGGAAGCTGACGGTGAAGACCCCGTGCCGCTCGATGTTCCGGTAGGTCCGGTGGCGCGGGGTGCAGACGAACCCGTACCCGTCGCGCCAGCCGAGGGGCATCGCCATGTGCTTCGGAGCGAGGTCGTACGTGCCGTCGGTGTCCTTCGAGCCGACGATCACGAGCGGCGCGACGCTGAACACTCGCTGCCAGAACGTCTCCACCGCAAGCTCGCGCGTCACCGTCTCGAACTCGGACGACGTCGGGAAGAGGCTCTCCTGTGTCGCCGGCATCAGATCCTCACCAGCGTGCGCGGAAGGCCGAGAGCGTCGACGAGCTCCGTGTACACGTCGCGCCCAGCGAGGTCGTAGATACGGTCGAACTCGACCGCCCCGTTGACCTCGATCACCGTGTAGCCGCCGTCCAGCGGCAGCACGTCGACGCCGACGAAATCCCCGTCGACGGCAGCGGCGGCGGCAAGCGCGAGGCGGCAAAGTTCCGGAGACGGCTCCAGCGGCAATCGAGCCGCGCCTCGCGAGACGTTCGTCCTCCACTCGCCCTCCGGAGCGACGCGCTGCACCGCGCCGACAATCCGTCCGCCGGCGACGATCAGTCGGAAGTCACGCCCCTGCGAGGGGACGAGCTCCTGGAGAAGGGCTCCGTGCCTCCGGAACCAGCGGCGGGTCTGAACGATGCTCAGCACGGCGTCGACGTCGCGCTTGTCGAGGCAGCGGAAGACGTCCTCGCCCCAGCTCCCGAAACGCGGCTTGAGGACGAAGGGCGGCCGGAGCCCGAGCGGCGCGCCCGCGCGTGGGAGATGCACGGTCTTGGGATGGGAGATGCGCGCCGCCGTCAGGCACCAGGCGGTTCGAAGCTTGTCGTGCGTGGCGACGAGGGCCGAGGGCGGGTTGACGACGCGGGCTCCGCGCCAGGGAAGGCCGGCGAGCTCCTCCAGGCCGTCCTCGATTCCGTCGAGGGTGGGGAGGACGTCGAGCCGCAGGACGGCGATGTCACCCGCAGCGAGCATCTCCCCCGCGTCGTGCGGCGAGAGGAGCGCGGCGGGAACGCCCCGGCGGTACCAGGCCTCGGCCAGGTCGAGATTGGTCTGCTGGGCCCCGCCCACGATTGCGACGATCGCGCTCGGAGCGGCGCGTTCGAGGAGCTTCGGTCCTGCGGGAACCGTCGCGGCGGGTCTCATGGGCCCATCGTCGCGAGTGGCGCGCGAACCGGCATCCGAAGCGCCGCCGATCGACTCTTCGGGCAAGTACGGAGTTCGGAAAACCCCGTACTCGAACGCGGGTGGTCACGGATGCCGCGCGCCGCTTCGGAGGAGAACCTGAAGACGATGGCGCAGCAGCTGACAGAGCCCCTCCGCCGCAGGCACGAGAGCCTGTGGCCGAAGGTCGGGCGCATCGCGGAAGTCGCACGCGAGCTGCCCTCGCTGGAGCCAGCGGAGCGCAAGGCCGTCGTGGCCGAGCTCGCCGGCTTCCTGCGCGGCGAGCTCCGGCTCCATGCCGAGGCCGAGGAGGCGTGGCTCTACCCCGAGATCGCGCTTCAGCTCCGACATCCGTTCTCGCTGGCGGGAATGGCGTTCGACCATCGCCTGCTGGAGGAACAGGTCGAGGCGCTCGAAGCCGCGGAGCTCGACGACGTGCCGGCGGTGCAGGAGCTCCTGTTCAGGATCTACACGACGCTCGAGATCCACTTCCGGAAAGAGGAGGAGGTCTACCTCCCGATGCTCGAGTACGAGTACGAGTCGAGCTCGGTTGCCTCGATTGCCCAGTCGATGGCTCGGTACGAGCTCGGTGAGCCCGTGCACGACGTCCGCCCGGACATCGATCTCGAGGCGCGGGATTTTCCACGGCGCGGGCTTCCCGCCGAGAAGCTCGCCTATCTCCTTCAGTACGCGGTGCTGGCGCCGTCGAGCCACAACAGCCAGCCCTGGCGCTTCCGGCTCAGGGACGATGCGGTCGAGCTCCTGGCCGACCGCAGTCGCGCGCTGCCGGTCGTCGATCCGGACGACCGCGAGCTCACGATGAGCTGCGGCGCAGCGCTCCTCACGCTGAGGGCGGCGATTCGCCAACACGGCCTCATGCCGGAGGTCGAGCTCCTTCCCGACGGAAGCGATCCCGACCTGCTGGCCCGCGTCCGGCTCGGAGAACGGCGCCCGCCGGCTCGCGCCGACCGGCTTCTCTTCTGGGCGATCTCGGCACGCCAGACGAATCGAAACGCGTTCGAGCCGCGCCCGGTTCCCGAGGAGCTCCTCGCCGAGTTGCGGCTGGCGGTCGAGGAGGAGGGCGCGCAGGTCAAGATCTTCGAGCACGACGAGGACCGCCGTCGGCTTGCCGACCTCGTCGCCGAGGCGGACAAGCGGCAGTTCGCCGACGGGAGCTTCCGCCGGGAGCTCGCCGCCTGGATGCACCGCTCCCGGCGCCGCTCGCGGGACGGGATGCCAATCGAGAGCCTCCACATTCCAAAACCGATCGACCCCATCGCGCCTTTTGTGGTCCGCACCTTCGACGTCGGAAGGGGCGTGGCCGCGCACGACCGCAAGATCGCCGACGGTTCTCCTGTTCTCGCCGTCCTCGGCACGCCTGGCGACGAGCCTCGCGACTGGCTGATCGCCGGCCAGGCGCTTGCACGGCTGCTCCTGCGGGCCGCGCAGGACGGCGTCTCGGCCTCGTTCCTGAACCAGCCGATCGAAGTCGCCGAGCTCCGCGCACCGGTCTCGGAGCTCGCTCGCATCGGAGTTCCGCAGATCGTGCTCCGCATGGGGTACGGCCCGCCGGTCAAGCCGACGCCGCGCCGCCCGCTCAGCGACGTGGTCCAGCTCGACGAGGAGTAGTCTCGTGGCCGAGACGATGTGGGCGGTGCGGAAGCTTCGACCCGAGCCCGGCCTCGTTCTGGACGAGGCCCCGGTTCCGGACGTCGGGGACGAGGACGTGCTCGTCCGCGTCGAGGCCGCGAGCCTCTGCGGCACCGACCTGCACATCTTCCACTGGGACGACTGGGCCTCGCACCGGATCCGGCCGCCGCTCACCCTCGGGCACGAGTTCGCCGGAACCGTGGTCGAGACCGGACGCAACGTCCGCCACGTCGAGGCCGGCGACTACGTCTCGGCCGAGAGCCACGTCACCTGCGGCATGTGCTTCCACTGCCGCACCGGGCAGGCGCACATGTGCGAGCGCACGCAGATCCTCGGAGTCGATCGCGACGGCGCCTTTGCAGAGTACGTCGCCGTTCCCGAGTCGGTGGTCTGGCACAACGACCGTGCGAAGCTTCCGCCCGAGATCGCGACGCTCCAGGAGCCGTTCGGAAACGCCGTCTTCGCGACGAGCCACGCAGATCTCGCCGGCCAGACGGTCGGGATCCTCGGCTGCGGGCCGGTCGGCCTCTTCAGCATCGCCATCGCCCGCGCTTCCGGAGTCGGGCGGCTGCTCGCCTCGGACGTCGTCTCGTACCGGCTCGGCCTTGCCACCGAGATGGGCGCCACCGAAGTTGCGAACGTGCACGAGATCACCGATGCGCCGGCCTGGTTCCTCGACCGCAACGAGGGCGAGCATCTCGACGTCGTGTTCGAGATGTCCGGTGCCCCGGCCGCGATCGGAGACGCGTTCCGGATCGTCCGCAACGGGGGGCACGTGATCCTGTTCGGGATTCCGTCGCGTCCCGTGGAGGTGGACGTCGCGGAGTCGCTGATCTTCAAGAACCTGACCGTGACGGCGGTCAGCGGCCGCCGGATCTTCGCCACCTGGTACAAGACGCGCTGGCTGCTCGAGCACGGTGTCGTCGACCTGCGACCGCTGATCACCCACCGCCTGCCGCTCTCGGCCTTCGAGCACGGGCTCGAGCGGCTCGACGCGGGCCAGGCGTGCAAGGTCGTGCTCTTCCCGAACGGGGCCGAGGCGGCCGACAGCGCGATCGTCGAGGAGCAGGTCGTCGCGTGAACGAGCGCTTGCGCGAGAACGTCTCCGCGGAGCTCGACGCGTTGCGCGAGGCGAACACGTACAAGTCGTTCTTGACGCTCCGCTCGTCGCAGGGGCCCGTCGTCGAGATGGAGGGGCGCGGCGAGGTGATCGTCCTCTCGTCGAACAACTACCTCGGCCTCGCGGCTCATGCGGCCGTGATCGAGGCGACGAAGGACGGACTCGACCGGTACGGGGCCGGCACGGCCTCGGTGCGCTTCATCTGCGGCACGTTCGAGCCGCACCTCGAGCTCGAGGCCGAGCTCGCGGATCTTGTCGGCACGGAAGCGGCGCTGACGTATGCCTCGTGCTGGAACGCGAACGAGGCCGTGATCCCGACCCTGACCGACGAGCGAACCGTCCTCATCTCGGACGAGCTGAACCACGCGAGCATCGTCGACGCGATGCGGCTCGCGAAGCCGGCCCGCAAGGTCGTCTACGCGCACTCCGACATGGATGAGCTGCGCGAGGCGCTGCGCTCCTGCGACCCCGGGCAGCGGAAGATCGTCGTCACCGACGGCGTCTTCAGCATGGAGGGCGACCTGGCCCGGCTGCCCGAGATCGTCGAGCTGGCACGGGAGCACGACGCGGTCGTGATCGTCGACGACTCGCACGGTACGGGCGTCATGGGGGCCACCGGGCGAGGCGTCGCGGAGCACTACGGCCTGCTCGGGGAGATCGACGTGATCACGAGCACGCTCGGCAAGGCTCTCGGCGGAGCGGCGGGCGGCTTCGTCGCCTCGAGCGGCGACGTGTGCGATCTCCTCTCGCAGCGCTCCCGGCCACAGCTCTTCTCGAACGCGATCCCACCTCCGGTCGCCTGCGGCGCGCTCGCCGCGGTGCGGACGCTTCGCTCGCAGCCGGATCTCGTCCAGAAGCTCCATGCGAGCACCGCTACCTTCCGGACGCAACTCGCGGAGGCCGGCTTCCAGCCGCTCCCGGGCGAGGCCGCGATCATCCCGATCATCGTCGGCGACACGGCCTTCGCGATCGAGGTCAGCCGCCGGCTGCTCGAGGAGGGCGTGTTCGTGACCGGGTTCGGCTACCCGGTCGTGCCGGAGGGTGCAGCGCGAGTCCGCGTCCAGATGTCCGCCGCGCTGGAGCCCGAGCACCTCGACCGCGCGCTCGCTGCGTTCGAGAAGGTTGGCCGGGAAGCCGGCCTCCTGGTCACCAGGGCCTAGACCCTGGCGACCCGGCGCACACGCTGCCCGGTCCGCTCGGCCTCGCGGATCGCCCGGGCTGCCGCGGCTGCAAAGTCGCCGGCCTCCACGTCGGTGTCGAGCTCCCCGCCGCGCTCGAGCGCGAGGCGCAGGTGATAGACGTCGCCGCGGGGGCGCCTCAGAGCGAGCAACGGCTGGAGGAGGACGACGAGCACGTCGAGCACGGCCAGCGCTCCGAGCGCCCGGAAGTAGGCCGAGCTCTCGATCTCAGCCCATGCCGCGACCGCCGCCAGCGTCGCGAGGGCAGGCGCGGTTGCGCAGGAGAGCGCGAAGAGCACGCGGACGGAGGTCGGGTCCCCGTCACGCCTGCGTGCCGCGAGCGTGCCGGTCTGCGAGGCGGCTAGTGCGAACACCGTCGCGGTCAGGACGGTCTTCCCGACCACCGCCGAGGAGCCGCCCGACCACACGCTGAACAGGCTGAGCACGAGGCCGGTGGCCGCCAGCCCGAGGATCGCGGCAGCGAGCGCGGTCAGCCGGGCCTGGTCGAGCAGGATGCCGGCGGGCAGCGAAACGAGGCCGAAGGAAGCCAGCAGCGCAGTCGTCTGGAGGATCCGACTCTCGGTCTCGCCGAAGTTGCCGAAGAGGAGGATGACGATCGCGAGCAGCGCGGTCGCGGAGAGCGAGACCGCGACGGAACCGAGCACGAAGCGGCGAACCGTGCGAGGTCCACGCGTGTTCATCTCAGGCGTGAGCCGGAACCAGGACGGGCGCGAGCGGCTCGAAGCGGGCCTGGAAGAAGCGCAGGTGCTCCGGCTCGTACGTCATTCGCAGCCCGGGCACCTGGTCGGCCTGCTCGTAGAGGTTCGTGATCACCTCGGCCACATACGCGAGGTGCTCCTGCGTGTAGACGCGCCGGGGGATCGTGAGCCGGACGAGCTCGAGCCCGTCGTACGGCTCGGAGCCGTGCTGGCCGGAGACGATCCCGCGCTCCATCGAGCGCACGCCGCCGGCGAGGTAGATCGCCGCCGCGAGCGCCTGCGCGGGGAACTGCTCCTGCGGGATGTGCGGCAGGAACTCCTTCGCGTCCAGGAACACGCCGTGCGCGCCGACCGGGATCACGATCGGGACGCCCGCCTCCTCGAGCAATCCGCCGAGGTAGGCCGCCTGCGAGACGTAGTGGCGCACGATGGGCTCGTCCGCCGACTCGCGGATGCCCTGGGCGAGCGCCTCCATGTCGTGACCCGCCAGGCCGCCGTAGTGCGGGAAGCCCTCATAGACGACCACGAGCTCGCGCGCGCGCTCGGCCAGCTCGTCGTCGTTCAGCGCGAGGAGCCCGCCGATCGGGACGAAGTGATCCTTCTTCGACGAGAAGATCGCGCCGTCGCTGAGCTCTGCGATCGCTCCGATGATCTGCGGGAGCGGCCAGGTGCCCCAGCCACGCTCGCGGTCCTTGACGAAGAGCGCGTTCTCCGAGATCCGGGTCGCATCGAGGATCAGCGGCACGCCGTGGCCGTGGGCCAAGCGGTGTACCTCAGCCAGGTTGTTGACCGAGAACGGCTGCCCGCCGGCCATGTTCACGCAGGCCTCCTGGCGTACGTAGGCAACGCCGCCCGGGGCTGCCGATCGCAGGGCCTTGTCGAGGGCTGCGAGGTCGATGTTGCCCTTGAAGGGCAGGTTCGCGCCCGGGTCGGTCGCCTCGGGCACGGCGACGTCGACCCAGATTCCGCCCGCGAGCTCGACGTGCTCCCGCGACGTCGTGAAGTAGAGGTTGGAAGGCACGATCTGGCCCGGCTCGACGAGGATGCGCGCGAGCAGGTGCTCCGCACCGCGGCCCTGGTGCGTGGGGATGATGTGCCGGTAGCCGTAGACGTCGCGCACGGCCTGCTCGAGCCGGAAGAAGCTGCGCGAGCCCGCGTAGGCCTCGTCGCCGAGCTCCATCGCGGCTCGCTGCTCCTGCGAGAGCGCGGACGTGCCGCTGTCCGTCAGCAGGTCGACGAAGACGTCCTCCGAGCGCAGCAGGAACGTGTTGAAGCCCGCTCGTTCGAGGGCCGTGCGCCGCGCCTCCGGGCCGGCGAGCGCGATCGGCTCGACGACCTTGATCTTCCAGGGAGGTGGCTGCGCCGCGCTCATCCGACCGGCAGCTCCGAAGGATCCCGCGAAAGCTCGCGGGTGCTGCGGCGCGCGACGCCCGATCGCTCGGCGGCCTCGGCAACGGCCTCGGCGACCGCAGGCGCGACCTGGCGGTTGAAGACGCTCGGCACGATGTAGTCGGCCTCGAGCTCGTCCGGCGCGACGACCTCCGCCAGCGCTCGCGCCGCCGCGACCTCCATCTCGGTGGTGATCTCTCGCGCGCGCACGTCGAGCGCTCCACGGAAGACACCGGGGAACGCGAGCACGTTGTTGATCTGGTTCGGGTAGTCGGAGCGGCCGGTGGCGATGACCTCGACGTCCGACTCGATCTCCTCCGGCATCACCTCGGGAATCGGGTTGGCCATCGCGAAGACGATCGAGCGATCCGCCATGCGGCGAATCGCGGCTGCGCTCACCGCTCCGGGAGCGGAGAGCCCGATGAAGACGTCGGCTCCGTCGAGCGCGTCGTCGGCCGACCCCTGGAAGCCGCGCGGGTTCGTCAGCAGCGCGTACTCGGCCTTGGCGGGAGTGAGGCCGGGGCGGTCGCGATGGATCGCGCCCTCGCGATCGCAGCCCACGATGTCGCATGCGCCTGCGGCAAGGAGCGTCTTCGTGACCGCTGTGCCCGCGGCGCCGGCGCCGGTCAGGACGATGCGGACGTCCGCGAGCTCCTTGTCGACGACCCTGAGCGCGTTCAGCAGGGACGCCAGGACGACGATCGCCGTGCCGTGCTGGTCGTCGTGGAAGACCGGGATGTCGAGTGTCTGCCGCAGCCGGCGCTCGATCTCGAAGCAGCGCGGCGCGGAGATGTCCTCGAGGTTGATCCCGCCGAAGACCGGCGCGATCGCCGTCACGGTCTGGACGATCTCGTCAGGGTCCTTCGTCGCGAGGCAGATGGGCCAGGCGTCGATCCCGCCGAACTCCTTGAACAGGACGGCCTTCCCTTCCATGACCGGCAGGGCTCCCTCGGGGCCGATGTCGCCGAGGCCGAGCACCGCCGTTCCGTCGCTGACGACCGCCACGGTGTTCTGCTTGATCGTGAGCGACCAGACCTTGGCCGGGTCCTGGGCGATCGCCGAGGAGACCCGCCCGACGCCGGGCGTGTAGGCGATCGAGAGGTCGTCGCGAGTCTTGAGCGGCGCCTTCGACGTCACTTCGAGCTTGCCGCCGAGATGCGCGAGGAAGGTGCGGTCGGACACGTGCTCGACCTCGACCCCGTGGAGGTTGGTGACCGCCGTGAGGATCCGCTCGACATGTGCGGCGTCGGAGGCGAGGAAGGTGACGTCTCGGACCTTGTGGCCGCGGCCGACGCGCACCAGGTCGATCGCGCCGAGCAGGCCGCCGGCGTCTCCGATCGCCTCGGCGAGCTGGGCGAACGCGCCGGGATGGTTCTCCAGACGGACGCGCATCGTCGCGCTGAAGGACGCGGAGGGATGAAGCGCAGGATGGCCGTCGGGGTGGATCGCATGGATCAACCGGGCTCGTAGCCACGTCGCGCGCTGTCCGTCGAAGGTCATGTGCTCAACCTGCATCAGCGCGCCGTCTTCGCCATCGGCACATCGGCTGAACGCCGTTGCGGGGAACTACGGGGCGCCGTCAGCGTGTCCACCGATGCCGCGGACCGGGCTCTTCGCGACGATGCGATTGCGCAGAGAACGGTTCCCCAGTAGGGAGAAGCTCCAAGAAGAAGGCGTAGTAGGAAGAAACCCCCCGAAAGCCTTCGACGAAGAGCAGACGAAAACGGAACCGGCTCCACGAAGGTCACGAAAAGGGCCCGCCAAGAGCGGGCCCTTTATTTGTGCTCTGCACGGCCTAGGTGAAGATGATCTCACCGCCGGCGGCCTTCTCGTAGAACTCGCCGACGCTGATGATGTCCTCGACCTGGGGGATGAAGTCGTCCATCGCCAGGCCGAACATGTCGACCGTGGCCTTGCAGGCGTAGAGGTTGACGCCCGAGTCGGCGACGAGCTCCATGAACTCCGGGATCGGCGGGATGTCGATCTTCTCCATCTGGCGGCTCATCATCTTGGTGACGAGCGCCGAGAAGCCGGGGATCGCGCCCAGGAGCGTCGGCATGTGCAGGCCGGGGTTGCCGACGGTCGCCACCTTGATGTGCTCGAAGCGGTCCTTGCGGATCGCGTCCAGGCCGAAGAAGGTGAAGAAGAGGTCGGCCTCGATTCCCTCCATGCGGGCGCCGTTGGCCATGATCAAGCCCGGGTAGACGCCCTCCAGTGAGCCTTTCGAGACGACGATCGAGACCTTCTGGATCGGCTCGGCCTTCGGCCACTCGAGCTCCAGGTGGTCAGGTGTGTACGGGATCGTGGTCATGTCGTCCTCCTAGATGCAGCCCTTGGGCTTGGGAATCCCGCCGATCTTCGCGGCGAGCTTTGCGGGGCCCGTGGGGAAGAGCGCGTAGAGCTCCTTGACCGGAACGCCGGATTCCTTGCCCAGCGCGCGGATCGAGGGCGCGCTTCCGGTCGACAGGTAGCGCTCGCGCATGAACTTCACGACCAGCCAGTGGCGGTCGGTGAGCTCGGCGATGCCGTTCTCGCGCGCGATCGCCTCGGCGATCGGCTCGTTCCACTGCTCGGGGCTCGTGAGGAAGCCCTCGGCGTCGACGTCGACCGGGGCGTCGGCGATCAGCATCGTGGTCATCTCGTCCTCCTTCAGGTCGTTGCCGACAGTTCGCGCCGCTTCCCCGCGGTCGGCATCGCCGGCCCGATCAGGGGCAGGTCGCGCCCGGGGAGCAGGGCGTGCCAGTAGATCCACTGGAACATGAGCTTCCCGAGATGGTTGACGCGCGACTCGCGTAGGAGCGGCAGGCCGAGCGCGGTCGGGAAGTGCCCCGGGAGCGGCTCGGTCTCGTAGTTGAAGTCGATGAGCAGGGCCTTGTGGAAGCCGGTCTCCACGAAGCAGTTCGCGTGGCCGTCGTAGCCGGGCTCGAGCTCCTCGCCGGCCAGGAAGTGGGCGACGTTCTCCGTCAGCACCTCGGCTTCGAAGTGCGTCACCGAGCCTGCCTTCGAGGTCGGGAGGTCGGTCGCGTCGCCGAGGGCGAAGACGTTCGGCCGTGCCGTCGACTGCAGCGTCCGCCGGTCCGCGGGCACGAACCCGAGCGCGTCGCCGAGGCCGGGGGAGCGCTCGACGAACGCGGCGCCGCCGTGGGCCGGCACCGTCACGAGCAGGTCGAAGTCGAGCTCGCGGCCGTCGTAGGAGACGAGCTTGCCGCGGTTCGAGTCGACCTCGCCCGTATTGAACTCCGTCACGAGCTCGATCCTCTTTTCCTCGAGCAGGCCCGCGAGATGCTCGGAGGCGACCGGCTTGGTGAAGGCTCCGTCGAGCGGTGTCGCGTAGACGAGCTCGACGCGGTCACGGATGCCGCGCTCCCGCAGGTGCCACTCGGCCAGAAAGGCGAACTCGAGCGGCGCGACCGGGCACTTGATCGGCATGTCGACGAGGTTCACGACCAGTCGTCCGCCGTCGAAGCGCCCGAGCGCGTCGCCCAGTGCCGCAGCGCCCTCCGGCGTGTAGAAGGTGAAGGCGCGCTCGTTCCAGCCGGGGCCGGTGAGCCCCTCCGTCTCCTCGGGCTGGAGACGCGATCCGGTGGCGACGACGAGCACGTCGTAGGGGAGGGTGGTGCCGTCGTCGAGCAGGAGCTCGTCCCGCTCGATCCAGACCGCGTCGATCTCTCGCTCGTGGAAGACGATCCCGTCGCGTAGCTGGCGCGCGCGCGGCCGGACGATCTCGTCGAGCGAGGTCAGCCCGAAGGGGACGAAGAGCAGCCCCGGCTGGTACACGTGGCGATCGTCACGGTCGACGACGTGGATCTCCGCCTCGTCGGCGTCGAAGCGCCGGCGCAGGCGGTTGGCGACCATCGTGCCGCCGGTGCCGCCGCCGAGGATGACGATCTGCTTGCGCGCCATGGACACAGGTTGCCCCGAAGCGAAGCGTGGGCCATCCGGGCTTCCGCGGACACGAGTACGGGCAACTACCCGCCCCACCCCGGAGTCCGACTCCGGGGGTTGTCAAGGGGGAGGTGTGTCAAGAGTGTCGCAATCTGCGTTGTGGGGCCCCTCGTTCCTGGCGCTGCGTCTACTCTCGGACGCGTGCCACGGCGACGGCGCGACTTCTTCGAAGGGCTCTACCACCTCGCCCCGCGAGCCAGCGACACGCGCCGCCTCTTCAGTGACGATGGCGAACGCCGCGGCTTCCTCGACACTCTCGCGAGACTGGCCGACGACTTCGAGCTAGGCCTTGTCGCCTACACATTGATGAGCACGCACTACCACGTGGTCGTCTACACCCCGGGCGGGCGCATCCCGAGTGCGCTCCAACGACTGCACACACGGCATGCGAGGCGCCACAACAAAGCGCACGGCCGCGCGGCGCATCTGTTCCGGGCCCACTCCTTCTTCCGGGAGGTTGCGAGCGATGCCGATCTGCTCAACGTCTGCCGGTACCTGGCGTACAATCCGGTCCGCGCCGGCCTCGCGGAGACCCCGTTCGACTGGCCCTGGAGCAGCGCCGCCTCGACCGCCGGCCTCACCTCCGCAGCTGTACCGCTCTACCCGGCGCCGATCCGCGTTGCTCTCGGTGAGACCGCGGACTGGCGCGAGCGGTACCGCCGCTTCCTGCAAGCCGCCTAGCTCTGCTCTGCAGCCATCGCGTCCGCCTTCGTGCGATGAACAGTCCCGTCCGGATGCTCGGGCGGCGAGTAGAGCGAGTAGACCTTGAGCGTCCCGTCGCCCGTATTGACGACGTTGTGCCAGACGCCCGCCGGGATGATGATCGCCCAGTCCGCCCGCGCGTCGTGAGTCTCCTCGACAGCGTCCTCGCTGCGCGAGAGCTCGACCCGCGCGGTCCCCTGCTCGACCCGCAGGAACTGGTCGTGATCGGGGTGCACCTCCCGCCCGATGTCGTCGCCCGGCTCGATGCTCATCACGGTCAGCTGCGTGTGCTCGCCCGTGAAGATCACGGTCCGAAAGCTCGTGTTGTCGAGCGTCTCGCGCTCGATGTCTCCGATCCAGCCCAACACCTCGCTCTGCCTCCTCTCTACGGGAAAATCCGCATGAAGGGTGGGTGTCTGCCCTGAAGCAGGGGTTACGCTCTTCCGGAACGATTGTCGCAGGAGTGAGCGTGCAGCCGAGCAGCGACGTTTTGATCACGCTCGACGGGCTGAGCAGCCTCGTCGATGCGCTTCGGGGCCGCGGCTACCAGGTCGTGGGGCCGAAGTTGCGGGACGGTGCGATCCTCTACGACGAGCTCGAGTCCGCCGACGACCTTCCCTCGGGCTACACCGAGATTCACGCCCCAGGCTCCTACAGGGTCGAGCGCCGCGACGACGAGGCACGCTTCGGCTTCGCGGTCGGGCCGCACTCGTGGAAGCAGTTCCTGCTGCCGCCTCGCATCCGTCTCTGGCGAGCGCGGCTGAACGGCGGCGCCCCCGAAGTCGAGGAAGAGCCCCCGCCGGAGAAGCCGTTCGCCTTCTTCGGCGTGCGCAGCTGCGACCTGGCCGCGATCGGGATCCAGGACCGTGTGCTCACGGGCGGCCGCTATGTCGACCACGACTACGCGGCGCGGCGCGAAGGAATCTTCGTCGTCGTCGTCGACTGCGCCGAGCCGGGCCGGCTCTGCTTCTGCGACTCGATGGGCACCGGCCCGTCGGCTGAGAGCGGCTTCGACCTCGCGCTCACCGAGCTGATGAACGGTGAGCACCGCTTCCTCGTCCGGATCGGAAGCGAGCGCGGCGCTGAGGTCATGGCCGAGGTCCCGCACGAAGCCGCCGGCTCTCCGGATCAGGACGCGAGAGAGGCGCTCGTCGACAACGCGCGCGCGAGCATGGGCCGAACGCTCGACACCGAAGGCTTGAAGGAGGACATCCTCCAGAACCTCGAGCACCCACGCTGGGACGAGGTCGCCGACCGCTGCCTGTCCTGCGGGAACTGCACGCTCGTCTGCCCGACCTGCTTCTGCGTCGGGGTCGAGGACACTGCCGACCTGACCGGCGAGGTCGTGGAGCGCGATCGTGTCTGGAACAGCTGCTTCTCGCTCGACCACTCGTACGTGGCCGGCGGCAGCGTCCGCCAGAGCGGGCGCTCGCGCTACCGCCAGTGGATGACGCACAAGCTCGCGACCTGGCACGACCAGTTCGGGACGAGCGGCTGCGTCGGCTGCGGGCGCTGCATCGCGTGGTGCCCGGTCGGGATCGACATCACCGAGGAGGCGGCTGCGGTCCGCGTCCGGGAAGGAGCCGGCGATGAAAACGCTTGACCAGGTCGTGCTCGACTCACCTTTGTTCGCCGGGCTCTGCGAAGGGTGCCCCGAGCAGCTCGCGGGCTGCTCGAAGACGATCGGGTTCGAAGCCGGCGAGACCCTGTTCCGTGAAGGAGAGCCGGCGGACGTCTTCTACATCCTGCGCAAGGGACGCGTCGCCCTCGAGCTCTACGTCCCCGGTCGTGGCGCAATGACGATCGAGACGATCGAGGCCGGCGACGTCGTCGGCTGGTCGTGGCTCTTCCCGCCGCATACGTGGCACTTCGACGCGCGGGCGGTCGCCCCAGTGCGCGCGATCGTGGTGAACGGAGCCTGTCTGCGCACGAAGTGCGAGGCCGACCCGCTGCTGGGCTACGAGCTGATGACGCGCTTCTCGGCGGTGCTCCTCGAGCGCCTGAACGCGACGCGGCTGAGGCTCGCCGACCTCTATGGAGGCGGACGTGGCGGTTGAGCCTCTTCAGCTCTCGCCGGGCCCGATGGTGCCGGTGCCGTACACCGTCCGCAGCCGCGGCCGCGAGACGGCCGACACGTGGACGATCGAGCTGGAGCCGCTCGCCGGACAGCCGATCGATCCGGAGCCGGGGCAGTTCGCGATGCTCACCGCCTACGGCGTCGGCGAGGTCCCGATCTCGCTGAGCGGCCGCGGAGCCGGCGGCTCGCTGATCCACACGATTCGCGACGTCGGCGCGGTCACCGCCGAGCTCTGCCGCATCCCTCGCGGCGGGACGATCGGCGTCCGCGGGCCGTTCGGGACGACCTGGCCGCTCGAGGAAGCGCTCGGCGGGGATGTCGTAGTGCTCGCCGGCGGGCTCGGCCTGGCGCCGCTCAGGCCCGCGGTCGAGGGCGTGCTGGCCCAGCTCGACGCGTACGGCCGGGCGTACCTGCTCTACGGCGCGCGCACTCCGGGCGACCTGCTCTATCCGCAGCAGCTCGAGGACTGGCGCACGGAGGGGCTGGACGTCCGCCTGACCGTCGACGCGGGGACGCGATCATGGCTCGACCGGGTCGGCTTCGTCTCGGCTCTGCTCGACGACGTCACGCTCGACGAGCCGGCGGTCGCGCTCGTCTGCGGGCCCGAGGTGATGATGCGGGTCACCGTCGGCGCGCTCCTTCAGCGCGGCGTCCCCGCCGAGCGCATCTACGTCTCGCTCGAGCGCAGCATGAGCTGCGGCATCGGCCATTGCGGCCACTGCCAGCTGGGAACGCTCCTGATCTGTCGCGACGGCCCGGTCTTCACCTGGGACGAGGTCGGTGGCCTGCTCACGGTGAGGGAGCTCTAGATGGAAGCCCGGCCGACACTCGCGGTCTGGAAGTTCAGCTCCTGCGACGGTTGCCAGCTGAGCCTGCTCGACGTCGAGGACGAGCTGCTCGCGATCGCCGACCGCGTCCAGATCGCGCATTTCCTCGAGGCCTCGAGCGCGATCGTCGAAGGCCCGTACGACGTCTCCCTCGTCGAGGGCTCGATCACGACCCCCGAGGAGGCGGAGCGGATCAAGGAGGTCCGCGCCGCGTCGCACGCGCTCGTGACGATCGGTGCCTGCGCCACGGCCGGCGGCATCCAGGCGCTCCGCAACTACGCCGACATCGACGACTACGTCGCAGCCGTCTACGCGAGCCCCGAGTACATCTCCACGCTCGCGACCTCGACGCCGATCGCCGACCACGTCGACGTCGACTTCGAGCTCCGCGGCTGCCCGATCAACAAGAACCAGCTGCTGGAGCTCGTGGCGGCGATGCTCCAGCGGCGCAAGCCGAGCATCGCCACGCACTCGGTGTGCGTCGAGTGCAAGAGCCGCGGCATCCCGTGCGTGATGGTCACGCACGGCATCCCCTGCCTGGGCCCGGTCACGCAGGCCGGCTGCGGCGCGCTCTGCCCCGCCTACAACCGAGGGTGCTTCGGCTGCTTCGGGCCGGCCGAGACGCCGAACCTCGCCTCGCTCGAGGCGTGGTGGCGCAACCTCGGTGTCGACGAGAAGGGGTTACAGCGGGCGCTCGCGACGTTTAACGTGGAAGCCTTCCGGAGGCAGCGTGAGCGAGCCGAAGCGACGCACGATCAAGACTGACTACCTCGCCCGCGTCGAGGGCGAAGGCGCGATGTCGGTCCGGCTCGTGGACGGCAAGGTGGACGAGGTCGAGCTCCGGATCTTCGAGCCGCCGCGCTTCTTCGAGGCGCTCCTGCGCGGACGATCGTTCCTCGAGGCCCCCGACATCACGTCGCGCATCTGCGGCATCTGCCCCGTCGCGTACCAGATGAGCTCGATCAACGCGATGGAGGATCTGTGCGGCGTCGAGGTGAGCGACCCGATCCGGCAGCTGCGGCGGCTTCTCTACTGCGGCGAGTGGATCGAGAGCCACGCGCTCCACGTGTACATGCTTCACGCCCCCGACTTCCTCGGCTACGAGGGCGCGGTCGAGATGGCGCGCGAGCACCCGGACGTCGTGCAGCGCGGGCTTCAGCTGAAGAAGACCGGCAACGAGTTGATGATCGTGATCGGAGGCCGCGAGATCCACCCGGTCAACGTCAGGGTCGGCGGCTTCTACCGCGCGCCGACGCGAAGAGAGCTGCAGGCGCTCGTCGAGCCGCTGGAGCGGGCGCGCGAGGCCGCCGTCGAGACCGTGCGCTGGACGGCCGGGTTCGACTTCCCCGAGCGCGCGGTCGAGTGCGAGCTGGTCGCGCTCTCCGAGCCCGACACGTACGCGATCGAGGGGGGCCGGGTCGTCTCCGACCAGGGGCTCGACGCCCCCGTCCAGAAGTACGGTGACCACTTCTACGAGGAGCACGTCGCGCGCTCGAACGCGCTCCACTCCAGGCGCAGCGACGGCAGCACCTACCTCTGCGGCCCGCTCGCGCGCTACGCGCTGGGCGCCGATCGCCTGTCCCCGCTCAGCCGCGAGGTGGCTGCCGAGGTCGGCCTCGAGGCGCCCTGCCGAGACGCCTTCCGCAGCATCGTCGTTCGCAGCGTCGAGCTGGTCTACGCGTGTGACGAGGCGCTGCGCCTGATCGACACCTACGAGGAGCCGGACGCGCCGGCGGCCGAGGTCGAGCCGCGCGCGGGCGTGGGCCACGGTGCGACCGAGGCGCCGCGCGGGCTCCTTTACCACCGCTACGAGCTCGACTCCGACGGCACGATCCTCGACGCGAAGATCGTCCCGCCGACCTCCCAGAACCAGCTCGCGATCGAGGAGGACCTGCGGCAGGTCGTCGACCGCTACCACGAGCTCGCCGACGACGAGCTGAAGCACGTCTGCGAGCAGGCGATCCGCAACTACGACCCCTGCATCTCGTGCGCCACGCACTTCCTCGACCTGGAGATCGTCCGCGGGTGAGCCGCACCGTCGTGATCGGGGTCGGCAACGCGTACCGGGGCGACGACGGAGCCGGCCGCGAGGTCGCCCGCCTCGTCCAGGACCGCGTGTCGGACGAGCTCGACGTCGTCGTGTGCGAGCTGGAGCCGACCCGCCTGATCGACGCCTGGGACGGGGCGCAGGCGGCGCTCGTGGTCGACGCTGTCGCATCCGGTGCCGAGCCGGGGACCGTCCACCGCTTCGATGCCACCCGCGAGGCACTGCCGAGCCGCGAGTTCCGCTCGTCCACGCACGCGCTCGGGATCGGCGAGACGATCGAGCTCGCCCGCGCGCTCGGGCGCCTGCCGGAGCAAATCGTCGTCTTCGGGATCGAGGGCGAGGTCTTCGGGTCGGGCACGGACCTCAGCCCGGGCGCGCAGGCGGGTGTCGAGCGCGCCGTCGAGCTCGTCCTCGAGGAGGCCGGATGCACGAGCAGGCGCTGATGCGGGACCTGATCTCCCAGATCGTGTCCGTTGCCGAGACGGAAGGTGCGAGAGGCGTCACCCGAGTCTCGGTTCGCCTCGGCGCCCTCTCGCACTTCACGCCCGAGCATTTCCGCGAGCACTACCGCGACGCCGCACGCGGCACGATCGCCGAGGGCGCCGAGGTCGAAGCCGTGCTCGACGACGACACGACCGGTGAGCACGCGCAGGGCGTCGTGCTGGAGAGCGTCGAGGTCGAGGAGGCAGCCTGATGTGCCTCGGCTCGATCGACGTGCTGGCCGAGTCCTGGGAGGACGGCGACGCCCGCGTCGGACGGCTCGGCTGCGGCAAGGTCGTCCCGCTCGCGTTCGTCCCGGACGCGCGGGACGGCGACCACGTGCTCGTCCATCTGGGCGTGCCCGTCGAGGTTCTCGATCCCGAAGCGGCCCAGGAAGCCATGGCATTGCGAAGCGAAGGAGGCGTTGAATGAGCTCGACCCGCGCGACCGGAGTCGCCCTTGCGTTCGTGACCGCGCTGATCAGCGGCGTCGCGATCTTCGTCAACGGCCATGCGGTGAAGCACTTCGGCGACGCGACCGTCTACACCACCGCGAAGAACGCCGTGGCGGGCGTCCTCCTGCTCGCGCTCGCGGCACCGCTGCTCGGAGGCCCGCGCAGCGAGCTCCCGAGCATCCGCAAGCACCGGCTCGGCTTGCTCGCGATCGCCGTCATCGGCGGCAGCGTGCCGTTCGTGCTCTTCTTCGAGGGGCTCGCGCGCGCGGAGGCGACGCAGGCGGCGTTCATTCAGAAGACGCTGGTCGTGTGGGTCGCGCTGATCGCGGTGCCGCTCCTGCACGAGCGCCTCGGGTGGCCGCATCTGGCCGCCATCGCGCTGCTCGTCGCCGGGCAGGCCTGGCTCGTGGGTGATGCAGGCACGGTCGCCTTCGGCTCCGGCGAGGCGATGATCTTCGCGGCGACGCTGCTCTGGGCGGTCGAGATCATCGTCGCGAAGAAGCTGCTCGCGGACCTCGACTCCCGGCTCCTCGGGATGGCGCGCATGACGCTCGGAACGGCCGTGCTGCTCGGCTGGGTCGTGGTCTCGGGGCGTGCCGACCAGCTCTTCTCGCTGTCGGGCGACCAGTGGAGCTGGGTGTTGCTGACCGGCCTGATCCTGGCCGGCTACGTGGCGACCTGGTTCGCGGCGCTCGCCCGGGCGCAGGCGGTCGATGTGACCGCCGTCCTCGTCTTCGGCGCCGTCGTCACGGCCGTGCTCTCGCGCGTGGCCGACGGAGTGGCCTTCGACCTGGGCGGCGCGGTCCTGATCACGGCCGGCGCGATTCTCGTCGCGCTCCCGGCGCGAAGACGCGTCTCGCCGGCGCCCGCATGATCGCCGGCCCGCTCCTCTTCGCGCGCTACGCCTACGCGCCGAACGCGCTCGGCTACTGCGGAGCGGACGAGCCGCGCACGCTGCTCGAGTACGGGGACGCGCGGGCCTCCGACCGCGGTCTCTCCGAGCTCGCCCGCACCTTCGAAGGGGCGTGGCCGTACCTGGAGCTGATCGCGGCCGCGAACCGGATCGACGACCCGCTCGACCCCCGGGTCGTGGACGCGTACTGGGTCGGGAACGGCCTGCTGGACGAGGTCGGGCCCGACTCGCTCGCGCGACACGTCGAGGACAGGTTCCGCGGCCGAGTGGGTCGTGGCTGGCGGGAGATCCTCGACACGGTCGCGGCGGGCGCGGTTCCGCACCATTCGTTCCACGTCTTCGCGGTCTACCCCTGGCTCGGGCTCATGCGCACCGGGATCGTCGACGAGCCGTTGCGCGTCCTCGATCAGTGCCGGACGACGCCGGGGCGGGTGCTGTCCGTCGAAGGAGACCGGGCCGAGGTGCTCGCACCCCTTCTTGCCTGGAGCGGGAGCGAGCTTCGACTCGGCCCGTGGGCGCCTCGCGAGGTGCACTGGCGCGCGGACGGGCTGGCGTTCGCGGAGACCCTGCAGCCCGGCGACTGGGTGTCGCTGCACTGGGACTTCGTCTGCGAGCGAATGACGGGCCACCGGGCGCGAAGGTTGCTCGACTCCACCGCGCAGGCGCTCAATGCGGTCAACCGGGCCGCAGGCGGCCTACCCGCGGGTACGGGATAGGCCGCGCGCGAGCCTGGTATCAGATTCTCCGGAACAGCCCGACGTCGGCCGGCGTCGTATCGATCGGCCGTGCGACGAGCCTGGACTTCACCCGGACGACCCCCGGCACTCGCTGGACGGCCTCCGGGACGAGCTCCGTGAGGAGATCCGACTCGACCGTTCCCCTCAGGGTGACCTCTCCGTGACGGATGGTCGCGTCCACGTCTCCCGGGGTGATCCAGAACGTCCCGAGAAGCACGTCGTCGCGGATGTCGTGCGCGATCTCCTCGTCGGAGCGAGAGAACGCGCTCACGAGGTCGGCTCGCGTGACGATCCCGACGAGCTTGCCGTGCTCGAGCACCGGCACGCGATGGACGCGCCGGTCGAGCATCAGCCCGGCCGCGTCCGACGCGGTCCGCCACGACTCGATCGTGATCGCAGGCGCCGTCATGGCCTCGCCTGCCGTCCGCGCCTCGAGCCGTTCGGCTTCTGCACGCCTCGGCTTGCGGGCGAGCCATCTCTTGATGCGCCCCTGCGGAGCTGCGGGCCCTCGTCCCTTGGCGACGATGTCGGACTCGGAGACGATCCCGAGCACGCTGCCTTTCTCCACGACGGGGACGCCGGAGATGCCCTGCTCGGTCATGAGCCGGGCGACGTTGCGGAGCGGTGTGTCCGGGGTGACGGTCAGCACGTTCCTGGTCATGATCTGAGCGACCCGGTACGCGCCTCGCGGCCGGGGATGCGTCTCGCCGGCGAGGACTTGCACCACGTCGAGCGTCGAGATGACGCCCAGAGGCCGATCCGAGACGGGGTCGACCACGATCACATGCTCGACCTCGTGGTCTCTCATCAGCTCGGCGGCTTCGTGGAGGGAGTCGGCAGGCTCGACGGTGTAGACGGGCGACATGATGCTTCCACCTGCCGTGCGGTCCTCGAGATCGTGGTCGGTGGCGATCCGAACGACCTCGGCCGTGGGAATCAGGCCCCAGTAGCGCGTCTGGTACTCGCCGTGCTCCTCGAGCGCCACGACGCAATGCATCCGGTAGCGGGCCATCATCTGAGCGACCTTCGTCAGCGGAGTGTCGAACGGCACGCTGAGCACACCGCGGTGCATCGCGTCAGCCGCTGCGACGCGGTGCAGGCGCGAGGTGTCCGGCCGCGCACGCACAGTGCTTGTTGGAGTTGTCATCACTCCTCCTTTCGACCAGATGGTCCGGCCGAGCGCAGCTGACGGCATCGGAGGACGCACCGAAGGACGTTTCGGGTTACCCGTGGCCGGCTCAGGGTCGGCACTGATGCCACGGCCTCCCGCACAGCGCATGGTTGAGCCATGGCTTTGGAAACTCGAGTCGATGCGCAGCCCGCGACGGAGCTGCGGCCGATCTCCGAGGTTGCGGCGGCTGTCGACCTCGATCTCGACGAGGTCGAGCTCTTCGGCCGCGACAAGGCCAAGATCGGCCTCGGCGTGCTCGATCGGCTCGCCACCCGGCCCAACGGAAAGCTGATCGCCGTCACGGCGATCACGCCGACCAAGGCCGGCGAAGGCAAGACGACGACCGCGATCTCCCTCACGGAGGGCCTCGGCCACATCGGCGAGAGCTCGCTCGTCTGCCTCCGCGAGCCGTCGGTCGGCCCGACGCTCGGCGCGAAGGGCGGCGGAACAGGCGCCGGGCTCGCTCAGGTCGTCCCCGGCGAGGACATCAACCTCCACTTCACCGGCGACCTGCACGCGATTGCCGCGGCGAACAACCTGCTCGCGTCGGCGATCGACGCGCACCTCGTCCACGGCAACGAGCTGGGCATCGACCCGGCCACGATCACGTGGCGCCGCTGTCTGGACATCGAAGACCGAATGCTGCGGCGGATCGCCGTCGGGCTGGGCGAGGACGCGCCGTTCCCGCGCGAGTGCGGGTTCGACATCACAGCCGCGTCGGAGGTGATGGCGCTCCTCGCGATGGCGCGCGACCGCGACGACCTGAGGCACCGCCTCGGAGCGATCACGGTCGCGACCACGTTCGACGGAGCAGCGGTCACCGCCGAGGAGCTCGAGGTCGCCGGCGCCATGGCCGTCCTGCTCAAGGACGCGATCAAGCCCAACCTCGTGCAAACCGTCGAGGGCCAGCCGGCCCTCGTCCACGCGGGGCCGTTCGCGAACATCGCGCATGGCAACAGCTCGCTCGTGGGCGACCTCGTCGGGCTCAAGCTCGCCGACTACGTGATCACCGAAGGCGGCTTCGGCAGCGACCTGGGGTTCGAGAAGTTCATACACATCGTCTGTCGCCAGGCCGGCCTCTCGCCGGACGCGGTCGTCCTCGTCGCGACAACGCAGGCGCTGAAGCGCCATGGAGGCGATCCCGACGGAGGCCTCCCGGCGCTGGAGCGCGGCGCGCAGAATCTCGCCGCGCACCTGAGGATCGTCGAGGAGCTGGGATTCCACGCGGTCGTCGCCGTGAACAAATTCCCCGGTGACGCGCTGGTCGAGCTCGAAGCCGTCTCGGCTCTCGCGCTCGAGCACGGCGCCTTCGGGGTCGCGATCAACGACGCCTACGCGCACGGAGGCGAGGGAGCGGCCGCGCTCGCGGAGCTCGTCGCCGAAGCGGCGAGTCGCGGGGCCGAGGCGAGCTTCGCCTACGACCTCGCCGACCCGGTCGAGACGAAGCTCGACGCGCTGGCCAGGAAGATCTACGGAGGCGAAGGAGTCGAGCTCTCAGCCGCAGCGCGGGAAACGCTCGAGCGGCTGCCGGCCGAGCTGCACGAGGTTCCCGTCTGTGTCGCGAAGACCCATCTCTCCCTGTCGCACGACCCGGAGCTCGTCGGGGCGCCAACCGGCTTCGTGCTCCCGGTCCGTGAGCTGCGGGCGTACACGGGAGCGGGCTGGCTCGTCGCGGTCTGCGGCGAGACGCAGACGATGCCCGGGCTTCCCCCTCACTCCGCGGCCGAGCGCATGGACCTCGACGCGGGCGGCCGGATCGTCGGCCTAGCCTGAGCGCAGCCGCAGCACGCACGTCACCGCGAGCAGCGCAATCAGGACGTCGCTGGTGACACACCACTGGCAGACCGCGTCGATGACGACGATCTGTGCATAGAGCAGGTAGGCGGCGAAGAGCGCGCCGGACACGGCGACGACGGCGCCCACGAGGCGAGCGAGCTCACTCGTCGAGAACGCCGTCGCCAGGAGGACGAGGTAGGCCACGAGCCCAAGCACGGCGACGGGCACCCCGGCGAGCACCGCGTAGTCGGAGCGCTGGACGGTCTCGCAGCCTCCCGTGACGCACGCGAGCGTCGTGTCGGTGTAGCGGGCGTACACGAGGTAACCCGCCACGGCCGCCCCTGCGGTCGAGAGCACGCCTACTGCGAGGCGCAGCCGGCGATCGCTCACCGAGCGAGCAGGGTGTCGAGAGCCGGTCGGATACCGCCGGCGTCGAGGCTCGTGATCTGCACGGGAGCAAGCGTGCCGCCTGCACCCGACGCAGCAAAGGCGGGCGTCGAGCGGACGCCGAGCCGAGCCTGGAGATCCCTTGCTGCAGCCAGCTCGCGCTCCACCGGCGGCGAGTGGTTCTCGCGGAGAGCCCGCTCGACGTCGAGCCCCGGAACGGCGTCACCGACCTCGCGGAGCAAGCCGTCGCTGACCCAGCCCGAGTTCTCCGCGCCCTGGTTCTTGTACAGGAGGTCGACGACCGGCCAGAGCTTGCCCTGGCGGCCCGCGGCGAGCACGAAGCGAAGAGCCTCGTCGGAGTCCGGGCCGATGAACGCCAGTCCTGCGAAGACGATCCGTACCTTGCCGGGTCGCACGTAGTCGCGGACCAGCTCGGGGAATGCCTGCTGCGACCACTGGGCGCAGTACGGGCACTGGGGGTCGGCGAACTCGACGAGCGTCACCGGCGCGTCCGGGAGCCCAAGGATCGGTCCGGACTGGGGGATACCCCGCAGCAGGATGGAGGAGTCGTCCTTCGAGAGCTGCTCGGCCCGGGCGGGCTGACCGCCCCGGGCGCCGATCAGGCTTGCGGAGATCAGCGCCGCCGCCACGAGCAAGGCGATCGCGCCGACTGCTGCGTACGTCCGTCTGCTCAATCGTCCGGCCCCCGGTCGAGCCTTGATCAGACGGCGACCAGCTCGACCCCAGGTCGAACGACGATGTCGAGGTGCACGGGAACGTCGAGCGCCATCGCGACCATGCATGCGCGCTCGGCGTAGTGCGCCGTTCGCTCCATCGCGTCGACCGAGGCCTCGGCCGTCCAGATCAGCGCCGTGAGCTCGATCGCGACGAAGCCGAACCGGCCGTCGTCGCGCTTGGTCACGTGACCCGTCCCGCTTACCTCGAGCTGGAAGAGCGGCAGATCCCGGCGCTCCGCGACCGCAGCCAGGGTCACCGTGTAGCAGGAGGCGACCGAGGCGACGAGCAGGTCCTCGGGAGACCAGACACCGGGGACACCGTTCTTGAACTCGGGCGGCGTAGCGACCGTGAGGTCCGGCTTGTCCGGTGAGTTGACGTTCGTGATGCGACCGCCTTCCCAGGCGACGCCGACGTGATACCGGAAATCCTTCGTGATGCTCATTGGGAACCTCCTGTCGATGTCCTGACTGTCGCTCGGGGAGCGGGGTGGGGCATCAGTGCCTGGGCGGATCAGCGTGCGGGTTTTCCGCAGGGTTGGGCGAGCGCGGCGACGGCGCTCGCCGCCGCCGCGCAGTCGCCTGGATTCACGTGCCGATCGGGACCTTCAGAGGCTTCGCCTCGGCGACCTTCGGGACGTGCACTTCGAGCACACCCTTCGTGAACGTCGCCTCGACGTTGTGCGTGTCGGCCTCCGGCGGAAGATAGAACTGCCGCTCGAACGTCGTCTCCAGACGTTCGTGGAACCGGAACGTCTTCTCCGGCTCGTCGCGGGTCTCGGTCTTCCGCTCGCCCTCGATCGTCAGCGTGTGATCGGAAACCTCGATTCCGAGCTCCTTCTCGTCGAAGCCGGGAGCTTCGACCTCGATCACGAAGTCGCGATCGGTCTCGTAGAAATCGGCTGCGGGAACGGTGAACGGCCCGAAGCCGATGTCGTCGAGCATGCGTCGCATCCGGCGCTCGATCGGGAACTCGGAGAGAGGCATCCATCGGGTGAGCGTGGTCATGCTCGCCTCCCTTTCGCTGACCTGCACATCATCGATCGGGGATCCGCCACGCGCATCGGACGACCTGCCGATCTGCGCTGTGGGCGAATACGGATGACCTCCTGAGCCGGTTTTTCGGCTTTTCCGAAGCTTTGCCTGGCCCTACCGAATCCTTGCCTTCGGCTGACCCGGGCCTTACCGAGGCCCGCCTACCTTCACGACGTCAAGCACTGGAGGTCGAGATGAACAAGATTCACGCCACAGTCGTAGCGCTGATCCTCGGAGCATCCGGCGCGCTCGGCGTCGCAGCGGCGACCCGGACCGCGGGGCTTCGTGCTCCGGCCACGGGAGGCGTCTCGGATGCGGCCGTCGCGGCTCGCGCCAAGCAGCTGGACAAGGTCGAGCGCCAGATCTCGCGCGCGCGACGCGACAAGCCGCCGGCGCTGCCTGCGGTCCCCGCGGCGCGACGGTCGCCGCCGGCTCAGCGGCAGGCCGTCGTCGTCCGGCGCCCGGCACCCGTCGTCGTCGTAGCGGCGGGCAGCGGAAGTCACGAGTCGGAAGACGAGCACGACGACGATCATGGCGGCCACGGTCACGGAGGTGAGAGCGACGATGACTAACCACGTCGGCCGCCTCTACTCGATCGCCGCCGGCCTCTTCGTCTTCTTCCTGATGTGGGTCGCGATCGGAGCACGACCTTGGGCAGCGAGCCCGTCGGCCCAGGATTCGCGCCTGGTCGCGCTGGCGAAGCGCGAGCAGCGGCTGCGGGTCGAGAGCGCCGCCGTCCAGCGGCTCGTCAAGCACCGCTGGGCCGTCTACCGCGCCCAGCTCCGCAAGCGGCAGTCGCGGATCGCCGCGGCCAAGCAGGCCCAGGCCCAGGCGATCGCCGCCGCCCCGCCGGTACGCGTCGTGAACCTGCCGCCGCTGACCACGACGAGGACGTCGTGATCGAGTCGCGGCGCTTCCGGGCGATGGGCACGGAGATCGAGCTGCTCGTGGACGCGATTGGAGCGGATGAGGCCCTCGCGGCCGCTGAGAGCGAGTTCCACCGGCTCGAGGCGATCCTCACCCGCTTCCGGCCCCGGTCCGAGCTGTCCCGCCTGAACGAGGCGGGGTCGCTCGAGACCGGCCCCGAGCTGCGCGAGGTGGTCGAGCTCGCCCTCGCCGCGCGCGCGCGCACCGACGGCCGCTTCGACCCGACCGTCCACGACGCAGTGGTCGGGGCCGGCTACGACCGGTCCTTCGACGAGCTTCCCCAGGACGGCACCGCTGTCATCGTCGGCTCCGTCTGCGGCGGCGCGGTCCGGATCGAGGGCTCCCGCATCGAGCTCGATCCGGGCGTGCGCCTCGATCTCGGCGGGATCGGCAAGGGATACGCGGCGGCCCGTGCCGCAGATCTCCTGTCGGCAGCAGGGCCGGCGCTCGTCAACGCGGGCGGGGACGTCGCCGTCAAGGGCGGAACCTGGCCCGTCGGAGTCGAGAGGCCCGGCGGCGACCTGACCCTCGAGCTGACGGATGGCGGTCTCGCTACCTCCGGCCGCGACCGCCGGCGCTGGCGGCGCAACGGGAAGGAGCTTCACCATCTCATCGACCCGGCGACGGGCTCTCCCTCGCCGAGCGACCTGCTCCGGGTCACGGTCGTCGCCTCCAACGCGGTCGAGGCGGAGGTCTGGGCGAAGGCGCTCTACATCGCCGGCGAGGAGGAAGCCGCTCTCGAAGCCGACATGCGTGGGCTGCCGGGCGTCCTCGTTACGGCCGACGGCCGGACGCGCCTGGTGGGAGGCCTCGCATGAGAGACCCGACCTTCTGGATCCTCGCGCGCGCCAGCGGTCTCACCGCGTACTTCCTGCTGACGCTCTCGGTGCTCGCCGGGCTCGTCCTCAAGGCGCGCCCGTTCGGCCGGGCGCTCAGCGCCGGCGCTGTCACCGACACGCACCGCTTTCTCGCCACCCTCGGTCTCGGCGCCGTCGCGCTCCACGGCATGACGCTCGTGCTCGACTCGACGGTCCGGATCAGCCCCACCGCGCTCCTGGTCCCCGGGCTTGCGCCGTATCGGCCGTTGTGGACCGCGCTCGGGGTGCTCGCCCTCGACCTGATGATGCTCGTCATCCTCTCGTTCCCGCTGCGCAAGCGGATCGGGATGAAAGCGTGGCGCAAGTTGCACTGGGCGACCTACGCCATCTTCGGGCTGGCCACGCTCCACGGCCTTGCGGCCGGCACCGACACGCCGACGCCGTGGGTTTTCTCGCTGTACGTCGGCGCCGTCGGCGCGGTCGTCTTCGCGACCGCCTGGCGCGCGCTCAACCGTCCCGTTCGACCAACCCCGAAACAAGGAGGAAACCGTGTACCGAATCCAGATCGACCGGTCGCTGTGTAGCGGCTTCGGCGCCTGTGCCGAGCTTGCTCCGGACGTCATCGAGCTCGACGAGAGCGGCAACGCCACAGCTCGCGTCGGCACGTCCGACGACCCCGCAGTGCTCGATGCTGCCGCGGCCTGCCCCATGGCCGCGATCCTGATCGTCGAGGAGGAAGCGGCATGAGCGAGCCGCGCTCCATCCTCGTCGTGGGCGCCGGCCTCGCCGGCGCCCGCTGCGCCGAGACGCTCCGCGCGGAGGGCTACGACGGCGAGCTCGTCCTCGTCGGCGAGGAGCCGTTCGCTCCTTACGAGCGTCCGGCGCTCTCGAAGGAGTTCCTGTCAGGAGAGAAGAGCGCATCGAAGCTCTTCCTGCGGCCCGGCTCCTTCTGGACGGAGCAACAGATCGAGCTCCTCCTCGGCCAGCGGGTCGCCTCGGTCGACCGTGAGCGGCAGACCGCGACGACGAGCTCCGGCCGGGTCCTCCGCTGGGACGCGCTCGTGCTTGCCACCGGCGCCCGCGCACGCCGGCTTCCGTTCGACACGCCGTCCGGAGTGCACGTGCTGCGGACGCTCGCCGACGCGTATGCGCTTCGGCGAGAGCTTCTTCCGGGCGTGCGGCTCGCGATCGTCGGCGGCGGGTTCGTCGGCGCCGAGGTCGCGTCGACTGCCAGCAAGCTCGGAGTCGACGTGACGCTCCTCGAGGCCGGCTCTGCGCCCTTCGAGCGGGCGCTCGGGCCCGAGCTCGGGGCCAGGCTCGCCGAGCGGTATATCGACCACGGCGTCGACATCAAGACGGAGACGGCCGCGGCGGCTTTCCGCTCGCTGCCCGGCGGCCGCGTGCAGGGTGTCCAGCTCGCGGACGGCGGCGTCGTCGAGTCGGACGTCGTCCTCGTCGCCGTCGGTGTGCAACCGGCCCACGAGCTCGGCGCCGAGGTCGAGCCGCCGATCTACGCGTGCGGCGACAACGCGGGCAGCCGGGGTCACTGGACCGGTGCCGCGGCCGAAGCGGTCGGTGTGGCGAGGAGGATCCTCGAGCTCGATCCGCTCCCGGAGCAGCCGCCGTTCTTCTGGTCCGACCAGTTCGGGCTACGGCTGCAGCTCGTCGGCGACACGACCCATGCGGACGAGGTCGAGCTCGAGGGCACGCACGAGTCGTTCATCGCGCGTTATCGGGCGCGCGGAGGGAAGCTCGTCGCGGCGCTCGCCTCGAACCAGCCGGCCGCGATGGGCGGGTTGAGGCTGGAGGTGGCCGCGGCTGCATGACGATCGTGTGATGCTGTCTTGGTGGCGGAGGTCATCCGCGCCGAGCAGCTGACGAAGAGCTACGGACAGAACCGCGGCATCGTCGACGTCGACTTCTCGGTCGAGACCGGAGAGGTGTTCGGCTTCCTCGGGCCGAACGGCGCCGGCAAGACGACGACGATTCGCCTGGTCCTCGACCTGATCCGCCCCACGAGCGGCCGGTTGAGCGTGTTCGGCCTCGACTCCCGGCGCGACAGCGTGGCCATCCGGCGCCGTCTCGGCTACCTGCCGGGCGACCTTCGCCTGTACGAGCGGATGACGGGCCGTGAGCTGCTCGAGTTCTTCGCTCACCTGCGCAGTGCCCGAGGCAAGGGCGACGAGCTGGCGCGGCGCCTCGACCTCGACCTCGACCGCCGGGTCAAGGAGCTCTCGCGCGGCAACCGGCAGAAGATCGGCCTGGTCCAGGCCTTCATGCACGACCCGGACCTGCTCGTGCTCGACGAGCCCACGAGCGGGCTCGACCCGCTCGTCCAGGAGACCTTCTACGAGCTGGTCGCCGAGGCGACGGGGCGCGGCGGAACCGTCTTCCTCTCCTCCCACGTCCTCTCCGAAGTGCAACACGTGGCAGACCGGGTCGGACTGATCCGCGAGGGCCGCCTCGACCTCGTCGACACGGTCGAGAACCTGCGCGCCCGCTCGTTCACGCACGTCGAGGCGACCTTCGCCGAGCCCCCTCCGCGTGACGCCTTCGCGGGGGTCCCGGGCGTGAACGAGCTGGACCGCCACGGCGACGTCGTCCGCCTGTCGCTCGAAGGCGAGATCGACCCGCTGCTCAAGACGCTCGCGCGCTTTCACGTGCGTGCGCTCGACGTGCACGAGGCAGACCTGGAGGACGTCTTCATGGCGCTTTACCGAGGGGCTGGCGCGGATGCTCCGTAACGTCGCGCTGAAGAGCCTGCGGGACGTGCGGAGAGGGTTCCTCTGGTGGAGCCTCGGGCTCGCGGGCTTCGTGGCGCTGATCGTCTCCGTGTATCCGACCGTGCACTCGAACCCTGCGCTGAAGCGGCTGGCCGAGGACTACCCGAGGGCGCTCCAGGCGTTCATCGCCTTCGGCGGCCAGGTCGACTACGCCTCCGCGGCCGGGTTCCTCGGGATCGAGCTCTTCTCGCTGATGGTGCCGCTCCTCTTCCTCGTCGCGGCGATCGCCACGGGAGCCGGGACGATCGCCGGGGAGGAGGAGCGCGGGACGCTCGAGATGCTCCTCGCGAACCCGGTGTCGCGAGCCCGCGTCGTGCTCGAGAAGTCGCTGGCGCTCGCGATCGAGATCGCCGGCCTCGGGCTCGTGCTGTGGCTGGCGCTGGAGATCGGGGCGCTGACGGTGGGCATGGACGTCTCGGCAGGGCACCTGGCGGCGGCGACGCTCGCAGCGGTCCTCCTCGCGATCGCATACGGCGCGATCGCGGTGCTCGTCGGCGCTGCGAGCGGGCGGCGGAGCCTGACGATCGGCGTGACGGCCGCGCTCGGGGTCGCGGCGTACCTCGTCAACGGTCTCGCGCCGCTCGTTCACGCGCTCGAGGGGCCGCAGAAGCTCTCGCCCTTCTACTACTACGCTGCCGGAGACCCGCTCCGGCACGGCCTCGCGCCGGGTCACCTGGCGGTGCTCCTCGCGATCGCGGTCGCCGCGACGGCGCTCGCCCCCTGGCTCTTCTCCCGCCGCGACCTCTCTACGTAGCTCGTCGCGGCGCGCGGACTTCCAGGACGCCCCGGTACACCTCGACGTGCAGATGGGACATGTCGGCGTCGAGTGGCAGCTCGAGATCGTGCCGGAAGCCGCCCGGGCCGACGACCTCGATCGTGTGGTCGAGCGGGTTCAGCTCGAGCCTGGCGAGGTCGTCGCAGGGAACCGGGCAGGTGACGACCAGCGTTCGGGTCACGTCGGATCACCTCCTTGGCAGCGGCGGAGCAGGTCTTCCCAGTCCGCGTCGACGCGTCGCTGGATCTCCTCGACGAGCCCGCGGCGCTCGGGGCCGAGCAGGTGCGCAAAGCGCTTCTGCGGGCGGAGCCAGTCCTCGATCGGAACGACGGCGTCCGGTTGATAGGTCAGGCGATAGCGGCCGTCGACGACCTCGTACAGAGGCCAGAAGAGGCTGTCGACCGCGGCGTTCAGGACTCGAAGGGACAGGCGCGGCTCGTGGCCCCAGCCCACCGGGCAGTCCGTGAGCACGTTCAGGAAGGCGGGGCCGTCGGCGGCCGCGGCCCGCTCGACCTTGACGCTCAGGTCGTGCCAGTGCGACGCGGCGGCCTGCGCCGCGTAGGGCACGTGGTGTGCGACCGCGACCGCGGTCATGTCCTTGCGTTGCTGGGCCTTGCCGAAGCTCGCGTCGCCGGCCGGGCTCGTGGTCGTTGCGGCTGCGAAGGGCGTCGCGCCGGAGCGCTGGATGCCGGTGTTCATGTAGGCCTCGTTGTCGTAGCAGACGAAGAGGAACCGGTGGCCGCGCTCGAGCGCTCCCGAGAGCGCCTGGAGCCCGATGTCGTAGGTGCCGCCGTCGCCGGCGAACACGACGATCGCGACCTCCTCGTCGGCCGGAAGCGCGTGCCGCTTGCGCAGTGCGCGCTGGGCACTCTCGACACCGCTCGCGACCGCCGCCGCGTTCTCGAAGGCGACGTGCAGCCAGGGGACGTTCCACGCAGTCGCGGGGTAGCGCGTCGTGGCGACCTCGAGGCATCCCGTCGCGTTCACGACGACCACCGGCCGCGTGAACGTGTTCAGCACCGTGCGCACGACGAGCGGGACGCCGCAGCCCTGGCAGAGGGCGTGCCCTCCGGCGAGCGGCGGCACGCCGGCTTCGTTGCGGACGAGTGTCTTCAGACGGGACACGGCTCACCTCGCAGACCGACGTAGCGCTCGGCGTGGCCCGCAAAGATTCGGCGGACATCCTCGGGGTGCAGGTCGCGGCCGCCCAGGCCGTAGACGTGCCCGGTGAGCGCGACACCGGTGTCGTGGAGTGCCGCGGCCACCTCGGCGTAGAGCGGCGCGGCTCCACCCGGGGAATCAGCGCGGTCGAGCACGATCACGGAGCTAGCGTCCTGGAGCAGGGCGGCCACCCGCTCGTGTGGGAACGGCCGGAACGAGACGATCTCGAGCAGTCCGGTCGCCTCGCCCTCGTCCCGCAGCTCGTCGACCACGTCCTTGATCGTTCCGCCCGACGAGCCGAGCGACACGATCGCGCGGTCCGCGCCGTCGACCCGATACGCGTCAAGGGGGCCGTAGGCGCGGCCCGACAGCTCCTCGTACTCCATGGCGAGCTCGGCGAAGACGTCGAGCGCGAGCTCGAGCGCGCGCGTCTGCTGGCGGCGCAGCTCGAAGTAGTAGTCCGGCATCGCGAACGGCCCCTGGGTCGTCGGAGACTGCGTGTCGAGCATGCGTCGAGGCAGGTCGTAGCCGCCGACGAACCGGGAGACTTCGTCGTCCTCGAGCAGCGAGACCGGCTCGGCGGAGTGCGTGATCGTGAAGCCGTCCTGGCAGACGAGCACCGGCAGGAGCACGTCGGGGTGCTCGGCGAGCCGCGGCGCGATCACCGTCAGGTCGTACGCTTCCTGCGCGTTCTCGGCGAAGAGCTGGACGACGCCCGAGTCGCGAACGAGCATCGAGTCCGAGTGGTCGCAGTGGATGTTGATCGGCCCGGAGAGCGCCCGGTTGCCGACCGCCATCACGATCGGGGCGCGCATGCTCGCGGCGATGTAGACGACCTCGGCCATCAGCGCCAGGCCCTGCGAGGACGTGGCGGTCATCGTCCGGCCGCCGGCGAGCGCGGCGCCGATCGCGGCGCTCATCGCGGAGTGCTCGGACTCGACGTTGACGAGCTCCGCGTGCGCCCTGCCTTCTGCGACGAATTTCGCGAAGCCCTGGATGATCGGGGTCTGCGGCGTGATCGGATAGACGGGGACGACGTCCGGGTCGATCTGTCGCATCGCTTCGGCGACAGCCTCGCCGCCCGTCATCAGCCTCAGCGGCGTCTCGATCATGACGCGGCCTCCTCGGGGACCATGGTCACGGCGTCGACGGGGCAGACCTCGGCGCAGATTTCGCAGCCCTTGCAATAGGTGAGGTCGAATCCGGTGAACGTCGTCCCGTCGAGCTCGACGGCCGAGTCCGGGCAGTAGAGCCAGCAGAGCAGGCAGTTCACGCACTTCGAGAGGTCGACCTCAGGCTTGACGCCCGTTCGCCAACCCCCGGTTCGCGGGCGTGACGACTCGTCCGGGACGACGACGCCGCCTACCGGCAGCTCGTTCCAGCCGCTCAGCTCAGGCATCGGTAGCCCTCCGCGACGGCCTCCCGGACTGACGCGGGCGGCAGCTTCCTGCCGAGCAGCTCGACAGCAGCCTCCTGCACTTCTTGAAGCGGCGGCTCGCCGATCGCTGCGGCGACCGCTCCGACCATGACGATGTTGCCGAAGCTCGAGCCTTGCCGGGCCGCGATCCGCGAGGCGGGAACGCAATGGACGCGCCGCGCGGCGAGCTCGGCCGGCGCTGTGTCCGCGTTCAGAAGGACGACGCTCTCGGAGTCGAGCCCTTCGCTCACGCCCGACTCGCCGACGAGCGATGGCTCGAGCACGACGACGACGTCGGGATGCTCGATCGCGTCGTGGCGCCGGATCGGCTGGTCGGAGACGCGTGTGTAGGCGCGCAACGGCGCGCCTCTGCGCTCGGGCCCGTACTCCGGGAAGGCCTGGGCGTTCCGGCCGGAGCGAAGGAGGGCCAGTGCGAGCAGCTGCGAGGCGGTCTTCGCGCCCTGGCCGGCGCGCGCATGCCAGCGGATCTCGGTCAGCTCGGGCATGAGAGCTCCCGGTCGATCGCCTGCGCCGCGCGCTTTCCGTCGCGTACCGCTTCGACGACGCTCGCGCCGCCGTTGACCGCGTCTCCGCCGCAGAAGAACTTGCGATTGCCGCTCCGGCCGTCCTCGTCGACCTCGACCTTGCCCCGGTCGAGCTCGAGCCCGTCGACCCAGGCGGCCAGCTCCGAGCGGGCCTCCTGGCCGATCGCCTTGACGGCCGTGTCGGCCGGCATCGTGAACCTGGAGCCGTCGCGTGGGACGGGCCGGCGGCGCCCCGAGTCGTCCGGCTCGCCGAGCTCCATCTCCAGGCATTCCACCTCGACGAGGAGCGACTCTCCGAGAAACGCGACCGGAGCCGCGAGGAAGCGGAACCCGACGCCCTCTTCGCGCGCCTCGTCGATCTCGTGCGGGTAGGCGGGCATCTCGCTCTCGGTGCGCCGGTAGAGGATCGTCACGTCGTCCGCGCCGAGCCGGACCGCCTCGCGCGCGACGTCGATCGCGGTGTTACCGCCTCCGATCACAACCACCCGGCGCCCGACGCGCGGCGCCCGCCCGGTCTTGATCGCCTCGATGAAGGGAAGCGACTCCCACACGCCGTGCAGGTCGTCGCCCGGGTACGAAATCTTGGTGTCCGCGCCGAGACCGACTCCGAGGAACACCGCGTCCGCGCCGTCGGCCAGCGCCTGGAGCTGCTCCCGGCTCTCGACCCTCGTTCCGAGCCGAAGCTCGACCCCGAGCTCGGTGAGGGCGCGCTCCTCGTCGGGAAGGGGATCGCGAACCTGGCGGTAGGGAGCGATCGCGTAGCGGACGAGCCCGCCGATTTCCTCGCGCTCGTCGAAGACGGTGACGGCGTAGCCACGCGCGGCGAGCTCCGCTGCACAGGTGAGCCCGGACGGCCCCGCGCCGATCACGACGACTCGGCGGCCGTTCGGCGCCGCCTTCGCGCGGATCGCCGTGCCGTGCTCGAAGAACCGATCGGTCGCGTAGCGCTGCAGCGCGCCGATCGCGATCGGCCGACGGCCTTCGCGGTCGAGCACGCAGGCGGCCTCGCACAGGACTTCGACCGGGCAGACGCGCGCGCACGTCCCTCCGAGGATGTTCTCCTCGAAGATCGTGGAGGCGGCCGCTCCGGGGTTTCCTTCGGCGATCTGAACGATGAACCCGGGCACGTCGACCTCGGCCGGGCAGGCGAGAGCGCAGGGAGCGGGGGCGTGGGGCCCGCCGCACTCGAGACAGCGGTCGGCCTCGACCACGGCCTCCGTGTCTCCGAGCGGTGGACGCAGCTCTTCGAACTCGAGCTCGGGCTGCGTAATCGTGCTCATGCCGCCAAGTTTC
>DATBGG010000034.1:0-18109 GCA_036558065.1 Gaiellaceae bacterium | reverse complement strand
GCCGGCTTCCTCGCCCGCTACTTCGAGAAGCTCCGCTACCGCTTCGGGCCCCGCGAGCGCGCCGCCCTGTTCACGTTCCTCGAGCTCGCGCGCGACGTGGGCGAGCTCGACCGCGTCCCGAACCTCCGGTTCGTCTACGGCGAGGCGGTGCCCGCATGAGCCAGGTCCAAGGGACAGTCCCTGGTAACGGAAGTGTCACGGCAGTCCTCGGGAAGGCGCTCGACGGCGAGCGCATCAGCGACGCCGAGGCGCTGGCGCTGCTCGAGTCGAAGGACCTCGTCGCGGTCGGCAGGGCCGCGGACGAGCTCCGGGCGCGCCGCACCGACGCAGGGCGCATCACGTTCATCATCGACCGCAACGTCAACTACACGAACGTCTGCGTCACCGACTGCGACTTCTGCGCGTTCTACCGCCGGCCCGGCGACCGCGCCGAGGGCTACCTGCTCCCGAAGACGGTCATCTACAAGAAGGTCGAGGAGACGCTGGCGATCGGCGGTACCGGCGTCCTCATGCAGGGCGGGCACCACCCGGACCTCGGAATCGACTACTACGAGGATCTCTTCCGCTCGCTGAAGGAGCGCTACCCGGTTCATCTGCACGCGCTGTCGCCGCCCGAGATCCAGCACATCGCGCGCCGCTCGAAGCTGACCGTCCCGGCCACGCTCACCAGGCTCCGCGACGCGGGCCTCGACTCGATCCCGGGCGGCGGCGCCGAGATCCTCGTCGACCGCGTCCGCGACATCATCGCCCCCAAGAAGACGAAGACCGCCGACTGGCTCGGGGTCATGCGCCATGCACACCGGCTCGGCATGTCGACGACCGCGACCATGATGTACGGCCACGTCGAGACGCTCGCCGAGCGGATCGAGCACATGCGCCGCATCCGTGAGCTCCAGGACGAGACGCGAGGCTTCCGCGCCTTCATCTCGTGGACGTTCCAGCCCGAGGGCACGCGCCTCGCGCCGCTCGTCACGCACCACCCGACCTCGTTCGAGTACTTGCTCACCCAGGCCGTGAGCCGCATCTACCTCGACAACGTCGACCACATCCAGTCGAGCTGGGTCACGCAGGGCATGAAGGTCGGCCAGGTCGCGCTCGAGTTCGGCGCCGACGACCTCGGCTCGGTGATGATCGAGGAGAACGTCGTCTCGGCGGCGGGCACGACGCACCGCGCCTCGACGGACGACTTCGTCCACGCGATCAAGGCGCTCGGCAAGACCCCTGTACAGCGCGACACGCTGTACCGGGACGTCAAAGTCTGGAACTGACGATCTTCTTGCATTCGCCTGCTCCGCTTGGAATTCTTCGGGGCGGAAGGGGGGAGAGTGAGACTGAGGATCGCGCCGGCGGTAGTGCTCGTAAGCGGTCTTGCGCTGCTCGGGGGGCACGCGAACGGCGCGGCGCAAGCCCCAGGGCCCGCGCCCGGCGCTCAGAAAGAGCCGGCGATCGTCTTCGACGGCGCCGACTATCTCGTCGCATGGACGAACGTGCGAAAGCAGTCCACTCGAGCGCTGTCGGCCGCCTCGGCGTTCCGGCCGCAGCTCCCGCCTCCGCCGCCTCCACCGCCCCGCGCAGCGCTGTACGGAGCGCGCGTCACAAAGACCGGTAGAGCACTCGACCAAGGCGGAATCGCGATCTCGACGGCCGAGTTCAACGAGTACTCGCGGCCGGCTGTCGCTTCCGACGGGACGGATGCATTGTTCGTCTGGACCGACCGGCGAAACGGCATGGGGCTCGTCCAGGGTGCGCGTGTCCTCGGCACAGGCTTCGTGTCCGATCCTGCTGCGATCGACATTTGGGCGGGCCCGGATCCGCCCGGCGCCTACGGCGCAGCCGTGGCGTTCGACGGTGTCGACTATCTGGTCGCCTGGGCCACGTCGTCGATCTACGAGCAGCGCATATACGCAACCTTCGTCACGCCGTCGGGGCTCGTGCCGAGGCCGACGCCGATCGAGGTGACGAGCGGAGATCGCTACGGCATGTATCCAGCGGTCGCGTTCGACGGCGTGAACTACCTCGTCGCGTGGGTCGAGTACCACGAATTCGGGGCCTCCGTCCATGCGACCCGAGTGAGCCGAGCCGGCGTCGTCCTCGATCCGGACGGAATCCTCGTCGATCAGAACGGGTCGATCCCCAAGATCGCGTTCAACGGGACGAACTACCTCCTCGTCTACGGCAGCTACGGGAAGCGGATCAGCCGTTCGGGACAAGTCCTCGACTCGCAGCCGATTCCGATCGCGCCGACCGGCTCGGGCGACTCCGACGCGGTCAGCTCCGATGGAACGGACTACTTCGTCGCCTGGGCGGACACGCGCTTCGGATGCTGCTCGATCTTCGGGACGCGTGTCAGCCCTTCCGGAGCGGTTCTCGATCCAGCGGGCATCGCGATCGCGACCCACGGCAGGGAGCAGCGCGACCCGGCGATCGGCTTCGACGGCACGAACTACGTCGTCGCGTGGACCGACAACCGGGGCTCCTCGACCGACATCTACGGCGCGCGCGTCGCGACTGACGGCCGCGTGCTCGACCAGCGCGGGATTCTCGTCTCGACCGCCGCGCCGCTCAAGCCGCGCTGCGTCGTGCCCCGCGTCACCGGCATGAGACTGAAGAGGGCGAGGAGCAAGATCCGCCGGGCGCACTGCTCGGTGGCCGGAGTGCGGACACGAGCTGCGAAGAAACGTCGCGGCCGGGTCGTCGCACAAAGCCCGCGGCCGCGGACGACCCGTCCGCTCGGGTTCCCGGTGCGCATCGTCGTCGGACGCTAGGACCGGCTCGCCGCAAGCCTGGCCGGGCGGCGCGACGCATCGTGAACCGGCACTGCCGCCTCGCTCAAGCGCGGCACGAGGATCAACCTCACGTTCGGGCACCGCTGATCCCCGATCGAAACGAGCGGCCCCGCCAGTGCTTCAGCTAGCCTCGTCGCGGTCGAAGTGCTGCGGAGGATCGTCATCGCCGCCCTGCTCGTGGGGATCTTTGCGCCCGGCGCCGCAGCCGAGCGCGTCTCGCTCGCGCCCGGGATCACGTACGAGCGCCAGTTGATCTTCACGCCGCACGGCCCCGACGTCGTCCACGTGCTGACGGCGCCGAAGCCGGGCGGGCTTTACGCGCTGCACCCCGTGCTCTCGAACAATGCGGTCCAAGGCCGCGAGCCGGTGGCGTCCATGCAGAAGCGGCTGTCGTCGACCGCCACCGTCGGCGGGATCAACGCCGACCTCTTCACCTGGAACGACGGCCGTCCCGACGGGATGTTCATGCAAGCGGGCGCGATCACGACCCCGCCGCAGCCGAAGCGCTCGACGGTCGGGATCACGAACGACGGCCGCCTCCTCATTCAGCGGGTCTCGATGCCCGCCACCTGGCAGGGCTCCAGCCAGCGACGACCGCTGACGGGCCTGAACCAGCCCGCGGGGCCCGAGGGAGTCTCGTTGTTCACCCCGGCCTGGGGCCCGGCGACGCCGGCCGCCACCGACACGATCGAGGTCGTCCTCGATTCGCTTCCGCCGCCGACGCCGCTGACCGATCTCACCGGCACCGTCGTCCTGGCAAAGCCCTCGGGAGGCACGGCGATCCCGCCCGGAGGTGCCGTGCTCGTCGGCCGCGGCGTGTCCGCCGGCCGCCTGGCGACGGAGGCGCAGGTCGGACAAGACGTCACCGTCCGCATCGTTCTTCGCCCGCAGTGGAGCAACGTCGTGGACGCGGTCGGCGGCGGCCCGCTGGTCGTCCAGGACCGGCAGCCTGTGTTCCGCGCGCTCGAGCAGTTCTCGAGCAACCAGCTTTCCCTGCGGCGGCCGAGGACGGCGGTCGGGCAGCGAGCCGACGGACGGATCATCCTCGTGGCGATCGACGGCGCGCTGCCCGGGTACAGCACGGGAATGACGAACTTCGAGCTCGCGCAGCAGATGGTCCGGCTCGGGGCGGTCACGGCCAGTGCGCTCGACTCCGGAACCTCGGCGACGATGGCCTTCGACGGGGAGCTCCTCAACCGCCCGTCCGATCCCGGAGGCGAGCGCGGAGTCGCCGACGGCCTGTTCGTCTTCTACTACGGAGTCCAGGCGCCCGAGCCCGCCGCCGACGTTCTCTCGCCCAACGGGGACGGCGTCGACGAGTCGCAGGAGCTCAGCTACAAGATCGTCCGGCCGGCGATGGTGACCGCAAGCCTGATCGGCCCCGACGGCGTGCCCCGTCAAACGCAGAGCGGCCATCGGGACCCAGGCACCTACACGCTCAGCTGGGCAGGGCGGACCGCTCAGGGCGCGCCGGAGCAGGAAGGCCGCTGGCGCTGGGTCGTCGACGCTCTCGACGACAGTGGGCAGCGGTCTCACGCCGAGCGCGTCTTCTACCTGAACACCACGCTCGGCTACCTGCGGGTCAGCCCGTCCCGCGTGCTCGTCCGTCGGCGCGGAGGGTCGCTTCGGGTCTCGTTCCGGCTCGCTCATCCCGCTCAGGTCGTCCTCACGATCCGGACGGCGAGCGGCGCGACCGTGCAGAAGATTCGCCGCCGCTTCCGGGCCGGCCGGGGAAGCATTCGCTGGAACGGCCGCTACGGGAGCGGTGTCCGTGCGTTCTCAGGCCCCTACGTGGCCAGCCTGCGCGCGGTCAACTCGTTCGGCCCGGCCCAGCTCGAGGGCCGGTTCGCCGTTCGTCGGGCCCGTTAGCCTCGGGCTTGTGCCGGATGTTGCGCGCCGATCTCTTTTGCAACCTGTAAAGAGTTCGCTCGCCCGCGGCAGAGTCCGCTAGCTTCACCGGGTCTCTTGTTCCGGACAGCCGCCATAGCAGCCTTGCTCGCCGCGGTCCTGGCAGCCCCGGCTCAGGCCGGCCGCGTCTCGCTGATGCCCGGTGTCTCGTACGAGCGCCAGCTTCAATTCACCCCGAGCGGCCCGGTCGTCGTCCACATCCTGCGTGCTCCGCGACCCGGTGGCCTCTACGCGCTCCGGCCGCTGCTGTCGAACGACACGCTCCTCGGCCGCGAGACCGTGACGTCGATGCAGAAGCGGGCGGCGGCGAGCGCGAACGTCGCCGGCGTCAACGGCGATCTCTTCACGTTCGACGAAGGTCTCCCGAGCGGGATGCTCATGCAGTCCGGCGTGCTCGAGGCGCCGCCGCACCCGAAGCGTTCGAGCCTCGGGGTGACCGACGACGGGACCCTGCTCGTCGACCGTGTGCAGATGCTCGGCCAGTGGCAGGGCTCGGGCCCGCTCAGGGCGCTGAACGGCCTGAACCAGCGTCCCGGCGCCCAGGGAATCTCGCTCTTCACCCCGGCCTGGGGCGTGGCCACACCGCAGGCGTCCGGAACCGTCGAGGTCGTGCTCGAGCCGTTCCCGCCGGCGGCCCCCGGGACCGACCTCGTGGGCGTGGCCAGGCAGATCACGACCGGCGGCGGCACGGCGATCCCGCGCGACGGAGCGGTCCTCGTCGCCCGCGGCTCTGCGGCGAACAAGCTGGCGGCAGAGTCCGTGATCGGCCAGAACATGCTGGTGAAACTGGTCCTCCGCCCGAACTGGGAGGCAGTCGCCGATGCGATCGGCGGCGGCCCGGTCATCGTCCGCAACGGACAGCCCGTCTTCGCCGCCCTCGAGGATTTCTCGCCCAGCCAGCTCGATCCACGCAACCCGCGGACGGCCGTCGGGCAGCTCGCCGACGGGCGAATCGTGATGGTCGCGGTCGACGGGCGCGAGTCGGGCTACAGCATCGGAGTCACGACCTTCGAGCTCGCGCAGCAACTCGTCCGCCTCGGAGCCGTGACGGGAACCGCCCTCGACTCGGGCGGCTCGACGACGATGGCCTTCAACGGAAAGCTGCTCAACAGCCCGTCCGACCCGGGAGGCGAGCGCGCGGTCTCCGACAGCCTCGACATCTTCTACTACGGCGTCGTCGTGCCGCAGGCGCCCAAGCCGGTGCTCTCGCCCAACGGCGACGGAATCGCCGAGGTACAGACGCTGAGCTACAAGCTGGTCCGTCCGGCGACCGTGACCGCGACCCTGATCGGCCCGGACCGGATCCCGCGCCAGACGGAGACCGGCGTTCGCAACCCGGGCACGTACCGGATCGGCTGGTCCGGGCGCATCCCCGGTGGACGATTCGAGCCGGAGGGCCGCTGGCGGTGGGTCGTGAACGCGCTCGACGACCTGGGGCAGCACTCGAAGGTCGAGCGGCGCTTCGACCTGAACCGGACGCTCGGATACCTGCGAGTCCGGCCGACGCGGGTCGTCGTCCACCGGCGTGGAGGCAAGCAGCTCCGAGTCGGCTTCCGGCTCGCCCATCCGGCCGTCGTGACGGTGACGATCCGCAACGCGCGCGGTGGGCGCGTGAAGACGATTCGGCGCCGCCTGCGCGCGGGCCGGCGGACGATCCGCTGGAACGGGCGCTACGGCAACGGCGTCCGCGCGTACACGGGCATGTACAGCGCAACGGTGCAGGCGGCGAACACGATCGGGCGCACCGAGCTCGAGCGGCGCTTCCTCGTTCGCCGGGCCCGGCGCTAGCAGGGCGAGCCCTCCCGGCGGGTACAGTCCCGCGGTTGCCCCTGGCGTCGTTCTCCAGCACGCTGACCTCGCTGATCGGCGATCACGGCATCTACGCCGTGTTCTTGCTGATGCTGGTCGACGCCGTGCTGCCGGCGGCGAGCGAGCTCGTGATGCTCTACGCAGGCGTCGTCGCGTCGGGTGCGATCGCCGGCCAGGACGTCGTTCTCTTCGGGCACCAGATCGACTCGCACTTCTGGGCGTGGGTCGCGATGTCGATGGCCGGAGTCCTCGGAAACACCGTCGGCTCGATTCTCGGCTGGGGGATCGGCGCGTACGGCGGCCGCCCGCTGATCGAAAAACGCGGGCGGTGGCTCCATCTCGGTCACGACAACCTCGATCGCGCCGAGCGCTGGTTCGCGCGCTGGGGCGACTGGGCCGTCTGTCTCGGGCGTGTGACACCGGTCGTCCGCTCGTTCGTCTCGATCCCGGCCGGGCTCGCGCGCATGCCGCTCGGTCGCTTCACCGTCTTCACGTTCCTCGGGTGCATCCCGTGGTGCTTCGGCTTCGCGGGCATCGGCTGGGCGCTCGGCTCGAGCTACGAGACGTTCCACCACGACTTCCGCTTCGTCGACATCGCGGTGGGCGTGTTCGTCCTCTCGCTCGTCGCCATCTGGCTGCTCCGGCGGCGGAGGGCATCTAGACTGGGCCGGCGTGCCTCAGATCCCGCTCGTTGACGTCAAGGCGCAGTACGCGCCGTTGCTGGACGAGCTGAAGGAGCGAATCGCAGGGGTCCTCGACTCGGGGCGGTTCATCCTCGGCCCGAACGTCCAAGCCTTCGAGGAGGAGGCGGCCGCATATCTCGGAGTCGAGCACGCGATCGGAGTCGCGAACGGCACCGACGCGCTCGTGATCGCGCTCGACGCGCTCGACATCGGGCCCGGCGACGAGGTGATCTGCCCGGCGTTCACGTTCTACGCGACCGCCGAGTCGATCGCGCGCCGCGGAGCGACGCCCGTCTTCGCCGAGATCGACCCGGAGACGATGAACGTCGACCCCGACGACGTCCGCGCGCGTGTGACCGAGAGGACGAAGGCGATCATGCCCGTCCACCTCTTCGGCCGGCCCGCGCCGCTCGCCAGGCTGGCCGAGCTCGGGATCCCGATCGTCGAGGACGCGGCGCAGGCGTTCGGCGCCAAGGGCGCAGGGACGACGGGCGTCGCTTCGACGTACAGCTTCTTCCCGACGAAGAACCTGTTCGCGCTCGGCGACGCCGGGCTCGTCACGACACGCGACGGCGAGCTGGCCGAGCGCATCCGGCTCCTCCGCTTCCACGGCTCGAAGGCGAAAAAGGACTTCGAGCTCGTCGGCTACAACTCCCGGCTCGACGAGCTGCAGGCGGCGGCGCTCCGGTTGTTCCTGCCGCACGTCGAGGCCTGGAACCGGCTGCGCCGAGAGGCCGCGGGGCGCTATCGAGAGCTCGGGCTCGGCGAGGTGTGCGAGCTGCCGCCCGACGAGCCGGGCCACGTCTACCACGTCTACGTCGTCCGCTCGCCCGAGCGCGACCGGATCCAGGAGCACCTGGCCTCCCTGGACGTCGCCTCTGCTGTCTACTACGAGCGGGCTCTCCACCTGCAGCCCGCGCTGAGCGGCCTCGGGCACTCGGAGGGCGACTTCCCCGAGACCGAGCGCGCGTCCGGTGAGAACCTCGCGCTGCCGATGTGGGCCGGGATCTCCGCAGACGTGCAGGAACGCGTGGTCGCAGCCGTAAGAGAAGCCGTATCGCTGGAGGCCGTCCGATGAGAAGCCCGGTGAACCGTCACCGGATCTGGCAGCTCGCCGCCGACGCCGCCCTGGTCGCGGTCGCGTGGCTCCTCGCGTTCCAGCTCCGCTTCGACTCTTTCGGGAAGATCCCGCCGTTCTACGAGCAGCTCGTCAACTGGCGGACGGTGCTGCTCGTCGTCGCGATCAAGCTCGTCGTCTTCACCCTGTTCGGGTTCTACAACCGCTGGTGGCGCTACGTGTCTACCCGAGACATGTGGGGAGCGGCCCAGGGCGTAACGGTCGCGTCGCTCGCGGCGAGCCTCATCGTCTACTTCTTCCCTCCGGCCGACACCGCGCGTCTCCCGCGGGGGATCGCGATCCTCGACTGGCTGATCCTGCTCGCGCTGATCGCCGGTTCGCGGCTACTGGCGCGCACGATCTTCGAGCGGCCCGGTGCGGCGAGCCTCGTCGCTCGCGGCAAGGAGGTCGTGATCGTGGGCGCGGGCGACGCGGCCCAGCTCGTGATCCGCGAGATGCAGAAGTCGCGCGCGCTCGGCTACACGCCGATCGGAGTCGTCGACGACGACCCGCGCAAGAAGAACCTCAGGCTGCACGGCGTGCGCGTGCTCGGGACGACCGACGAGCTGCCGCACATCCTCCGCGACAACAAGCCGGACGAGCTGCTGATCGCGATCCCGTCCGCCTCTGGCGACGTGCGGCAGAAGGTTGTCGAGCACGCTCGCGACGCGCAGGTTCCGGTGAAGACGCTGCCCGGCCTGTACGAGCTGATCTCCGGCGACACGAACCTCGCGGCGCAGATCCGGCCTGTGCAGGTCGAGGACATCCTCGGCCGCGAGCCCGTCGAGGTCGACTTCGATGCGATCTCGGACTACCTGCAGGGCGAGACCGTGCTCGTCTCGGGCGCGGGCGGCTCGATTGGATCGGAGCTCTGCCGCCAGGTCGCGCGGGCCGGTGCGTCACGGCTGATCCTCGTCGACCAGGCGGAGACGGCCCTGTTCAACATCGAGCGCGAGCTGGTCGACGAGCGCAGTTTTCCGGCGGCGATCCCGGTGATCGCCGACGTCGGGAACCGCGAGAAGCTCCGGCAGGTGTTCGACCGCTACCGGCCTGGGGTCGTCTTCCACGCCGCGGCCTACAAGCACGTTCCGATGATGGAGGCGAACCCGCTCGAGGGCGTGCGCAACAACGTGCTGGCGACGAAGACGATCGCCGAGGTCGCAGTCGAGTTCGGCGCCGGCCGATTCGTGCTGGTCTCCACGGACAAGGCGCTGATCGCGCAGGCGGTCTACGGCCAGTCGAAGGCGCTCTGCGAGTGGATCGTCGAGGCGTACGGCCAGCGCGAGGACATCTCGACGCGATTCGTCGCCGTTCGGTTCGGGAACGTCCTCGACTCCTCGGGCAGCGTCATCCAGATCTTCAAGCGCCAGATCGCGAAGGGCGGGCCGGTGACCGTGACGCACCCGGACATGACGCGGTACTTCATGACGACACCCGAGGCGATCTCGCTCGTGATCCAGGCCGGCTCGATCGGCGGGCGTGGCGAGATCTTCGTGCTCGACATGGGCGAGCCCGTGAGCATCCTCGAGCTCGCGCAGTCGATGATCCGCCTCTCCGGCAAGGAGCCCGACCGCGAGATCCCGATCGAGTTCATCGGCGTCCGCGCGGGCGAGAAGATGCACGAGGAGCTGTGGGGCGAGGACGAGGTCGTCGGCGAGACCGAGCACGCGAAGATCCATCGCGCGCGACGGGCTCCGGTCGACGGCGTCTGGCTCGAGGAGGAGCTGGGCGCGTTGGAGGAGCTCGTGGCCGCCGGGGAGACGCTCGAGGTCGTGTCGCGCCTGTCGACGATGGTGCGCTCGCCGCGGCGGGTCGGCGTTCCGCAAGCCGACACGGTTTCGGAACAGACTCTTCACTAACGTCTTCCGGCGGCGCTTCTAGGGTGGACGCGTGCTCAACTCAGAGCAGCAGCGCGCCGTCGAGGCGGTCAACGGGCCGGTCTGCATCCTCGCGGGTGCGGGCTCCGGGAAGACGACGACGATCACCCATCGCGTCGCGAACCAGGTCGAGAGCAGGGCTTTTCGTTCCGACGAGATCCTCGCGGTCACGTTCACGGACAAGGCGGCCGGCGAGATGCGCGGGCGGCTCGAGGAGCTCGGCGTGCCGGGCGTCAGGTGCGCGACGTTCCACGCGGCGGCGCTCGGCCAGCTTCGGTTCTTCGCCTCCGAGCCGCCGGGACGGATCCTCGCCTCGAAGGCGTTGCCGCTCCGCTACATCGGGAACTCGCTCCCGCGTCCGTACCGGTTCCGGCCCGCAGCCGACCTCGCGACCGAGATCGAATGGGCGAAGAACCGCCGCATCACGCCCGCCGACTACCTGGGCTCGCTCGGCGAGCACCGCCCGCCGATCCCCGAGGACCTGATGCTTCGCGTCTACACGACGTACGAGCAGCGCAAGGAGCGGGACGGCTGGGTCGACTTCGAGGACCTGATCGAGCTGACGATCCGCCTCTTCGACTCCGACGAAGGCGCGCTCGAGCAGGTGCGCGACCGCTACGGGGCCTTCACGGTCGACGAGTACCAGGACGTGAACGTCCTCCAGCAGACGCTCCTCGACCGCTGGCTCGGCGACCGCGACGAGCTGTGCGCGGTCGGCGACGACTACCAGTCCATCTATGCGTTCACCGGCGCGAGCCCCGAGTGCCTGCTGGCGATGCCGACCCGTTTCCCGCATGCGACCGTTGTCCGCCTCGAGGAGAACTACCGCTCGACGCCGGAGATCCTCGAGTTCGCCAACAGGCTCGTGCCAAAGCTCGGCGGTGCGGAGAAGGTGCTGCGCGCGACTCGCCCGCCCGGGCCGGAGCCCGTCACGCGCTCGTTCTCCGAGCCGCGGCTCGAGGCGGCGTTCCTCGTCGAGCGCGTCCAGGAGCTCCACGAAGACGGCGCGCCGTACGAGGAGATGGCGATCCTCTTCCGCACGAACGCACGCTCGGCCGACTACGAAGAGGCGCTGAGCGAGGCCGGGATCCCTTCGCAGGGCGCGGCGCTCATGGCGCGCGAAGGGGCGAAACAGCTGCTCAAGGCAATGCGCGGGCGGCCGCTCGTGGACGTGAGGCGCGTCGCGCTCGAGCAGGGCATGCTCGAGACGATCCCCGACCGGCTCGGAGAGCGCGAGGTCACGCGCCAGAACGACCTCGCGCGCCTGGTGAGGCTCGCGGAGGAGTTCGAAGGCACCGTCGACGAGTTCGTCGCCTCCCTCCACGAGCGATTCGGCACGCATGCGGGCCGTGGCGTGCACCTCCTCACCTATCACCGGGCGAAAGGGCTCGAGTTCGAGGCCGTCTTCCTCCCGCGACTCGAGGAGAAGGAGCTGCCGTCGAAGCTCTCGAAGACGGACGATGCGCTGGCCGAGGAGCGTCGCCTGCTGTACGTCGGCCTCACGCGCGCGAAGCGCCACCTCAGCGTCACGTGGTCCGGCAAGCCGAGCCGCTTCCTCGCCGAGCTCGACCTGCGAGCGCCCGCGCCCAAGCCGGTCGAGCCCGACGATCCGCTCTACGAGACGCTCAAGGAGTGGCGGTTGAAGACGGCGAAGGCCGAGGAGAAGCCCGCCTACGTCATCTTCCACAACTCGACGCTGGCCGAGATCGTGCGCCGGGCCCCACGCACGAAGGAGGAGCTGGCCGAGGTTCCGGGTGTCGGGCCGTCGAAGCTCGAGCGCTATGGGGAGGCAGTCCTAGCCGCGATCGCGAGCTGAGAGCAGCAGGTCGAGCATGATCTGCGGGTCGCGGCGCACACGGCTCGTCCCGCCGTCGCCGCGTTTCTCTAGCTCGAGCGCCCGCGGGTCGGTGAGCGGCCTCAGCCGGCCTTCACGCAAGAGCATCTCGTCCACTCCGCCCAGCCTGCCGCCGTACGTCGTGTAGACGGGCACCCCGAGGGCAGCCGCTTCGCGGTTCATCGTCCCGCCGGCCGAGACGACGAGGTCGGCGAGCGCGATCAGGCTCTGCGCGTCCACTGCGCGCTCGGGGACGATCAGCGACGGAAGCTGCAGGCTGCGGACGTAGTCGCGCTGCTCGGCGCTGCGCGGGAGGACGACCGCCTGCACGCCGCCCTCGCGCCCGAGATACGCGAGCAGCCGCGGGAAGAACGGGTTGGAGCGCCGGTGGTAGAGCGAGACGTCAGGCGGCGTGCGCACGACGACGAGCGTGCGCTCCCGGTTGACCAGCAACTCGTCGAGGACGCTCGGATCGGGCTCGAAGTCGAAGAGGTAGTACTCCTCCTTGAGGCCCGGGTACTGCAGGAGCTTGGGCGGGCGCACGCCGAAGCGGGCCATGCGTTCCGCCGGGATCGCGTCCGGGACGACCACCCGGGTCGCGGCGCGGTCGCCGAGATGGTGCTGGAGCGTCGCGTACTCGTAGTCGTGTGTCGTCGCGCTCGGGATCCCGAGCCGACGTGCCGTGATCGTCAGCTCGTGGGAGCCGTGAGCGAGCGCGAGGTCGTAGCCGCGCCGCTTCGCGTAGCGCTTGAGCGCGCGGAGCCGTGACGTGAGCGCGAACGCCTTCGCGACGCGCGAGCGGCCGCCGTGCGCCCCGAGCACCTCGGCTTCGATCCCGTGGCGGTCGAGGAGCTCGAGCGTCTGCGCGTAGTCGCGCGTCGTGACCTCCACCTCGTCGCCCCGCTCGCGCAGGAGCGCGATCAGCGGCCGAAACACCAGCACGTGCGCCGGCGCCGAGATGTCGACCCAGACCTTCACCGAGAGAGTGCTTCGATCTTCGGCTCCCGCAGCGGCCCGGGCTCGCGCTCGACGTGGCGCTCGTGCCAGAGCGTGAACATCAGGAGCCCCCAGAGCTGGCGACTCAGATCCTCGCGCCCGGCGACGTGGTCGTCGATCAGCCTCGTCACGGTCTCGGGCCGGAAGAACCCCTGGCGCTCCAGCGTGGCCGCCGAGAGCGTCTGGCGCGCGAAGGGCTCGAGCTCGCCGCGCAACCAAGCCGTGGCGGGGATCGAGAACCCGCGCTTGCGCCGCCGCCGCAGCTCGTCCGGGATCAGGGGCGCGGCCGCCTTTCGCAACAGGATCTTCTTCTTCAGCCCGCGCACCTTGTGCCGGTCCGCGAGCCCGAGGGAGAAGGTCGTCACGGCCGGGTCGAGGAACGGGACGCGCGCCTCGAGCGAGTGCGCCATCGAGGCGCGGTCGGTCTTCACGAGCAGGTCGTCGACGAGGTAGGTGCCGAGGTCGACGTCCTGGAGCCGCGCGAGGAGGTCGGCGCCCTCGGTCTCGTCGAAGCGCGCCCGGAGCAGGTCGACGGGGTCGAAGCCGTTGCGGCGGCCGGTCAGCTCGGCGCGCGCGTCGGGCGAGAAGATCTCTTTCCAGCCATGGTGACGCTCGAGCGGCGGCAGGTGGGCGGCGCGGACGAACCGCTTCGCCTTGTAGTCGAAGCTCGCCTTGGCGCTCGACGACGGCAACCGCTCGACGACCGGACGTAGGAGCGGCGCCGTCCAGCCCGCCCGCTCGGCGAGCAGGTCCGCGGCGTAGGTGTAGTAGCCGCCGAAGAGCTCGTCGCCGCCCTCCCCTGAGAGCGCGACCTTCACGTCCTGGGCCGCGAGCTGCGAGACGAGGTAGGTCGGGAGCGCCGACGAGTCGGCGAACGGCTCGTCGAAGGCCTCGGCCAGCGCGGGCAGCAGGAGCGCCGCATCCGGACGGAGGACGAGCTCACGATGGTCGGTCCCGTACCGCGCGGCGACGAGGCGTGCGTCGGCGAGCTCGTCGAAGCTTCGCTCCTCGAACCCGATCGAGAACGTGCGCAGCGGCTCGGACAATTCCTGGGCGGCCAGCGCCGCGAGCACGGACGAGTCGATCCCGCCGGAGAGCAGCACTCCGACCGGCACGTCGGACACGAGGTGTGCGCGGACGGAGTCGCGGAGCCGTGCGCGCAGCTCCTCGACGAGCTCCGCTTCGTCGTCGTCTCGCACGTCGTCAGCCGGAACCGGCGCGGGCCGCGCGAACCGGACGACCTGAACGCGCCCGTCCTGCCACGACAGGAGGTGGCCCGGCTGGAGCTTCCGCACGTCCCGGAAGATCGTCAGCGGCCCGGGCACGGAGTTGAACGCGAGGAACGCGTCGAGCGCGTCGAGGTCGATCTCACCGCGCGGCAGCGCCCGCAGCTCGGACGCGAACTCGAGCTCGCCGCCCGCGTCGCGGTAGTAGAGCGGCTTGATCCCGAAGCGATCGCGCGCGAGCACGAGCCGCCCGCGCTCGGCGTCCCAGAGCGCGAGCGCGAACATCCCACGCAGCCGCTCGACGAATCGGTCGCCGTGCTCGGCGTAGAGGTGGATCAGCACCTCGGTGTCGCCGCTCGTCGAGAAGCGATGGCCGGCCCGCAAGAGCTCGCGCCGCAGCTCCTCGTAGTTGTAGATCTCGCCGTTCTGGACGACCGTGACGCCGTGCTCCTCGCGTGTGATCGGCTGGTCGCCGGTCTGGAGATCGATGATCGCGAGCCGCCGCGCCGCGAGCCCGACCGGGCCGTCGACATAGGTCCCGTCCGAGTCGGGCCCACGATGGACGAGCGTCGAGCTCATGGCGGCCAGCCGGCCGGGGTCGACGGTGCCGCGGGCAGACGCGATTCCGCAGATCCCGCACATGCGGCACTACTCTAGATCCACAGGTGGGCAGCTTCGGGGCACATGAAGAGCTTCAGCTGCTGATGCTCCTCGTCACGGCGGCTGCGCTCCTGCTGCTCGCAGACCCGCTGCGCATCCCGTATCCGATCCTGCTCGTCGTCGGCGGGCTCGCGCTCGGCTTCGCGCCCGGGGTACCGACGGTGATGCTGCCGCCGGACGCGGTCATCTTCGGGATCCTGCCGCCGCTCCTCTACTCGGCCGCGTTCAACACCGGACTGCGCGACCTGAAGCGCAACCTGCGCCCGATCTCGCTGCTGGCGATCGGGCTCGTCGTCGTGACGATGGTCGCCGTCGCCGTCGCCGCCCACTACGTGGTCGGACTCTCGTGGTCGGTCAGCTTCGTGCTCGGCGCGGTCGTCTCGCCTACGGATCCGCTCGCCGCGACCTCGATCGCGCGCAGGTTCGGCGTGCCGCGGCGGGCGATCGCGATCGTGGAGGGGGAGAGCCTGATGAACGACGGCACGGCGCTCGTCCTGTTCAAGTTCGCCGTCGCCGCGGTCGTCACCGGGTCGTTCTCGCTCGCGCATGCGGCCGGCGACTTCGTCTGGACCGTGCTCGGCGGCATCGCGATCGGCCTTCTGCTCGGGCGCGTGATCCGGTTCATCCGCTACCGCGTGAACAACCCCCCGCTGGAGATCACGATCGCGTTCCTGACCGGCTACGTCGTCTTTCTGCCCGCATCGGCAGTGGGCGCCTCAGGCGTGCTCGCCGTCGTCACGGCAGGCGTGTACATGGGTTGGTACACGCCTGAGCTGACGACGGTCGACACCCGGCTTCAGGGAGACGGCTTCTGGGCGATCTTCAACTTCCTGCTGAACGCGCTCCTGTTCGGGCTCGTCGGGCTCCAGCTCCGGCCGATCCTCGACCAGCTCCACGGGCGCTCGTGGCAGGAGCTCGTCGGCTACGCGGCACTGGTCTGGGTCGTCGTCGTCGCTGCCCGGTTCGCGTACGGCTTCCCGATCGCGCACGTCCCGCGCTGGCTCTCGCGCAGCCTGCGTGAACGCGACCCGACGCCCTCGTGGCAGTTCATCTCGTTCATCGGGTGGGCCGGGATGCGCGGAGGCATCACGCTGGCCGCGGCGTTGGCGATTCCGCTCACCATCGACTCCGGCGGGCCGTTCCCCGAACGCTCGCTCGTCGTCTTCCTCGCCTTCTCGGTCGTGCTCTCGACGCTCGTCATCCAGGGGCTCACGCTGCCGGCAGTCGTGCGCGTGCTGAAGCTCGAGCGCGACGACCTCGACGACCGCGAGGACGCGAAGGCGCGGATCCACGCTGTCGACGCCGGTCTCGCCCGGCTCGAGGAGCTCGTCGACGAGGACTGGGTGCGCGACGACACCGCCGAGCGCGTCCGGGGCGCGTACAACTTCCGCCGGACCCGGTTCGGCGCCCGCCTCGACGGAAACGACGACGACGGCATCGAGATGCGCTCCCAGGACTACCAGCGCCTGCGCCGCGAGCTGCTCGCCGCCGAGCGCGGCGCGGTCGTCGCTCTCCGCAACGAGGGCAAGATCAGCGAGGACGTCATGAATCGCGTCACACGCGACCTCGACCTCGAAGACTCGCGCCTGGACGTCTAACTCGAGATGCCGGCTGTGAGACGATCGCCTCGTCGTGCCGTACGCGGAGGTCGAGAGGGTCAGGCTGTACTACGAGCGCGGCGGGAGCGGCGAGCCGGAACTGCTCTTCCTGCCCGGCTGGTGCTGCGACCACACCGCGTTCCAGCCGCAGTTCGACCACTTCGCACGCAACCACGCCGTCACGGCGCTTGACCTGCGCGGGGTCGGCCAGAGTGACAGCCCGGCCGACGGCTACGCGATCCCCGAGCTCGCCGACGACGTGGCGGCGTTCTGCGCGGCGGTCGGAATCGAGAAGCCGATCGTCGTGGGCCACAGCCTCGGCGGGATGATCGCGGTCGAGCTCGGCGGCCGCCATCAGCCGCTGCCGAGCGCGCTCGTCCTCGTCGATCCCGGCCCGATCGACCCGCAGCCCGACACGATCGAGTTCTTCACCCGATTCGCGGAGCAGCTCGAGGGGCCCGACGGCGCGGAGATACGCCGCACCTACGTTCACGGCTTTGATACGCGCGACGAGGAGCTCGCAGGCTGGATTGTCGAGCACATGTGCCTCCCGGAGCAGCCCGTCGCCGCAGCGGTCATCCGCGGCGTCAGCGAATGGAACGGCCGTGAGCCCTTCGCGCGCTGCAACCTGCCCGTGTTGCTCCTTCGCACGGAGGCCGGCGACATTCCAGGCATCGTTCGCCTCCTCGGGCTGAAGCCTGACTTGGAGGTCGGGATCACCGTCGGCGCGGGTCACTTCCACCAGCTCGAGGCGCCCGAGCAGGTGAACGCAATGATCGAGCGATTCCTCCGGCTCGCCCCCTAACTTCAGGCCGTCTCCCGTGCGCGTAGATTGCGTGCCATGTCGAGTTGGTACGACGCCTGGGCGGACCGATACGCGGAGGCGTCGAACGGCGACAGCGCTGACGTTCCGTTCTACGTCGGGCTTGCCCGTGAGGCTGACGGGCCGATGGTCGAGCTTGCCGTTGGTACCGGGCGAGTTGCGATTCCGGTCGCCCAGGCAACGGGCAGGCGTGTGGTCGGCATCGACTCTTCGCGCGGGATGCTCGCGCAGGCACGACTGCGCGCAGCTGAGCAGGGAGTCGAGCTCGACCTGCGCGAGGGCGACATCAGGGAACTTGACCTCGAGGAGCCCGCGGCGCTGATCTACTGCCCCGGCCGGTCTTTGCTGCATCTGCCCACCTGGGCCGATCGGCGCCGTTGCTTCGAGCGCGTCGCGGCGTCGCTGCTGCCCGACGGTCGTTTCGCCTGGAACGCATTCGCCTTCGACCATCACATCGCATCCGCGATAGACGGGCAGCACGCCGACGCCAACCCCGGAGTACCGGTGCCGCACACGAGCCACTACAGCGTCAGCGACAACCGAGTCGACATCACCTTGGACGACGGTGGAACCGGCTCGCTCTGGTGGGCTACCAAGAACGAATGGCTGGGCCTCCTCGACGTTGCAGGCCTGCACCTCGAAGCTCTTTACGGCGGATTTGCGGGCGAACCGCTCGACGACGACAGCCGCGAGTACGTCTTCGTGGCCCGTCGCGGCTAGCGACCCAGGATGCGAGTGGCCGGGATCACGGGACTCGGCGAGCCCGTCGAGATCCTCGAGGTGGACGAGCCG
>DATBGG010000033.1:0-10280 GCA_036558065.1 Gaiellaceae bacterium | reverse complement strand
CAGCTCCGACTTGTCGGCGTCGTGGCGCGAGCGGATGTCCGCGCCGAAGCCGACCGCGTTCTTGCCGATCCGCTTGCCGATGATCTTCTCCAGCCCGGCGAACGCGCCGCCGCAGATGAAGAGGACGTTCGTCGTGTCGATCGACAGGAACTCCTGGTGCGGATGCTTGCGGCCGCCCTGCGGCGGAACCGAGGCGACCGTGCCCTCGAGGATCTTCAGCAGCGCCTGCTGCACGCCCTCGCCGGACACGTCGCGCGTGATCGACGGGTTGTCCGCCTTGCGCGCGATCTTGTCCACCTCGTCGATGTAGATGATCCCGGTCTCGGCCTTCTTGATGTCGAAGTCCGCGGCCTGGATCAGCTTCAAGAGGATGTTCTCGACATCCTCGCCCACGTAGCCGGCCTCGGTCAGCGCCGTCGCGTCGGCGATCGCGAACGGGACGTTCAGGATCCGCGCCAGCGTCTGGGCCAGCAGCGTCTTCCCACATCCGGTCGGCCCGAGCAGCAGGATGTTCGACTTCTGGAGCTCGACGTCCGCTTCCTCCGAGCCCATCTGCACGCGCTTGTAGTGGTTGTAGACCGCAACCGCGAGCGTGCGCTTCGCCTCTTCCTGCGAGACGACGTAGTCGTTGAGAACCGCGTAGATGTCCTTCGGGCGAGGCAGGTTCTCCAGGTCGAGCGAGGCCGGAGTCGTCAGCTCCTCGTCGATGATCTCGTTGCAGAGATCGATGCACTCGTCGCAGATGTAGACCCCAGGTCCCGCGATCAGCTTCTTGACCTGGCGCTGTGACTTCCCGCAGAAGCTGCAGAGAAGCTGCTCGTTTCCTTCGCTCGCCCTAGCCATCCCCAATCACCTTGTACATCGAAATTGGCCTCTTGCCTATCCCTAGCGTCAGCGATGCTCGATCACAGTGTCGATGATTCCGTATTCCTTCGCTTCTTCTGCGGTCATGAAGAAGTCGCGCTCCATGTCCTTCGAGACTTTGTCGAGGTCCTGCCCGGTATGCGTTCCCATGATCTCCTCGAGCTTTCGCTTGAGCGCGATCGTTTCCCGCGCGTGGATCTCGATGTCGGTCGCCTGGCCCTGGAACCCACCCCAGACCTGGTGGATCAGGATCTTTGCGTTCGGCAGCGCCATCCGCTTTCCTTGCGCGCCGCCGGCCAAGAGTAGCGCCCCCATCGACATCGCGATCCCGACGCAGATCGTCTGCACGTCGGGCTTGATGAACTGCATCGTGTCGTAGACGGCGAGCCCGTGGTACACGGATCCGCCCGGTGAGTTGATGTAGAGGGCGATGTCCTTGTCCGGGTCCTCCGACTCGAGGTGGAGGAGCTGGGCGATGATCAGGTTCGCGATCTGGTCGTCGACGGGCGTCCCCAGGAAGATGATGCGCTCGTTGAGCAGCCGGGAGTAGATGTCGAACGCGCGCTCGCCGCGCGAGGTCTGTTCGACGACCATCGGGACGAGCGGGCTGTTTTGCGGGTCGTATCTCATGCAGGCTCCTTGCTGCTCGGGGTCCACAGTTTCGTAGGCGTTGCGGGTTTTTCCTTCTCGGGCGTCCAGATGCTCTCGCGCGCCCGGGCGAGGTCGACGGGGATGGGCTTGACATCCTCGACGATCCGGTCGAGGGCCTTCTTCAGGCGGAGGTCCTGGCGCAGGCGCTCGTGGCGTCCGGTCTGCCAGAGCTGCTCGATCACCTCGTCGGCGTTCTCGTCGGCGGCCTCGGCCTGCTCGCGGACGAGCTCCTTGATCTCGTCGTCCGAGACCTCGACCGCGAGCTTGTCGGCGACGACCTCGAGCACGAGCTCGCGGGCGATCGCGCGCCGCGCCTCGTTGCGGAGGGTCTCGCGGAGCTGGTCTGCGGTCTGGCCGGTCACCCGGAGATAGGTCTCGGCATCGAGGCCTCGGCGCTCGAGCGAGCGAAGCATCCCGCCGAGGAGCTCCGCCGCGCGCGCTTCGACCAGCGAGTCGGCGACTTCGACGTTCGAAGCCTCGACGAGCTTGTCGACCGCGCCTGCCCGGAAGTCGGCGTCGAGCTCGGCCTGGATCGCCTCGCGCAGCCGCTCCTCGATCTCCGCGCGGAGCTCGGCGAGCGTCTCGAACTCGCTCGCAGCCTTGGCGAGCTCGTCGTCGAGCGGCGGCAGCACCGGTTCCTTCAGCTCCTTCACCGTCGCCTCGGCCTGCTTCGTGCCGCCCTCCGGCGACGTGTAGGAAATCTTCTTCGTCTCGCCCGGGCTCATGCCGCGCAGCCCGCGCTCGATCTCCTCGACGAGACGGCCGGCCCCCAGCTGGACGACGTAGTCGCGCTGCGCCTCCCCGGTCTCGTCGACGAGGTCGACGACGAGGACGTCGCCGTCCTTCGCGGGGCGGTCCTCGACCGGAGCGAGCTCGGCGACCGAGGCGCGCAGAATCTCCAGCTCGCGCTCGACGAGCTCCTCGGGCACCTCGGGCTCGGGTGCGGGCACCTCGAGACCGGCCCAGTCCGCGACCTCGGGCGCGGCCTGGACATCGACCTCGGCGGTGAAGTTGAAGGGCTGATCGTCCGTCGCCGGCAGATCGAAGGTCAGCTCGGGCCGCGAGACCGGCCTGATGCCTGCCTCCTCGGCTGCGTTCCAGAACCAGCCGCCGATGTGCGAGTCGACCGCCTCGGTGTAGATGCGATCGCGGCCGAGCCGCGCCTCGAGCACCTTCTGCGGGACCTTGCCCTTGCGGAAGCCGGGGATCTTCGTCGATTCCGCGAGATCGGACGAGGCGTGCTCGACGGCGTGTTTGAGGTGGTCGCCGGGGACCTCGACCTCGAGGCGAACCCGGTTCTCGGACAGCTCTTGGACGGACGTCTTCAAGGCGCAGCCATTCTGCCAGCACCTTGCAGGGCTGGGACTTGCGCTCAAGAAAGGCCCGCTCGAGGTCGAAGTCATGAACGTGCGAGGTGCGGTCTTCCTCCTCTTCGCGGCGGCGGTCGCGCTGTTCGTCCATCCGGCGGACACCGGCGACCTCGCGTTCTTCGCGCACACCTCGCAGAAGCTGTTCTGGGACTGGTTCGCGGACCCGAGCGTCCAGGTGGGCCCGCTGCAGCTGCTTGCCTTTCGGCTTGCTGATCTCGCCGGCGTGCTTGCGCTCGCCGTCCAGCTCGGAGTCGCCGCGCTCTTCTGGGTCGCCGCGGGACGTCTGCTCGCCGGGCGTGATCCGTGGCTCCGGTTCGCCGTGTGCATGGCCGCGGTTGTGCTCGGCCTGACCTACGGCGCCTACCAGGACGGGCATCCCGCGCAGGTGGTCGTGCCTCTCCTCTGGGTGCTTGCTGCGTCTGACGCTCGCGAGGGACGGACGTTCCGGGCGGGAGCGCTCGTCGGTCTCTCCGCCGGGCTCGAAGTCTGGGGCGTGCTGGGCGCGGTCGTCTTCGTTCTCGCCCCCGAGGTGCGCTCGGCTCTCCGAGGGCTCGCCGTCGAAGCCGGTGTCGCGGCGGCGCTCTACCTTCCGTTCGCCGGCGAGTTTCGGATGTTCGCTTTTCACTGGCAGGTGAACGGCGACACACTGCTCAGCCTGGTCGTTGCCCCCGGCACGCATTTCACGTGGCCGATGAGGGTCGCCCAGGGTGTCGTGGCCCTGGCGGCCGGCGCCGGTGTCGGGTGGCTGCTTAGACGGACGCTGCACGCGGTCTGGCTCGCACCGCTGACGGTCGTCGCGGTGCGGATGGCGCTCGACCCGGTTCGCTACCCGTGGTACTGGCTCGCGGTGCAGACGCTCGTGCTCCTCGGAGCGGCCGAGCTTCTCGCCGGCCGCGCCCGATACGCTCGAAAGAGGCATCGACGGAAGCTCGCGACCGTCCGATGAGGTGGGACACATGCCGCGAGCCGCCCTCGCAGCCGCTGTGCTTTCCGCCGCGCTGTTCGCGTCCGCGCCGCCCGCGGACGCGGCAGCACCCTCGATCTCCCTGATCAACCCCGCGACCGGCGCGACGGTCATCACGTCGACGCCGACGACGTTCTCCTGGCACGTCGTCTGGGACGAGCCCGAGGACACGACGGTGACCTGGCAGCTCTCCACGAGCCCGTCCTTCGACACGAACCTGACCCAGCTGAGCCGCATGTGCCCGTGGGACGACCCGAACTGCTTCACGCTGAACCAGCTCACGCTGACGGCTCCGCCGCCCGCCGGGACGGTCTGGTACTGGCGCGTGAGCATCACCACGTCCGCGGGGCCGGTGACGAGCCCGACGTCGATGTTCGTGGCCAAGCTCCCCGACGCGGATCGCGACGGCATCGACGACTCGCGCGACAACTGCCCGACCGCGGTCAACCCGGACCAACGCGACTCGAACCGCGACGGGAAGGGCGACGCTTGCCAGCTCGACCGCGTCAAGCCGCGCGTCAAGGTCTTCTCGGGCGCGGCCGTGCGCGGCAAGAGGGCGTTCCTTCACTTCCGGGCGGCCGACGACCGAGACTTCGTGCGCATCCGGGTGTCGTTCATGTACCGGGGCCGGCTCGCGATGTGGGTCGACTTCGGCTTCAACCGGCTGAGCTGGACGACGCGCGCGACCTTCTACACGAAGAAGCCGCTCACGCGGCGCCTTCCCGCCGGGCGCTACTTCGCGTGCGTCACGGCCTGGGACAAGGCAGCGAACCAGGCGAAGGGCTGCGCGCCCTACAGGATCCGGTAGCTACGAGTCGTCGTCCTGCGGTTCGAGGGGCTGCCCGACTTTCTGGGCTGCCTCGTGCTGCTCCTCGCGGTCTTCCTCGAGGCGCTCCTCGAACTTCGTGACGTCGCTCTCGCGGCTCTCCTGCTCGCGCTCTTCTGGAGTTGCCATGGAGACCCAGTACCCGATCTCTATCCTGTGAATCCCCGCGGGTGTGGCGGAACTGGTACACGCGCCGGCTTTAGGAGCCGGTGGGCTAGCGCCCTTGGAGGTTCGAGTCCTCTCACCCGCATCGCGCGAGCATCACTCGATCGAGTGATGACTGCGACTTCTCGAATGAGCAGAATCGAGCCGCTTGGACGCTGCTCTCACACCTGACCCCCTCCCAGGACCGCTCAGCCCGGAGCTCGTCCTCGTCTCGCCGCCGGAGGTTCGTCGCATGGCTCGCGGCCTCCTCTCCCCCTCACCTCCGGCGGCGAGATCCGTTTTCCCGCCGATCGTCTCCATGCAGGAGCTGGGCTCGATCGAGCTGGCGACGGTCTGGCTCTCGGCGGTGGCGATCACCGTCGCGCCGCTGGCGTTCATCCTCGCGGCGCACTGATCTAATTCGCAACATGGAGTTCGACCGGCACACGCTCGTGCTGCTCGTGCTCCGGCCCGATGCGCCGGAGCTGACGGAGGAGGAGGCGAACGAGCTCCAGGATCGGCATCTGGCCTTCCGGGCGGATCTGCGCGACCGCGGCTACCTCATCGGCGGAGGGCCGCTCGTCGACCAGGACGACGAGCGCCTGCGGGGGATCTCGATCATGGCGTGTGATCTCGAGACGGCGCGCCGGCTCAGCAGCGAAGACCCGGCGGTGCGGGCGGGCCGGCTCGCGGTCGAGGTGATGACGTGGATGGTTCCCGCCGGCAACGTCCGCTTCGAGGACGCCCCCGCGCCGCGGTCGATCGCCGAAGCTCACGAGGACTAGACGCCAAGTGCGGCAGGCACCACTTCTCGTGTCTCGCGCCCGCACCAGAGCTCGCGGCTGACACCACCCCGGCGGCCTTGCCCAGGGCCTGCCGGCCGTGGGCTTCGGCATTTCTTCGCCGGAGGCGAAGAAATGGCCCCGGGAGGGATCGAACCTCCGCACACGGATTCGAAGTCCGTTGCTCTATCCACTGAGCTACGGGGCCCTGGCGTACGAGGGGTGGCGGACGGGACTTGAACCCGCGACCACCGGGACCACAACCCGGGGCTCTACCAACTGAGCTACCGCCACCGCGCAGTCCGAAGGATAGCCTCGCCGCTCAGCGGTAGCCGTGCGCCGCGGCGTACTCGTCGGCCACGCGCTTCGGAACGCAGAAGGCCCACGCGTCCTCGACGAGCTCGCGCATCTCGTCGGCGTCGATCGCGTCCAGCCTCACATGAACCCAGTGGTAGCGCATGTCGAAGTCACTCGGAAGCGAGAACTTCTCCGGCTCCGACTCGACGAGCGCCTGCCGCCACTCCTTCGGGAACGCGAAGCCGAGCGTCGAGCCGTCCTTCGAGAGCGACAGGTAGACGATCCGACCGATCCGGAACTTGACGCGCCCGCGGACGAACGCCTCGCTGCTCCGCGGCAGCGTCCGCGCGAAGGCGCATACGTCGTCGGCCGTGACCATGTGCTCCCATCTTCGCGGGAGTGGCGCTCCACGCGTCGAAAGCCGCGCAGTGAGCATGTCGCAACCGGCTCCTGTCGCGCGCGCCGCCCTGGTCGCGCTCATCGCGGCTGCCGGTCTCGTGCAAGTGGCGCCCTCTCGCGCGGGCCTGACCGACGAGCAGGCGCTCGCCGACCGTTACGCACCGGTCGTACGGATCGTGGAGCAGAGCGAGGAGTGCGGGCACGGAGAGCCCTACCGCCCGATCGACGTCGACGCGGTGCTGGACGAGCCCACCGTTGCGCTGCGCGGGCCCTGGAACCCGACGGATCTCGTGAAGATCGCACCCACCGCGAAGGATCTCCCCGGGCTCTACGCCTACCACCTCGACTTCCCGGGCAATGCGCTCCAGCCGGGGTGCGACTACGAGCGCTGGGAGCGCAGGCTCGAGGGGGGAGAATCGCCGGCGGTCTACGCTCACGTGGCGACGGACCCGGACGACCCCGGCCAGCTGGCGCTCCAGTACTGGTTCTTCTGGGTCTTCAACAAGTTCAACAACCTGCACGAAGGCGACTGGGAGATGATCCAGCTCAACTTCGAGGCGTCGGATGCGGGCGCCGCGCTGGGCGAGGACCCGGTCGCGGTCGGCTACAGCTCGCACGAAGGAGCCGAGCGCGCGGACTGGGGCGACGAGAAGCTCGAGATCGTCGACTCGACGCACCCCGTCGTGTACCCGGCTGCGGGCTCGCATGCCAACAAGTACACGTCCGCGCTCTACCTCGGAAGCTCGGCCGAGGCGGGCGTCGGCTGTGACGACACGCGAGGACCGAGCCTCGAGCTGCAGCCGAGGATCGTCACCATCCCGAACGACAGCGCAGCGGCGAAGGCCACGTTCCCCTGGATCTCGTACGAAGGGCGCTGGGGCGAGCTGCAGCCGGCCTTCTTCAACGGCCCGACCGGCCCGAACCTGAAGACGCAGTGGACGGCGCCGATCGAGTGGTCGAAAGGCTGGCGCGACCGAAGCTACGCAGTGCCCACCGCGGGTGTCCTCGGCACCGGCGCCACCGATTTCTTCTGCCAGGCGGTCGAGACCGGCTCGCGTGCCCTCGTCCAGTTGCTCCGTAACCCCCAGCAGACCCTCCTGGTGCTCTTCGCCCTGCTGGTCATCCTCGTTTTCGGAGTCAGGCGAACGACATGGCGCCCCGCAACGCCTCTTCGCCTGGCGCACCGGCGGAGCTGGGGGCAGATCCTCTCCGCCGCGGGCCGCATGTACGTGACTCGCCCACGGCTCTTTCTCGGGATCGGCCTGCTCTTGATCCCGCTCGGGGCGGTCATCTCTCTCGTGCAGGCGCTGATCGTCGGAGGGTTCGGGCTGGCGGGCATCGACGTCACCGGGGAATCCGCCGGGGCGCTCGTGCTGCTCGTTGTCTTGGTCGGGGTGATGCTGGCCCTGCTCGCGTTCGCGCTCGTCCAGGCGGCAACCGTCTGCGGGCTCGCAGCGATCGACCAGGGCCGTTCGATCGGCCCGATGGACGCCTACCGGCTGGCGCTCCGAAGGCTCGGCCCGCTGCTTCGCGGCCTCGCCGTCGCCGCCGGGGCGTGGGTCGCGCTCTCGGCGACTTGGTTCCTGATTCCCGTCGCGGTGTGGCTCGGAGTTCGCTGGATCCTGCTCGCGCAAGTCGTCGAGCTCGAGGGTGAGGCCGGCATCGCAAGCCTGCGCCGGAGCGCCGAGCTCGTCCGCCATCGGTGGCTTCGCATCGCCTCGTTGGTCGGAGTCGGCGCGGTCCTTGCGCTCGCAGCGGGGCCTCTTGTCGGCGCGCTGCTCATCCTGCTCACGGATGCGCCGCTCGCGCTGCTCAACATCGTGGCCGGCATCGTCTACGCGCTCGCCATGCCGTTTGTGGCGCTGACGACGGCCTATGCGTACTTCGACGCGAGAGTTCGAGCCGAGCTCGAGCCGAGGACGACGCCACAGGAGCTGCAGGCGGAGCTCGAGCTCACGACCTAGCCGAGCGGCGTCTCGTCCACGCGTTGCCGGAGGTCGTCGACCGAATCGAAGACCGCGACGGCCCCCGCCTCGCGCAGCTCCTGTTCCGACCAACCGCCCGTGACCACGCAGATCGTCTCGATCCCGGCCTTCGCGGCCGCCTCCACGTCCCAGCGGGTGTCGCCGATCATCACGGCATCCTCGGTCTCGGCTTTCGCGAGGGCGGCGCGCACCAGGTCGGGCGCGGGCTTCGTCTGCTCGACGTCGTCCTTCGTCGTCCACGCGTCGGCGAGCTCCCGCGCGTCGAGCAGCTCGAGGTAGTGCCCGAGCTCGTCCTCCGGCGACGAGCTGGCGAGGACGACCGTGAGCCCACGGTCCTTCAGGTCGGCGATCAGCTCGTGCGCCCCGTCGAGGGGCTCGACCTCCTCGATCAGCGCCTGGTAGATCGGGTCGCGCGTGTCGCGGATCTCGTCGCCCTGCTCCTCGTCCACGTCCTTCCCGAGGAGTGCCGGCACGAGCTGGTCGCCGCCCATTCCGACCGCGCGGTGGATGCGCCAGACCGGGAGCACGAAGCCGTGCTCCCGGAAGGCGCGGAACCAGGCCAGCGTGTGCTGGTAGTTGGAGTCGATCAGCGTGCCGTCGACGTCGAGGAGCGCGGCCTCGACGGGCACGTTCAGCGGCCGGCGCCGACGGGCGCGCGCTCGACGAGCTCGAGCAGCTTCTCGTTGAACGCCGGAATGTCGTCCGGCTGACGGCTGGTCACGAGGCTGCCGTCGACGACGACCTCCTCGTCGACCCAGTGTCCGCCCGCGTTCTTGACGTCGGTCTTGATGCTCGAGAACGACGTCAGCTTCTTGCCGCGCACGACGTCGGCCTCGACGAGCATCCACGGCCCGTGGCAGATCACGGCCATGGGCTTGCCCGACTCGGCGAACTCGCGGACGAAGCGCACTGCGCCCTCGTCGTCGCGCATCGTGTCGGGATTGCCGACACCGCCGGGAATGACGAGCGCGTCGTAGTCGTCGACGCTCACGTCGCCGACGGCATGATCGACCTGGAACGTGTCCGCCTTGTCGTAGTGATCGAAACCCTGGATCTCGCCCTCCTCGAGGGAGATCAGCTCGGGGCTTCCGCCGGCCTGCTCGACCGCTTCCCACGGCTTCGTGAGCTCGACCTGCTCCACCATGTCGGTCGCGAGGAAGGCGACCTTCTTCCCGTTCAAATCAGCCATCTCTAGGACTCCTTTCGCCGATTGCTTCCGGTCGGTCCTACCCTGTTCGGTAAGTCGAAATCCCCCGTACGCACCGCAGCTTCGGCCTCAAATTGCCGAAACCAATATCGAGGCCCAGCTCATGAAAATCCGTGTCCAGGACGCCGCCGACCTCGACGGGCTCGTCACGTTCCTCGCGGAGCGCGACTATGTCGCGGACCAGGTTGCGCCGAACACGATCGAGGTCTCCAGGCCCTCGTCGGTGCGACACGACCACGTGCGCATGGAGCTCGAGCTCTACCTCGCGGCCTGGCACGCCTCCCACCCGGAGGCCGCAGCCGAGTTCATCGAGAACGGCTAGGTCGTTCGGTCGTTCTGGGCGAGGTCGACCTCGAGCCGGACGGCGACCCGGAACGGCGCGTCGCGCGTCACGCCGTCCTCGTCGATCCGCAGATAGCCGTGCTGCCACACCTGCTTGTAGATGAACGAGACCTCGCGCAGCGTGTTCGCCGGGACCTCGAAGTCGAAGGTGTCCGTGACGACCGCCTTCTTGTCCTCGCTCAGCGAGTAGCCGTTCTTGAGCGCCCGCTCGGCATTGACGCCGAGCGTGCCGCCGGCGAGGGGCAGGCTCAGGCTCTTCCCAGTCGTCTTCGTGTCCTCGCTCGAGATCTCGTACGAGCGGCTCCACTCCTGGCTCTTCGTGACCTGGCGGCGGAGCGGGGACGTCCCGCCGCGGTTGTCGAGGCACATCGTGTCGACCCGGTACTGCTCGGTCGTCTGCTCGGTCTCGACGATCTCGACGGTTGGCTCGCTCTGCGGTAGCGCCGGCG
>DATBGG010000032.1:0-28553 GCA_036558065.1 Gaiellaceae bacterium | reverse complement strand
CCACGAGAAGACGACCCGCCAGGGGTGCCTTGCGCAGAGCCGGTCCCAGCGTGCGAGCGCGCCCGTCGAGAGGCGCTCGTGCGCAAGTCGTCGCCCAGCCTGGTTTTCGCTGCGGTCGGTCATCGCGGTCCCCCTACGACCCCTCTTCGGCCCGAAAGTCATCGCCGACGTTAGAGAAACCAACGAGGGCGCCGTTGAAAAATTTCCGCTCTTTGCGCACGGGACGTCTGATCGACGATCCTTGATCCGCTCCCGTCCGCGAATCGACCCGATCCTACGCGTGCGCCGATGACTTTTCGTGCACGGTCACGTCTCCGTAACCAGACCGAAACAGGGAGGACATGATGGCTGTGTTCATCGACATCTCGATGTCTCTCGACGGGTACGTGGCCGGCCCGAACGCCACGCTCGAGGAGCCCCTGGGCGAAGGGGGCGAGCAGTTGCACGAGTGGGTCGTGCGGCTCGAGGCCTGGCGCAAGCCGCACGGGCACGAGGGCGGCGAGACCGGCCCCGACGGCGATCTCTTCGAAGCGACCCTCAACCGAATCGGAGCCGTGATCATGGGCCGCCGCATGTTCAGCGGGGGCGAGGGCTCCTGGGCGGACGACCCGAGGGCCGATGGCTGGTGGGGCGACAACCCGCCCTTCCACGTGCCGGTCTTCGTGCTCACGCACCACGAGCGGCAGCCGCTCGAGATGGAGGGTGGGACGACGTTCCACTTCGTGACGGACGGGATCGAGAGCGCGCTCGAGCAGGCACGCGCCGCGGCGGGCGACAAGGACGTGTCGATCGCCGGCGGCGCCGACGCCGACCAGCAGTACCTCCGGGCCGGGCTCGTCGACGACGTCACGCTGCATATCGCGCCTGTCCTGCTCGGCTCGGGCGTCAGCCTGTTCGGCGACCTCGGCACCGACCTGCGGCTCAGGCTGACGAACGCGTTCGAGGCGCCGCACGCCGCGCACCTCCAGTACGAGGTCGAGCCTTAGCCTCCGGTCGCCGAGAAGTGCTGGTAGTCCGGTGTTCCGGTCCAGCGGCCGCCCCACTGCCAGCCCACGGACGCGAACGCGCTGACGAGAAGCCCGCCGCGCACCGCCATCCCGGGCCTGATCTTCGAGCGGTTCACGTACGCCTTGCCCGCACGCGGATGCACTCGCCCGCTCTCGAGGTACGGATTCTCGACCGGGTTGACGTCGATCGCGAGCCCGAACGCGTGCACCGACCAGCGGCGCGGGCCGGGGGCGACCGCGTAGCGGCAATTGAACGCCGCCGTGTTGTCGGCGGCAAGCGAGCGCTCGTCGCTCGAGCCGTAGTGGTCGATCGTACGCATGCGGCGCAACGGGAAGCGCGCGCGGTACAGGCGCCGGAAGACGATGGTCAGGTCGCCGACCGCGGTCGAGTTGACGACGAGTGTCCCCACGTGCGGCTTGCCGTCGAAGCCCCAGTAGCCGAGCCGAAGCCGCCGGAGCGACGAGGGCGAGACGGGGCAGCCCGAATGCCACGAGCTACCGAGCTGGGCGCGGGTTACGGGAGCCGCAGAGTGCGTGAACGGCGGGCTCGAGGCGGCGATCAGGGCGAGGAGGGCGAGGCCCATGGCCCATCGAGACTAGTCTGGATGGCCGGATGAAGCTCGCCTGCGCGCTCATCGCCTCTCTGGTCCTCCTCCCCGCCTCCGCGGCAACCGGCCGAGAGAGCGCGCCGCCGTCCTGCCCGCCGACGCTCGCGAACCAGCTCGCGGACACCGGCTCGGCGACACAGCTCGTCACGGTCGCGTCGCTCCGGCCGAGCTCCCAGACCGGAGCGCTCCGCGTCTGGCAGAAGCGAGGCGACTGCTGGACGCGCGTGGCGGGGCCTTGGCAGGCGTGGCTCGGCATCCGCGGAATCTCCGAGCGCAAGCGCGAGGGCGACCTGAAGACGCCGAGCGGCGCGTTCGGCATCCAGCCGCTCATGTTCGGCCTCGGCCCGAACCCCGGAGTCCGCTACCGCTACCACCGGATCGTCTGCGGCGACTGGTGGGTCGAAGATCCGCGCTCGCGCTGGTACAACCGCTTCAAGCATGTCCGCTGCGGGTCGAGCCCTCCCTTCCGCACGACCAGCGAAGACATGTCCCAGTCACCAACCGCCTACCGACACCTGGCCGTGATCGACTACAACACGCGCCCGATCGTCCCCGGTCGCGGCTCCGGCATCTTCCTCCACGTCAGCCACGGCAACGCGACTCTCGGCTGCGTCAGCCTGCCGCTCTCACAACTCGTCCGGCTGCTGCGCTGGTTCGATCCGGCCGATCACCCGCTGATCGTGATCGGGACGCGCAAGACGATCCGGAAGTTCTAGCCCGCCCGCTTCGTCCCGGAACGACAGCGACCCGCAAGGGGAGGGCGCGGGTCGCTGTTGATACCCGGCGAAAGCGACCCGCAAGGGGAGGGCGCGGGCCGCAGTCGACGGAAATGAGTGTGTTCGGTACTGCTAGGCACGATCGAATCACCGTCCCTTAAGGGAAACCTGAACGGCTTCTAAGAAGGGATTAAGAAAAGGAGGCGCCCGGCATGCTCCGCGCGCCTCCCTGTGGTGGGCCCTGGCGCCAGTGGAAACCCGGTCGCCGGGGACCTCGGAAGGAGCCGTTGACGATGTCGTCGATGTGCGACTCGAGCTTGTCCAGCGCGTCCTTCGCCTGCGCCTCGGTGAGGTGCCCGTCCTTCACGGCCTGGTCGAGATCCTTCTTCACGCTGTCCAGGATCGCCTTCTTCAGCCCGTCGACCGATTTGTCCTGCGCCTTCGCCACGTCGGCCAGCGACTGGCCGCTCACGAGCTTGCGCATGAGCGCTGGGACCGAGAGGCCGAGGTAGTCCGCGGCGGCCGAGAGGTGCCGTTGCGGGCCGCCGGACCCGAACCGACCGCGGTGACGATCGAAGCCTCCGAACCGGTGCGGGCCGCCGAAGAAGAGCGGCGTCTCGCCCTTCTCGATGCGCGCCTTCATCGCGTCGGCCTGCGCCTTCGTGATCCGGCCCGCCTTGAGGTCGGCATCGACCTGGTCGATGGCTGCAGCCTTGGTGGCGTCCTTCAGCTTCTCCGTGGAGATGCCGAGGTGGCCGGCGACCCGGGCGAGAAAGCCGTCGCTGCGCGTCGCCGAGCTCTTGGAGGCGGCGACCGCGCCGCCTGCTCCGACTACGAGCGCGAGGCCGGCGGTGAGGACGAGGACGCGTTTGGAATCGAGGTTCTTCATCGGGGCTCCTTTCGTCTTACCAAACAAACCATCGGCTTCTAAGCGGTTCGTGAAGAGCGCCTAAGAAGGGGATAAAAGCCGGCGGTGGCCCCGTTGGACCCGGGCCGCCGCCGCGCTCTCATTGCTGTGGGATGGCCGCGGGACGCGTGGCGAGCTCGACCTCGACCGTGTGGCTGTCGCCGTTTCGCGAGTAGGTGATCTTGACCGTGTCGCCCGGCTTGTGGGCGTCGATCGTCTGCTGCACGTCCTCCGAGGACGTGACCTTTCGGCCGTCGATCTGGGTGATCACGTCACCACCCGTCGGGTACTGCTGGCCGTCGATCGTCTTCTCGCCGGTCGAGCCCTTGAGCCCGGCCTTCTTCGCAGGCGTTCCGGCCTTCACCGTGGCGATCTCGACACCGGCCGCGAGATTGAGCTGGTCGGCGACCGACTCGGGGATCTCCTGGACGGAGACGCCGAGGTACGCGTGCTCGACCTTGCCACTGCCGATCAGCTGGCTCGAGATCGAGCGGACGGTGTTCGACGGAATCGCGAAGCCGACGCCGTCGCTGCCGCCCGAGTCACTGCGGATCTGCGAGTTGACGCCGATCACCTCGCCGTTGATGTTCAGCAGCGGCCCGCCGGAGTTGCCATGGTTGATGGCGGCGTCCGTCTGAATCGAGTCGTTGATCGTGAAGTTGTTCGGCGCCTCCATCTGGCGGTGGAGCGCGCTCACGATGCCGCTGGTCACGGTCTCCTCGAGCCCGAACGGGCTGCCGATCGCAACCGCGGCGTCACCGACCTGCACGCTGTCGGAGTCGCCGAACTGCAGCGGATGCAGGATCGATTGCGGCGCGTCGACCTTGATCACACCGAGATCGGTCGACGGATCGGTTCCGACCACGGTCGCCTTGTACGTGCTTCCGTTCCAGAACTGGACGGACACGGACTTCGCGCCGTCGACCACGTGGTCGTTCGTCACGATATGGCCGTCGGAGTCGATGACGAAGCCCGAGCCTTGCGCCCGCTGCTCCTGCTGTTGCCCAAAGGGGTCGGTGCTGGATCCGTCCGAGGTGACGGTGATCTCCACGACTCCGCGGTAGGCGCTGCGATAGACCTGGCCGACGGTCAGCGGTGTCGTCTGGGCAGCCGGCTCGGAGCCGCGCACGGTCACCGGGCGGATGACGGTGCTCGACTTCGACCCGAAGGTTGAATTCACGACCGCGCCGGCCCCCGCGCCCAGGACGAGGGTGGCGATCAGGATCATCGCGATCATTGGTATGCGGGAGCGGCTTTTCATTTCGTTCCTTTCGGATTGCTTGCTCTCATGAGAGCAGCAGTTCCCCTTACCCTGCCTGAGAGAGGGCTAAGACTTCCGTTAAGGAATCGTTTTCTTAGTCGAGGTTCATCGTGCCCACGTCACAATTACGTCCATGAAGATCCTGGTCGTCGACGACGAACCGGCCGTTCGCGAGTCCCTGCGCCGAGCGCTCGAGCTGGAGGGATATGAGATCGAGCTCGCTGCGGACGGCAGCGAGGCCCTGGCGCGGCTGGAGGGCGAAGCCGACGCCGAGCCGGACGCGATGATCCTCGACGTCCTCATGCCGGGCATCGATGGGCTCGAGGTCTGCCGGCGCCTGCGCAGCGACGGAAGCAAGCTGCCCGTGCTGATGCTGACGGCGCGGACCCAGGTCGAGGATCGCGTCGAGGGTCTAGACGCGGGTGCGGACGACTACGTGACGAAGCCCTTCGCGCTCGACGAGCTCCTCGCGCGCGTGCGGGCGTTGCTCCGGCGGACCGCCGACGAGGGCGGCGACGTCATCCGCTTCTCCGACCTCGAGCTCGACCCGACGATGCGCGAGGTACGGCGCGACGGCCGGTTGATCGACCTCACGCGAACCGAGTTCTCACTGCTCGAGCTGTTCATGCGCAACCCGCGCCAGGTGCTGACGCGGACGATCATCTTCGAGCGTGTCTGGGGCTACGACTTCGGGTACGCGTCGAACTCGCTCGACGTGTACATCGGCTATCTGCGGCGGAAGACCGAAGCCGACGGCGAGCCGCGTCTGATTCATACGGTTCGCGGTGTCGGGTACGCGCTCCGGGAACCATGAGTTTCCGCGCACGAATTGCCCTCGCGACCGCCGCGGCGGTCGCAATCGCGGTCGTTGCGGCTTCCGGCGTCGTCTACCTCGTCGTCAAGGACGAGCTCTACTCGAGCGTCGACGCCTCGCTTCGCAGCAGCATGCAGGTGATCCAGCATGCCCCACCCGACACGAATCTTGCCGATGGGCCGCCGCAGCCGGGCGTCTTCGGCGGCTACCCCCAGGCCGTGCGACAGGACGGGGTCACCTTCGTCCGGGGCGGAAATACCCTGACGCTCCCCGTCGACGAGCACGTGCTACGCGTCGCGCGCGGCGCGGACGACACGTTCCTCGCGAACGCCGATGTCGGCGGCAACCACGTCCGCATGATCACGTTTCCCTGGCAGCCGGGCCTGGCCGTCCAGATCGCCCGTCCATTGGACGAGACGGACCGCTCGCTCGACCAGATCAAGATCCTGCTGTTCTTCATCGCAGCAGGCGGGATCCTCGTCGCCGCCGGGCTCGGCCTCGCCGTCTCGAGCACCGCGCTCACTCCGGTCCGCCGGCTCACGCAGGCAACGGAGACGATCGCGGAGACGCGCGACCTCTCGGAGCGCATCGCCAACGCCGGAAAGGACGAGCTGGGGCGCCTGGCGACCAGCTTCAACGCCATGCTCGCCGCGCTCGAGGAGTCGGACCGCGCCCGCACACAGCTCGTCGCGGACGCGTCGCACGAGCTACGAACGCCACTGACCAGCCTGCGTACGAACATCGAGGTCCTCCTGGGCGACCGTCCACTCCCGCCGGGCGAGCGTGACCGCCTGCTCCGGGACGTCATCGACCAGCTCGGCGAGATGACGACGCTGATCTCGGAGCTGATCGAGCTCGCTCGCGGCGAGCGGCACCAGGTCGAGCCCGAGGACGTGCGGCTCGACCTCGTCACGGCCGGCGCCGTCGAGCGCACGAAGCGCAACCGGCCGGGTGTCGAGTTCACGACCGACCTCCAGGAGTCGATGGTGCACGGCGTACCGGAGACACTCGACCGCGCGGTCGGCAATCTGCTCGACAACGCGGCGAAGTGGAGCCCGCCGGACGGCGAGGTCGAGGTCTCGGTGCGCGGAGGAGAGGTCACGGTGCGCGACCACGGGCCCGGCATCGACGAGGACGACCTCCCGTACGTGTTCGACCGCTTCTACCGCGCGTCCTCCGCTCGAAAGCTTCCGGGCTCGGGGCTTGGGCTCGCGATCGTCCGCCAGGTCGCGGAGGCGCACGGCGGCACCGTGGTCGCCGAGCGTGCCGACGGCGGCGGCACGGTCATGCGCTTCCGCCTGAACGGCGCGTCCGAGAACAACTCTTAGCCAGCTCTTACCGCTCGCTTACGCGGCTCTCAGGCTGCTGGGCTTCCATGTCGACGTGGCTCCTTCTGACCGATCCACTCCCCCACGAATCGCCGCGGCGAGGGCGCGGGCAGAGAGCGTCAAGACCGCTCTCCTCGCCGCGGCGGTGATTGCGTTCTTCGTGGCGATGGGATTCGAGCGAGGCGCCGACTCGAGCTCGGCGTCGAACGGTGACCGGGTGTCGACACAGGACTCGGAGGACGACTTCGGCTTCTTCGATCAGGGCGACCTCGCACCGTCGGAGGGAGCGCCGTCGACCTCGACGGGGACGTCGTGAACATCCGGCGCTTCGAGTCGATGGGGTGCGTCATCGAGGTTGGCGGCGCCACCGGCCGCGAGGCGGCGACGATCGAGCGGCTCTTCCACGCCCGAGACCGCCAGTTCAGCCGGTTCCGGGCCGGCAGCGAGCTGAGCCGCGTCAACCGCGCCGCGAAGGAAATCGTCGTCGTTTCCAAGAGCTTCGGCCAGATGACCGAGCTCGCGCTCAAGGCGGCGCGCGCCACAGCCGGGCTCGTCGACCCGACGCTTGGAGCCGCCCTGCGCTCCGCCGGCTATGACCGAGACTTCCGCGAGCTCCGTCCGCTGGCGCGCCCGGCGCTGCCGGGACCACGCGGCCGCTGGCTCGACATCCGGGTCGTCGGACGGCTTCTCACCCGTCCGGTCGGGGTCGAGCTCGACCTGAACGGCGTCGTGAAGGGACGAACCGCCGACGAGGCGCTCGACCTGATCTCGGGCGAGGGCTTCGTGTCGGCCGGCGGCGACTTTGTAGGTCGCGGCGCGGTCGACGTCGCTCTGCCCGGCAACGGCTCCGTCCGGATCAGGGCCGGCGGCTTCGCCACGAGCGGCATCGCCACGCGCAGCTGGCTTCGCGCCGGCGCGTGGCAGCACCATCTGATCGACCCTCGCACCGGCGAGCCGGCTACGTCGCCGTGGGAACAGGTCACGGCGAGCGCGGCGACCTGCCTCCAGGCGGACATCGCGGCGAAGGCCGCGTTCCTGCTCGGAGACGACGGTCCGGATTGGCTCGACGAGCGCGGGCTTCCGGGGCGCTTCCTGGCGAAGTACGGTGCCGAGGTGGTGAACGAGAGCTGGCGGAGGGCACTCGCGCCGGTGCCGGCCGCGGCATGATCCTCGCCTCATTCGCCGTCGACTGGTACGCGGCCCGAGCGGCCGGCGTGGTCGCCTACCTGCTCGTGTCCTCGACAGTGGCTCTGGGGCTCGTGCTCGCGGGCAAGGACCGGCTCGAGCGCTGGCCCAAGTTCGCGATCGAGGACCTCCATCGCTTTGCCGGGCTCCTGGCCGGCGTCTTCATCGCGCTTCACCTCTTCTTGCTCGCGATCGACGCGCAGTCCCACCTGACAGCCAGGTCGATCGCAATCCCGTTCACGTCGAGCTACCGCCCCTTCTGGACGGGTCTGGGGATCGTGGCAGCCGAGCTCCTGGCCGCGCTGGCGGTCACGAACCACTACCGCAAGCGCCTTCGCTACTCGACCTGGCGGCGGCTGCACTACCTCAACTTCGCAGTCTGGGGCGCGGCGACGCTGCACGGCCTCGGGGCCGGGACGGACTCGGGCTCGACCCCGTTCCTCGTCATGTACGCGGTGACGATCGGCATGATCGCCGTCCTCGCCGCGAGGCGGTTCGTCCCTTCGATGAGCCATGATGGTGCGCGGCGTGAGGTGGCTCCCGTTCCTGCTCGCAGCGACTCTGCTCATCGCGGGATGCGGCGGTGACGTCGATCCTGCGCGCACGCCTGCGGGCATGGCCCAGGTGCTCTTTCTCGAGAACCTCTACAACGGCCGGGTCCAGCGGGCGTACGACACGCTCCACCCCGCGTTCCAGCGGCTGGTCCCGCGCTCGAAGTTCGTGCAGTGCACGCGCCAGGCCGCGCTCGGGGGACTCGACTCGATCGAGATCCTCGACGTCTACGACGACCCGGTGACGATTCCGGGTGCCGGGCAGGTCCCGGCCAAGGCAGTGCGCATCCGGCTCACGTCCACGACCGGCGACGTCGCGTCTCAGACCAATCACCAGGTGAAGGTCGGCAACGGCTGGCGTTGGGTGATGAACGACGAATCCCTGCAGGCCTATCGAGCCGGCAGGTGCCCGCCCGGCTGACCCGCACTGCTACCTTCGGGGCATGGCCTCCGCCCAGACCTTCGAAGTCACGTGCCCGCATTGCAAGAAGTCGTTCCGCGGCGAGCTGATCGGCGAGGAGGCGACGCGGCAAGGCTTCAAGTGCCCGCATTGCCGGCTGTTCGTCCCGTACGAGCGCGCCGAGGTCGAAGAGGAGAGCTAGCTGCAGTCGCGGAGGCCCTGCGCTTCGGGAAGCGTCTCGAGCCGCTTGAGCGTGTTGTTCTCGATCTGGCGGATCCGCTCGCGCGTGACGCCGAACGCCCGGCCGACCTCCTCGAGCGTGCACGGCTGAGAGCCCGTGAGCCCGAAGCGGAGCTCGATCACCTTCCGCTCTCGCTCCGGAAGCGAGTCGAGCGCCTTCTGGATGTCCTCACGCCGTAGCTGAACCGAAGCGGTGTCGAACGGCGACTCGGCCTGCTCGTCCTGGACGAAGTCTCCGAGCTCCGACTCCTCCTCCTCGCCGATCGGCTTCTCGAGCGACACCGGAAGCTGGGCCATGCGCAGGATCTCGCGCACCTCCTCGGTGGTCATCTCGAGCTCGAGCGCGATCTCGTCCGGCTGCGGCTCGCGACCGAGGCGCTGGACGAGCTGCCGCTCGATGTGCACGACCTTGTTCAGCTTCTCGACCATGTGCACGGGGATGCGGATCGTGCGCGCCTTGTCAGCGATCGCCCGCGTCACGGCCTGGCGGATCCACCAGGTCGCGTACGTCGAGAACTTGTAGCCCTTGCGGTAGTCGAACTTCTCGACGGCGCGGATCAGGCCGAGCGAGCCCTCCTGGATCAGGTCGAGGAACGAGAGCCCGCGGCCGAGATAGCTCTTCGCGATCGAGACGACGAGCCGCAGGTTGGCCTCGATCATGTGGGTCTTCGCGCCCATGTCGCCGCGCTCGATGCGCTTCGCGAGATAGACCTCCTGGTCGGCGGTCAGCAGCGGCACCTTCCCGATCTCGCGCAGGTAGAGGCGCAGCGAGTCGAGCGACGGCTCGACCGAGAGGTCGAGCTTCGGGCCCTTCTCCTCTTCGGCGAGGGCCGGCTGCTCGTGCGGCGGGTGCTTGTGGTTCTCCCCTTCGACCAGCTCGATCGAGTGGTCGATGAGATACGTGTAGAAGTCCTCGATCTGCTCTTTGGAGAGGTCGACCTCCTCGAGCCCCGTGACGATCTCGTCGTAGGTGAGGAAGCCCTTCTCTTGTCCGTCCTGTACCAGCTTGTGAAGCTCTTCGACGTCCGGGAGGGAGATGTCGACTGTGAGCAACTGACCTCTCTTTCGCTCTAGGTGGACGGAACCCAGGAACGCAAAGAGCCGGTTCGACCTTCCCCCGGCCCACCTCGCGGCGCCCTGGAACTTAACACCTATCCACAGGAATCGGTAGACCAGTTTTCTACGAAACTTTCACCTCTCCGACGACTTCGTCGCGGCTGTTGCGAAGTACGGTCGGACCGGAAACGCTTCCGGCGAGGCCGAGCATTTCCAGGAACGCCCCGAGGGCGGGTCGCAGCGCCCGTGGATGCCCGTCTTCCACCTTCAGTGCGACGGCGAGGCCGTCCGCGGAGGCCGCGCACATGAGCCCCTCGGCTCCGCCCTTCGCGTACCAGCCCACGAGACTCTGCATGAGGACCGTGTCGGGCGCCTGCGGCCCGCGGATCAGCTCGGGGTAGGCGCGCATCGCGTCGGCGATGCGCGGGTCGACTGCCGCAAACGCGCTCGCCATCGTCTTCAGCGGGAGCGCGAAGGTGACGACGCCGCAGCCGTCGACCGCGGTTCCGATCTCGTCCGTCCCGGCCAGCGTGCGGAGCTCGTCGAGCATCGCCTGCTGGCAGGGATGGCCGGCCAGGCGATAGCCCTCGTACGGCCAGCCGTTCGCGTGGCAGAGCGCGAGCATCCCGGCGTGCTTGCCCGAGCAGTTGTGCTTGAGCTTCGAGCCTTCGAAGGGGCCGCACTCGAGGTCGTCCTCGGTCGCGGGCGCCTTGGCGAGAAGGGCGCGGACGGCCTCGAGTTGGGCGTCGTCCGCGAGGTGCGAGGCAGATGCGATCGCGAGGTCCCGGTCGTCGAGGTCCTCGCGCGCGCGCGCGAGCGGCAGCGCCTGGATCGGCTTCGCCGCCGAGCGCATGAACGTGACGAGGTCGGGATCGCCGGCTTCCGCGACGACTTGCCCGTCCCGAACGGCGACCGCGTGCACGTGGTGCACCGATTCGACCGTCTCCCCGCGCGTCACGGTTACCCTGATCGGCTCAGCCATGAGGGAGGAACCCTAGTGCCCGAGCTTCCGGAGATGGAAGCGTGGCGACGAGAGCTCGACGAGCCTGTCTCGGCCTTCCCGATCTCGAAGGCCGGGCCCGCGCACATCGCGACGCTCAAGACGTTCGACCCGCCGCTGTCCGCGCTCGAGGGCCGGAAGTTGTCCGGGGCCGAGCGGCGTGCGAAACGGCTGCTCTTCCCGACGGACGACGGCGAGCTCGTCCTGATCGTCCATCTGATGACCGCAGGCCGGCTGAAGTACCTCGGATTCGGCGAGAAGCGGCCGAAGACGCCCGCTTTCCGGCTCGCGTTCGAGGGCGGGGCGGAGCTGATCCTCACCGAGGCGGGCAAGAAGAAGCGCGCGGGGGTCTGGCTGCTCGCGCCCGAGGCCGTGGAGGTGGAGCTCGGTCACCTCGGGCCCGAGGCGAACGAGGTGAGCGTCGAGCAGCTGGGCGAGCTTCTGGCGGGAGAGTCGCGGCGGCTGCACTCGCTCCTGCGAGACCAGCGGGTGATCGCAGGCATCGGCCGCGCCTGGGCGAACGAGATCCTGCATGCGGCGAAGCTGTCCCCCTACGCGCTGTCGCGGGACCTGGCTCCCGAGCAGGTCCAGGACCTCCATGACGCGATCTCCTCCGAGCTCGAGCGGGGCCTTGAGCTACGCGAGCGGGGCGCGAGCGACGCGAAGACGTATCGCGTCCACAAGAAGCTCGGAGAACCGTGCTTCGTCTGCGGGACGCCGATCGCGCAAGTCGACTTCGAGGAGCACACGATCTACTACTGCCCGGAATGCCAGACCAGCGGACGCGTCTTAAAGGACCGGCGGCTCTCGCGGCTCTTGCGTTAGCGCTCGCGGGCTGCGGCAGCGCCGCGGACGAGCACTTCACGGTGAAGAGCCGGCTCGTCGGCCGCTCGCTCGAGCAGGCGGTGATTCTCCCATCCGGGGACACGGAAGGCCGGCCGCTCCTCGTACTGCTCCACGGTCGTTCGAGCAGCCCCGACTCGATGGCGCGGAGCTCGGTGGCGAGGGCGATCGGGAAGCTCGGTGAGCGTGCCCCAGTCGTCGTGCTTGCGAACGGCGGCGACCACTCCTACTACCACGACCGAAGCGACGGCCGCTGGGGCTCGTACATCATTCGGGAGGTGATTCCTGCGGCGGTTCGCAAGTACCGGCTGGACGGGAAGCGCATCGCGATCGGCGGCTTCTCGATGGGCGGCTTCGGCGCGTTGGATCTTGCCCGCTTCCGTCGATTCTGCGCCGTCGGCGGACACTCGGCCGCCATGTGGCGGACGGGAGGCGAGACACCCGCGGGCGCGTTCGACGACGCGGAGGACTTCGAGCAGAACGACATCATCGGCGCAGCCCAGGAGAACCCCCACCTCTACGGGCGTGCTCGGATCTGGCTCGACGTCGGCACAGACGATCCGTTTCGGAATGCCGACACCGAGCTGGCCCGGCTGCTTCCCGGAGCTCGATTCCGCCTCTGGCAAGGCGGCCACAAGATCTCGTACTTCGACGGTCACGCCGACGAGATCCTTCGCTTCTACGCGAACGCGCTTAGCCGCTGCTAGGCGGTGTGCCAGACCGGCGGCAGACTCCTCAAGGACCGGCGGTTGTCGCGCCTGCTTCGGTAACGCCCGCGGCGAGCCAGCTGAACACGACCGCCCACTCCTCGTCGAGAAAGTGGCCACCACCCTCGAGCAGCTCGAAGCGCGCGTTCGGAAGCCGGCTCGCGACGTACTCGCCGTGACTGCGCGGCGCCAGAACGTCGAGCTCGCCCTGCCAGAGCCGCACGTCGGCGATCACATCGTCGAGTTGGAAGCCCCACGGCTTTGCGAAAGCAAGGTCGTCGTCCGCCCAGCCGCGGACTCCTTGCCGCACGGCCTCGACGAATGACTTCCGCAGCACGACGCGAAACTCCTCGCGGCCGACGAGCGCGCGATCGACGTCCGGAAGCTCCGAGGCGACCTGTTCGATGACGCCATCCGCGTTGCTTCGGATCGCTTCGACATAGGGCTCGAGGTACGCGTCGATCGTCTCCCGTCCTGCGAGCGCTGCGTCGAACTCCTTGATGTTCAGGTCGGCAAGCCCGTCGAAGAAGTCGAAGTCCTCCGCGTCGGGAGGCGCTGGAGTGACGAGTGCACCGACACGGATCACCCGGTCGCCGAGCCGTGCGCCACAGGCCAGCGCATGCGGAGCCCCGCCGGAGGCGCCGACGACGACGAAGCGCTCGAAGCCGAGGTGGTCGGCGATCGCCTCGATGTCTGCCACCGCGTCGACAACGGAGCGGCCGGGCTGCGGGTCGGAGAGCCCGTAGCCTGGGCGGTCGTAGGCGACCGCCCGTAGGCCGTAGCGGTCGTAGATTCCCTCGTCCGGGTGGCGCGTGTAGCGGCTGCCCGGTGTGCCGTGACACAGGATGGCTGGAACACCGTCGGCGGATCCGCGCTCGACGTACGCGAGCGTTCGTCCTCCACCGGTCAGGACTGTGCCTTCCCGCTCCACCGGCGGGATCATAAGATCCCTTGGCTCGGCGCCCTGCGGGCCATGTTCAGGCGGGCAAGCGGACGAGTAGCCGCTCGCCCTCGAGCTCGAGGCTCCCACCGATCGCCTCGATCACGCGGCGGGCAGCCCCGGCACCGAGATCCTTGAGGTCTTCGGCGAGGACGATCGGAGCCGCGGCGGCCGGGATCGGCGCGACCTCGACTGTCGAGCCGGACGCGGTGAGGTCGACCCGCTCGAGCCCGCCGTGCCGGACCGCGCAGAGCGCGAGCGCCGCGAGCCCCGCCTCGACCGGGTCGCGGTCGACGCGCACCATCCCGCCGCTGCCCGCCGCTCCCGCCTGCTCGCCGAGCTTCGCGGCCGCGGCCTGCGCGAGCTCGAGCGAGTCCGCCTCGACGAGCGCCGGCTCGTAGCGTCCTGCCTCGATGCGGGCCACGAGGCCGAGTGCGTCCAGGAGCTCCCCCATCTGCTCTCCGGCCGATCGCATGATCCCGATGTAGCGCGCCGCCGGATCGCCGATCTCGTCCATTCCCTCGAGCGTGTACGCGAACCCGGACACGGTCGCCAGCGGGGTTCTCAGGTCGTGACAGGCGAGCGAGACGAAGCGCGCGAAGCTGTCGGAGGCCACGGCACGGCACAATAAGCGTCAGATGGACGATTTGACGCGACTTCTCGAAGACGACCTGCAGGCGTCGCTGCCGGAGGTGCGGCTCGGCCTGTCCCGCGCGGGCGTGGTGGGCGCGAGCAAGGCGATCAGGATCAGCTACGCCGGAGCCGAGAAGCAGATCGCCGCGGACATCGAGTGCACGGTCGACCTCGACCCCGCTCAGAAGGGCGTGCACATGTCGCGCTTCCCGGAGCTGTTCGAAGAGGCGATCGAGGAGGTCGTGATCGGCGAGGCGTTCCTGATCGAGGTGCTGGCCGAGCACATCGCCGCGCACATCGTCGAGCGCCAGGACGCGCTCCGCGCCGAGGTTCAGATCTCGGCCCGCTACCCGATCGAGCGCACGACTCCGGTCACCGGGCTCCCGACGCAGGAGATGGTGCGGCTGATCGGGATCGCAGCCGCCTCCAGCCGAGGGGTTCGGCGGCTCGTCGGGGTCGAGGCGGCGGGGATCAACGCATGCCCTTGCGCTCAGGGCCTCGTTCGCGGCCGCGCGAGCGAGCGGCTGCTCGAAGCGGGGTTCGACGGCGACGACATCGAGCGGATCCTGGAGCTCGTGCCGCTCGCGACGCACAACCAGCGCGGGCGCGGGACGCTCTACGTCGGAACGCAGCAGAGCGTCAACGCCGAGCAGCTCGTCGAGATCGTCGAGCGCTCGATGAGCGCGCCCGTGTACGAGCTGTTGAAGAGGCCCGACGAGCTGTTCGTCGTCGAGCACGCCCATCTCCAGCCGAGGTTCGTCGAGGACTCGGTGCGGCTCGCGCTGAAGGGCGTCCTGGACGAGTACGAGGACCTGGCCGACACCGACTTCGTCTTCTCGCGCCAGGTCAACCTGGAGACGATCCACACGCACGACGTGCTTGCGGAGCGCTTCGGAACGGTCGGTGAGCTACGGCGCGAGCTCGAGCACGGCGGCCCGCTCGAGCATCACACCGACCTCGGCGAATGGCTCAGGCCCGCGCCGGCTTCCGCCTGAGCTGAACGCGCGTCTCGGTGCCGGCGCGCAGCCGGGAAAGGTTGCCGCGGTGCAGGATCAGCACGCCGAGAAACGCGAGCGTCGAGAACACGACCACCGGCCACGGCCTGTCCAGCGCGAGCGCGGCGACCGGGAGCGATGCCGCCGCGATGATCGACGAGACCGACGCGTAGCGTGTGACGGCGAAGACCGCGATCCAGACGGCCGCCGCGATCAGGCCGACGAGCGGCGCGAGCCCGAAGAGCGCGCCGCCGCACGTCGCGACCATCTTCCCGCCCTTCTGGAAGCCGAGGAAGAGCGGACGCCAGTGCCCGAGCATCGCCGCGCCTCCGGCCAGCGCTCCGGCGACGTGACCCGCGGCGAGCGTCGCCACGAGCGCCGGGACGAAGCCCTTGGCCGCGTCGAGCAGGATCACCGGGATGGCGTAGCGCGGCCCGAACGAGCGCCAGACGTTCGTCGCGCCGATGTTCCCGCTGCCGACGGTGCGGATGTCGACGCCCTTGGTGGAGCGCACGACCCAGTACCCCGAGGGAATGCTGCCGGCCAGGTAGCCGGCGACGATGAAGGCCAGAGTGTCTATCTCAGCGGGATTGCGTAGCCCGAGACCCAGTTGTTCACGGTACCCCAGTCCAGGTTCTCGAAGAAGGCGTCGATGTAGGCCGCCCGGTCGGTGCGGTAGTCCAGGAAGTACGCGTGCTCGTAGACGTCGAGCGCCACGAGCGGAGTCGCGTTCCAGATCGGATACGTGTTCTGCGCATCTCCGACGTAGTTGAAGAGGCGCCCCTCGTCCCAGTCGTAGGCCGTCCACGCCCAGCCCCGCCCGGCCATGCCGGTCGCCTTGAGGTCGGCGCGCCAGTCCGCGGCGCCGCCGAAGTCGCGCTCGATCAGCCCGGCGATCGCCCCGGTCGGGTCGCCGCCGTCGCCGCCGAGGTGCTCGAAGTAGATCTCGTGGTTCTTGACGCCGCCGATCGCGAACGTCAGGTCGACCTTGAGCGCGCGAACCTCCGAATAGACCTGATTGCCGGCTGAGAGGTCGACGTCGGCGAGCTTCGCGAGGATCTCGTTGCGCTTCGCGACGTACCCCTCGTACAGCTTGTAGTGCGCCTCCACGGACTCGCGGGAGATTCCCTCGAGCTCGTAGAGGGCGGGCTTCAACTCTCGTGGTGCGATCTCTTCTGCGTTGTGGGCGAGCGTGGCCAACAGGACTCCTCTCAGGGATGGGCGACGGCGAGCATAATCGCACTAGACGAAAGGAGCGCAGATGGCTTTCGAGGTTCCACCTCTTCCGTACGACTACAACGCGCTCGAGCCGCACATCGACGAGGAGACGATGCGTCTCCACCACGACAAGCACCACCAGGCCTACGTGGACAAGGCGAACGGCGCGCTCGAGGGCACCGACTGGGCGGACGAGTCGGTCGAGCAGATCCTGTCCATCATCGAGACGCTGCCCGAGGACAAGCAAGCGGTTCTCCGCAACAACGCGGGCGGCCACGCGAACCACTCGCTCTTCTGGGAGATCATGAGCCCGGACGGCGGTGGCGAGCCCGAGGGAGAGCTGGCCGACGCGATCACCGACACGTTCGGCTCACTGGACGAGCTGAAGAAGGCGGTCAACGAAGGCGGCGTGAACCGCTTCGGCTCGGGCTGGTCGTGGCTCGTGCACGACGGCACCGGCCTCGCCGTCTACTCGACCGCCAACCAGGACTCGCCGATCATGCAGTCCGACGAGCCGCTGCTCGGGATCGACGTCTGGGAGCACGCGTACTACCTCAAGTACCAGAACCGCCGCCCCGACTACCTGGAGGCGTGGTGGAACGTCGTCAACTGGCCCGCGGTCGCCGAGCGCCATGCGAGAGCGATCGGCAAGGTCCGTGCGGCTACGAGCTAGGACATGCCAAAGCCGCCGGCGGGACCCCACCGCCGGCGGCTAATGGCTCCGTCGCCCTAGCGGCGCCGGAAGCTCAGGCTGGGGCTGGGCCCGTGGAAGTACCCGGATCCGGCCTGGTTGGTCGAGATGAAGATCCGCAGCCTGTTGATGCCCTTCGGGAGGTTGCGCATCTTGAAGCGCTGCGCGGATTGGCGATTGAACGCGACCTTCTTGACGCTGACCCATTCGCCGAAGCGGTTGAGCCGCTGGACGTACACCCAGTGCCCGCCGTACCTGTTCGGCTCGGCCCGCGCCACGAACCAGCTACCGAACTTCTGGAGCCGGAGGCGTGGCTGCACGGCGACCGAGATGACCGCGCTCGTCTTGCCCCTCCAGGTTGCCTTGTAAGACGCCAGCGCCTGTGGTGTCGTCGCGAAGTCCCAGACGCCGTTCGTGGTCGTCTGGACGTCGGCCACCTTCACGAACGAGGCGCTGCCGACCGGCTGCGCCCACACCGAGACGGTGTCGCCGACAGCGGCCGGCGAGATCGCTCCGCCGACATGGATCTGGTTTCCGTAGATCGCGATCGGTGTCGAGGCGCCGATCGAGACCGACGGCGGCGCACCCGTCACCTTCACGGTGCCCTTCAGGGCCGGGTGAAGCGCGTCGTGGTACCCGTACGTGCCGGGCGTGTCGATCCGCCTCGAGTACGTCTTGTTCTTCGCGATCTGGCCCGACGCGAACGCTCCGTTGTTCGCCACGACCTGATGCGCGACGGTGTCGACGTTCTTCCACTGGACGGTGTCGCCCCCGGCGATCGTGACGTTCTTCGGGACGAACCCCGTCGACTTGATGTTCACGGTCTTCGTCGCGCTGAGTGACGCGACGGCGAAGCCGGCACCCGCAAGGGCGCACACCGCAGTAGCTATCGCAAGAACCTTCTTCATTGGCGGTTCCCCCTAGTCGTTTGACGGCTACTGAATGGAACGGGCCAGAGGTTCAGAAGTTGCGTTCGCGCTGTAAGAATTTTGTGCGAACACGCGGCGCCGGCGCGCAAGGCCGCTCCAGTAGGAGGCTTCCGCCTGGTTAGGCGCGAACGGCTCTGCTGGCGCCGGGCGCGTAACAGGCGCCGGCCTGGTCCTGCGGAAGGACGACTCGCAGGCGCATCCCTCTCGGCTGCGAGACGCGGAACACCCCGGTCGCGCTGACGAGCGTCGGAGCGGCCGAGTTTCGTGCCTTGGCGAGCAGGACCGCCTTGAGCGTCTTCCAGGAGCGCTTCTTGCGCACGTACCGCTGCAGGAGCACGTGCTTGCCCATGAAGGACTGCGCCGCCGTCACCGAGGCCGTGAAGCGACCCCGGCGCACGCGCTTGAACGAGACGGCGGGCGCGACGGCTGCGGTCAGCTCCACGCTCTTCGAGTTCCTCCAGGTCGCCTGATAGACGGTGCTCACGCTTCTCTTCGTCGCCGCCCACGCCCAGGCTCCCCCGGTCGCGCTCGTCATCGTCCCGACGCGCGTATAGAAGGGCCTGAGACAGTCCTTGGCGTCGAGCGTCACCGTCTCGCCGGATACCCCGTTCGAGACGAAGCCGGAGAGCAGTGCGGCCTTTCCGTAGGTGACGGTCGCAGGCGTGGCTCCGATCGAGAGCCCCGGTCGCACGGTCACGGTTCCGCGCCGGCTCGTGTTGAACGCGTCTCGGTAGCCGAAGCTGCCGGACTTCGTGAACGTCAGCGTGTAGGCCTGACCGGGGGCGAGCACAGGCGATGTCGGGAACGCGACCTGGTCGGCGAGCACCTGGTGATCGGTGTTGTCCTTGTTCGTCCAGGTCACCGAGTCGCCGTAGTTGACCGTCACGTTGCGCGGCGTGAAGCCGGCGCGCGTGACGTCGACGCTCTTCGTCGTGGCGGCGAGCGCCGGAACGACGGTGAGCACGGCAAGTCCGACGAGGATGCCGGGCGGCAGCAATCTCATGAAAATGTCTTCGGTTTGCGGGGAGTTCTTTTTGATCCCCTGTCCGAAGGAAAGCGCTCGATCCTTACACTCCCCGAATATGCGAGCCCTCGTCACAGGCGGCACCGGGCGCATCGGGGCTGCCGTGGCTGAGCGGTTGAGGGCGGAGGACTGGTCGGTCGTCGCGGCCGGGCGGGTAGACGGGGATCTCTCGAGCGCGCAGGCCGCGAGTGGGCTCGTCGCACGGGCGGTCGACGAGCTGGGCGGGCTCGACCTGCTCGTCAACGCAGCCGGGGAGGGCTTCGTGCCCAAGCCGGTCGGCGATGTGACCGAGGAGGACTGGGACGCGGCCGTCGGCGCGACGGCGAAGGGGAGCTTCTTCGCGACTCAGTCCGCGGCCCCGCACCTCCGGGAGAGCCGAGGCGTCGTGATCATGATCGAGGACGTCGCCGCCTATCGGCCGTGGCCGTCGTTCGCGGCGCACTGTGCCGCAAAGGCTGCTCAGGCGATGCTGACACGCGTTTTTGCCCGCGCGCTCGCTCCGGACGTCCGCGTCTGCGGCATCGCGCCGGGGCCCGTCGCGGTCGAGCCGGGCCAGGAAGAGCGCCGCGCCGCCGAGACCCTCGTCGGTCGAGTCGGCTCGCCCGACGACATCGCCGACGCCGTCCTCTACCTCGCAGCCGCCGACTTCGTGACAGGCACGAGCCTCTTCGTCGACGGGGGCCTCCACCTGCAATCCGTGCGCGCGCCGGAGCCGTAGAAATGATTAGAGGACGATGTCGACTGCGCTTGCACTCCGTACCGGCTTGCCCGGCAGGCCTACACTCGCCACCATCCAAGTCGTGGAGACAACGACCGACGGCGACCTGATCGCCCGCGTGGGCGAGGGTGACGCCGGAGCGTTCGAGCAGCTCTACCGGCGCTACTCGCGACCCGTGTTCGCGCTCGCGCTCAGGCGGCTCGGCGACCGGGGCCGCGCGGAAGACGCCGTCCAGGAGACCTTCGCCTCGATCTGGCGCTCGGCCGGGAGCTACCGGCGCGAGCGCGGCCCCGGGGCGCCATGGCTGTACGCGGTCGCCCGGAACGCGATCGTAGACCGCCGGCGCGCGCTCGGGCCCGTTCCGGCCGAGCCCGTGGACGAGCCCTCCGGGGACGCAGGGCCCGACGAGCGAGCCGAGTCGAGCTGGACGGCCTGGCGGGTGCACCGCGCTCTCGGCGAGCTCCCCGAGCAGGAGCGAAAGCTGGTCGAGCTCGCCTACTGGGGCGGGCTCTCTCAGAGCGAGATTGCCGAGTTCGTGGGGATTCCGCTCGGAACCGTCAAGACGCGGACCCGAAGCGCACTCTCGAGGCTCGCAGATGCATTGGAAGGAGAGCTGTCGTGAGCACGCCACCGGAGTTCAGGGACTTGGTCGGGGACGACCTGTCGCCCGAAGAGCGCGCGCGCCTGGAGCGCGTCCACGAGATGTTGATCGCGGCGGGCCCGCCGCCGGAGCTGCCGCCGGAGCTGGCAGAGGTCCCGACGGAGCGACGCGCGGCAGAGCCGACCGGGCTTCCGCGCAGGCGTGCAGGTGCCGCGCTCGCTCTCGCCGCGGCGATCGCGTTGGTCGCGTTCGTCGGCGGGTACATCGCCGGGCATTCGAGGAGCAGCCCCTTCGAGGCGGTTCGCAGCGTGAAGCTCGCGAACAGCGAGGCCAGCGCGGTCGTCAGGTTCGGCCCAGAGGACGAGAACGGCAACACGCCGATGCTCGTCAAGGTCGAGGGCCTGCCCAAGCTGCCGGCTAACGACTACTACACGCTGTTCATGACGAAAAAGGGAAAGCCCGTCGCCGTGTGCGGAAGCTTCAACGTCTCAGGCCCGCAGTCCACGACGGTGCGCTTTCCGGTCGCCTACGAGCCGGACGAGTTCGACGGGCTCCAGCTGTCGCGCTACCACCACCAGACACACAAGATGGTGCCGGTGGCCAGCGCGGAGCTCTAGTTAGGGCGCGACCCGGTCGTTCGCGACGAACGCCGCGTGCGTGACCGGCATCTTTTCGGCGAAGAAGACCTCGCACGCCTCGGCGTAGCGCCTGATCTCCCGCTGCGCCGTCTCGGCCGCCCGGAGCGAGAGGAAGTTCATCAAAGCCCGTGCGTTGACCGTCCAGTAGAACTCGGTGTACGCGCCGACGGGCAGGACGCAGCGCGCGAGCTCGCGGGCGACGCCCTGCTCCACGAGCCGCGCGTACGCGTCATAGGCTGCCTCGTAGACCGCTCTGAGCTCCTCGCGCGTCGTCTCCGCGACCTCCGGCGAGACCGGATCGAACGAATACGCGCCGGGCTTCCCGACCTGCGTGCGGACGTCGTCCGCCTCGGGAACGTAGAAGTCGTCGGTCGCCTTCGCGTAGCGCATGCTGAACTCGTTGAAGGAGCCGACGCGGTGGCGGAACCACTCGCGGGCGACGAAGATCGGCGCCCGGACGTGGAAGCGAAACGAGTTGTGCTCGAAGGGCGTCCCGTGCCGGTCGCGCATCAGAAACCGGACGAGGCCTTCGTCCGATTCGTCCATCTCCTCCTTGCGGCGCGCGAAGCTCACTCGAGCGCCGTTGACCACGGAGAGATCGTCGGCCATGGCGTCGTCGAGGCGGACGAAGCCGTGGTCGAGCACCTGAATCTGATTCTCCGCTAGGACTTCCGGTGTGACCGCCACGAAGTCGAGTGTATCGGGGCTGTATGTCGGCACCTCCGGGTGGTCCTATCCGTCGTGGCGGCCGGACTTCTACCCGCCGGGCACGAAGCCCGGGGAGTTCCTCGCGCACTACGCGACGCGCTTCCGGACGGTCGAGCTGAACACGACGGGCTACCGGATCCCGGGCTCGGACCAGTTCGGCCGGTGGGCCGAGCAGACGCCTTCGGGCTTCCGGTTCGCGGTCAAGCTCGACGCGCATCGCCGCGGCCAGGCGGCCGCCTTCGAGGAGGGCATCGCGCGGCTGGGCGACCGGCTCGGGCCGATCCGCGTCGTCGTGATCTCGACGCGCGACGAGGGCCTGCTCGCGCTGATCTTCGGCACGTTCGGGCCCGAGCGCCGGTACGCATTCGACTTCCGGCACGAGAGCTGGGAGGGCGTCGAGCTTCCTGAGAACGCCGTCCGGGTCGGCGCACTCGAGGCCGACGCGCCGTTTCGCTACCTGCGCTTCCGCGAGCCGCCCTACGACGAGCAGGAGCTGACGAAGCACGCCGACACGGTCCGGCCGCTGCTCGCGGACGGCATCGAGGTCTACTGCTATTACCGCCACGAAGAGCAGCCGACGGCTCCGGCCTACGCCGGCCGGCTCCTCGAGCTGATCTAGGCGCGGGCGCCCTGGCCGCGGGCTTCGATCACGGCGGCCATGTCCTCGTCGCCGTGTCCGAGCTCGATCGCCTGCGCGAACGCAGCGCGCACAGCCTCGACGAGCGGTAGCTCGAGATCGCTCCGCTCCGCGGCCTCGAGGACGAGACCCGCGTCCTTCGCGGCGAGCGCTGCCTTGAAGCTCGGCTCGAAGCTGCCTTCGATCATCAGCCTGCCCTTGAGTTGGAGGTAGGCCATGTCCATCGGCCCGCCGGCCACGGCATCGAGGAACTCGTTCGGGTCGATGCCCAGGGCGCGGGCGAGCGAGATCGCCTCGGCGGCTCCCTCGACCGCGGCGAGCAGCCAGGTGTTGACGACGAGCTTGAACCGTGTGCCCATGCCGGCTTCGCCCAGCCACCGGGTCGCCTTCCCGATCACCTCGAAGACCGGCTCGCAGCGCTCCTTCGCCTCGTCCGGGCCGGACGCGAAGACGACGAGCTCACCCTTCTCGGCCGGCTCTTTCGTCCCGAGCACAGGCGCGTCGACGAAGACGAGGTCGTGCTCGGAAGCCAGCGCTGCCAGGCGCTCGGTCGCCGAGACGCCGACCGTGCTCGACTGGATCCAGGTCGCTCCGTCTCGAGTCTCCGGCGCAGCCTCGCCCATCACCTCTTCGACAGAGGGGCCGTCGGCGAGGAACGTGACGATGAAGTCCGCGTCCGAAACGGCTTCACCCGGCGACGCGACGACCAGGACGCCGTCGTTCTCGAGCGGCTCGGCGCGCGAACGGGTTCGATTCCAGGCGCGCACTGTGAAGCCCGCCCGCGCGAGATTTCGCGCGACCGGGAGCCCGATCGTCCCGGTCCCGAGCACCGCAATCGTCTGCCTGGGGCTCACCTCATCGATGTTCCCGCACGGCGTGGGGCGAAAACGATCAGGTCCGGCGCGACGTGTCCTCCAGGGACGTTTGCCGGGAACCCACGCGTGGGTACCACCCGTCCAATCGACAACGACCGGAGGGAAGGGGTCATGGCAGAACTGACGACACTCGAGGAGAAGCTCGCCGAAGTGACCGGGCTCGCGATGGCGGCGCAGGGCGCCGTGGAGAAGGTGTCCGGGCTCGTGGAAGACGACGACCTTCGGCAGACACTCGACCGCATGGCGTCCGAGGCGAAGGAGACCGAGGAGCGCTGCACGCAGCTGGCCGAGGAGCTGGACGGCAAGAAGACCGCTGTCCTCGACAAGGCGCGCGAGACGAAGCAGGAAGCGACCGAGATGATGCGGACGTATCTCGGCTCCGACGCGGAGGGGCTCGACGGCTTCGAGTTCCTGACGATGGCGGAGGCCGGGGAGGTCGGCCACTGGGAGGTGCTGGGCGTGCTCGGAGAGAAGGCCGGCAAGACGGACGTCCAGGCGCTCGTCGAGTGGGCCGTGCCGATCCAGCGTCGCCACTTCGACCAGGCACGCGAAGGGTCGTTGAAGCTCGCTGCGGACGAGGATCCGAACGAGACGGGCTAGCTCAGCCGCTTGAGGAGGCCGAGAGCCCGCTGGTTCCACGGGACCCGGTGCGTCGTGCCGGCGGCCGAGATCCGGGCACGGTTGTCCAGGAACCAGTCGTAGGCGCGGCTCAGTGCGTCGACGTTGGAATGCCGCGGCTGCCAGGCGAGCAGGCGCCGCGCCCGCGAGACGTCGACGTACGAGTCGCGATGCGCGGTCTTGTAGTGCCACTCGGCCAGCGGTGAAAGGCGCGCGACCTCGAGCGCTCGCAGCACGAGCTCGGCCGGGCGGGCGGGGATCGGGCGCAGCCGGCTTCGGGAGCCTGCGTGCGCGATCAGCGCCTCCAGGTCGGAACGCACGGTTCCGAAGCCGGTGGCCCCGACGTTGAGCGTCTCGCCCGCCACCGGCTTCGTCCCGGAGAGAACGACGGCTTCGACAAGATCGTCGACGTCGAGCAGCTGGTAGCGGTTCGTTCCGTCGCCCAGGATCGGGATTCGCCTGCCCTCCCGGATCCAGTCGAAGAGGATCTCGAAGACGCCGAGCCGTTCCGGCCCGACGAAGGTCTTCGGGCGGAGGAGCACGAGCTCGAGGCCGCGGCGCTCGATCTCGTGGGCGACAGCCTCGGCCTCGATCTTCGAGCGGCCGTAGTGGCCGACGCCCTGCAGCGGTGCGTTCTCGATGATCGGATGCGTCTTCGGGACGCCGTAGACGGCCGTCGACGAGATGACGATCGCGCGGTCGGCCTCGGAGCTGAGAGCCTTGTCGAGGACCGTTCGCGTGCCGTCGACGTTGACCGAGACGATGTCGCGGCCCGAGCCTCGGATCGGAAGCGCTGCCGCCGCGTGGACGACGACGTCGGCCTCCCGGGTCAGACGGGCCGCGGCCGCGGGATCTCGAACGTCCCCGCGCAGCTCGTCGACGTCACTCTCGAGCTCGGGATCGTCGAGCGAAGCGAGGTCGAGCGTCCGCACGGCGTGCCCGTCGACGAGGAGCCGGCGCGCGAGGTGGACGCCGAGGAACCCGGCGCCACCCGAGATCGCCCACAACATGCCTACTCGTACTGCAGCGCGCGCAGGACGTTGAGCCTGCTCGCCCGGCGCGCAGGCGCGACGGCCGCGAGCACGCCGGCGATCATCGCGACGATCGCGAACCCGATGAGGTTCCTCCACGGCGGAACGAACTCCACGTCGAACTGCGACAGCGCGCGCGTCACGAGCACCGCGAGGAACACGCCGAGGGGCAGGCCGAGCGCAGCTCCGATCAACGCCGTGATCACGCTCTCCTGACGCACCATCCTCGACACCTGGTGACGCGTCATGCCGACCGCGCGCAGCATCCCAAGCTCGCGCGTGCGCTCGAAGACGCTGAGGACGAGCGTGTTGATCATGCCGACGAGGCTCACGATCACAGCCAGGGCCAGCAGCACGTATAGGAACAGGAGGAAGTTGTCGAAGTCCTGGTCCTGGGCGTCGATCCACTCGCCCCGTGTCTGCACTTTCGCGTCCGGGAAACTCGCGAGATCCCGCGTGAGTGCAGCCTGGGTCAGGTCGCTCGGCGAGCCCTTGACGTCGAGGAACGTGTACAGGTTCTGCGGCCGCTCGTAGAGCGTGTCGAAGAACGGAAGCGAGATGCTGACCTCGCCGAGCAGCGGGTAGAAGGGCGGCGCCTTGTAGACGCCCTTCACCTCGAGTGGGACCGTGTCCCCCTTGGGCGTGAGGAGGCTGAAGCGCGACCCCACGTCGAGGTTCTCCTTGTCGGCGAACGCCTTGTCGACGATCGCCTGATAGGGGCCGAGATCGTCGATCGACGCGTTCGAGCCCTCTTTCCACTCGAAGTTGTAGACGCGGGAGATCGTCTTCGGGTCGAGACCGGTGATCTGCTGCACCTTTCCGGATGCCTTCCCTACCCCTGAGCGTACGTTCGAGGCGACCTCGACCTGCGGCGCCTTGGCGATCGCATTGCCGGCGCTCGGCGAGATCGAGTCGAACCCGCTCGCGGAGACGAGCATGTAGGTCGACTTCACCTGTCGTTCGATCGCCCTCCGGTTCGACTGCTTCATGCCGTTCGCGAGCACCGCGATGAAGGTCACGAGCGCGAGCCCGATCATCAGCGCGGCCGCCGTGGCAGCGGTGCGCCCCGGGTTGCGGCGCGTGTTCTCGCCGGACAGCCGGTCGGTGGCCGGATCGAAGCGGACGCCCGGCACGTCGCTCGGGAACCCTCGCCCTCGAAGCCGCCGGATCACGGACAACACCGCCCACACCACGAGCACGACCTCGGTCACGACCAGGGCGACGATGAATCCCCAGCCGATCGCGCTGCTCAGGTAGCGCATGGCAGAGGCGGCCGCGAACAGCACGGCCGGCCCGACGACCAGGAGCATGAGCGATCCGCCCAGGAGCGCGCCGATCCGCTGCAGCACCGGAATGCCGCGCGCGTACAGACCGCGCCTGAACAGCCAAGCGCCGAGCCGCGTCGGATACACGAGCAGGCTGACACCGAGCATCACCCACTTCGCGATCGGCCGCACGATCCGCGACAGCGTGGGGACGAGCCGCGGCGACAGGAGCGCAACGCCGATGAACAGGACGAGGCAGCCGAGCGCGAGCGAGAGCAGCCGGACCACCGTCGCCAGCGAGCTCGCGAACATCCCGTACGCGAGCAGCCCGACCGCGAGCGCCACGAGCACGATCGCGATGTACGGCAGGAATCGAGCGAGCCGCCCGCGCGGGAGCGTCGCGCCTTCGCGCACCGCCGCGATCGGCGGCACCTTCGTCGCCTTGAGCGCCGGCGCGAGCCCGGCCACGAGCGTGACCACGACCCCGATCAGCAGCGAGACGATGACCGTCCGCGGCGCGACGATGAGCCCAGTCGTCGGCAGGTCGCTGTTGAACGCCTTGAAGAGGGCGTTCAGGCCGGCGGCCAGCCCGATCCCCGCGAGCAACCCGAGGATCGCGCCGAGCAGCCCGATCACGAACGCCTCGATGGTGACCGACGTCAGGAGCTGCCGCCGCGATGCGCCGATCGTCCGCAGAGTCGCGAACTCCCGGATGCGCTGTGAGACCGTGATCGAAAGCGTGTTGAAGATCACGAATGCGCCGACAAAGAGCGCGATCGTCGCGAACGACAGCAGGAAGTACTTGATGAACTTGGTGAACGCGACCGACTTCTTCGCCTCCTTGACCTGCTCGGCTCGCGTGCGCACCTCGACCTTGTTCAGCGGCACGACCTGCTTGATCTGCTGGACGAGCTGGTCCTGGCTGATACCGGGCCGAGCCGAGACGGAGATCGCGTCGAGCTGACCCTTCCGGTCGAGGAGCTCCTGCGCGGCGGGAATCGTGAAGGTGACGAACGTGGCGCTTCCGATCGAGCCCACGGTCCCGTACTGGGCGATGCCGACGAGCTTGAACGGCCGGACGGGTTTGAGCGTCGCGACCTTGACCGTGTCGCCCACCCTGTACTTCTGGTCGCCGGCGGTCCCGCTGTCGATCACCACCTCGTTCGGAGCGGTCGGCCAGCGCCCGGCGGTCAGCTTGAGCGGGTTGAACTGCGGCGCGGTGTAGTCGATCCCGAAGCCGAACGTCGGAGCGCCACCGGTCGTGATCGCCTTCCCCTTGCGGTCGATGATCTTCGTCGCGGACTCGTCTGCAACCGTCCCGGCAGCTGCGAGCACGTCGGGCAGCTTCTTGACCCTGGGCAGGAGGTTCGCCGGCACGGACGGCGCGGCGACGGTGTCGCCCTCGAACGAAGAGATCGCCGACTTCCCGCTGATGTAGGCGTCGGTGTTCGCGTACGACTGGGTGAAGATGTCGTCGAACGCGTGGTCGATCATGTCCGTGAGCACGAAGGTGCCGCTCACCATCGCCACGCCGAGCACGATTGCGAGCGCCGTCAGGAAGGCGCGGAGCTTTCGCCCGGCAAGGCCGCGCAACGCGACGCGGATCACGTCAGCGTGACTTCTTTGACGGTCTCGAGGATCTGCTCCTCGCCGGCGCGACCGAGGTCCCGCACGATCTCGCCGTCGGCCAGGAAGAGCACGCGGTCGGCGATCGTCGCCGCCTTCGCGTCATGCGTAACCATGACCATCGTCTGCTTGTAGCTCTCGACTGCCTCGTGCAGCAGCTGCAGGATCTCGTCGCTCGTCTTCGAGTCGAGGTTCCCCGTCGGCTCGTCGGCGAAGACGACGGTCGGCTTCGAGACGAGCGCCCGCGCGACCGCGACTCGCTGCTGTTGTCCGCCGGAGAGCTCCGAGGGCCGGTGCGAGCGCCGGTCCTTCAGCCCCACTCGCGTGAGCAGCTCCTCGAACTCGTCCTTGTCGGGCTTGCGCCCCGCGATCGAGAGCGGGAGCAGGATGTTCTCCTCCGCCGTGAGCATCGGGAGCAGGTTGAAGAACTGGAAGATGAAGCCGATGTGCTGGCGGCGGAGCTTCGTGATCTCGGTGTCGCTCAGGGTTCCCAGCCGTGTCCCGGCGAGTGTGACGTAGCCGGAGGTGGGCAGGTCGAGCGCCGCGAGGATGTGCATCAGCGTCGACTTGCCCGATCCGGACGGGCCCATGATCGCCGTCAACTTCGCGGGGGCCACCTCGAGCGAGACGCCTCGCAGTGCGTCGACGGCTGTGTCGCCCTCGCCGTAGCGGCGTGTGATCTCGTGCGCGCTGACGACCGCGCCGTCAGCGCCGCCGGCCTCGACCTGCTGCTCCTCGCTGACGTGCGTCTCCGTCACGACGTCGAAGCTAGTGGAACCTAGC
>DATBGG010000031.1:0-20746 GCA_036558065.1 Gaiellaceae bacterium | reverse complement strand
CGTCGCCGTAGAGCGCGGTCGCCGCGTAGAGCTTCCGGCCCTCCTCGCCGAGCGGCCACGCCAGGACGACGCATCGCTCCTTCGGCTTCGGCAACTCGTGGATCGAGACCGCGAACCGGCCGAGGAGCGTCTCTCCGCGGTCGGGGAAGCCGACGGCGATCGCGCCGGGGCAGTCGAGCGCGGCCCAGACGAGCTCGGGGCGGATCTCGCCGGGTTGCCACGTCGCGGCGAAACGGCCGTCGCCGAGCGGGCCGGCGAAGACGCGCAGGCCGTCGCCCGGCTTGCGCTCGGGGCCGCAGACGAAGCAGCGCGGAAAGGCATGCTCGGCAAAGCCCGGATAGCGGGCCGACGCGGCTTCGGCTTCCTGCCGCGAGGGCGGGGACGGAAGGTCCAGCTCGACGGAAGCCGGAACCGCTTCGGCGACGAGCGCATCGCCGTCGAGGATCCGCACGCCTTCGTCTTCTCGCTCGACCCCGAGCGGGCGCTCGAGGGGAGGCGGCGCGCGCAGCGTGACCTCGGCGCGCCCGCCGAGCAGCGCGGCGATCCGGCCGCACGTGTATCCGCCGTTCGCCGATCCGTCCGGCCCGTTGAAGCGGGCCTCTATCGTCAGGTGTTCCACCGCCGCTAGACTACGTTTTAGACTCACAGTCGAAAACCTATGCGACTCGCTCTTGCCCAGATCGACAGCACGGTCGGCGACCTCGACGGGAACCGGGAGCGGATCCTCACGCGCCTCACCGAGGCGAAGGAGGCCGGAGCAGACATCGCCCTCTTCCCGGAGCTCGCGGTCACCGGCTATCCCCCGGAGGACCTGCTCCTCCGGCCGAGCTTCGTCCGCGCCGCCGAGCAGTCGCTCGCCGCGATCGCCCGTGAAGCGCGCGGAATCGTCGCACTCGTCGGCACGCCTCACCTCGAGCGCGACCTGTACAACGCGTGCGCGGTATGCGCGGCCGGCGAGGTGAAGGCGCTCTACCGGAAGCGGTTCCTTCCGAACTACGGCGTCTTCGACGAGCACCGCTACTTCGCTCCGGGCCGCGATCTCCTCCTGCTCGAGCACGGCGACGCGCTGATCGGGCCGACGGTCTGCGAGGACATCTGGCAGCCGGGGCCGCCCGCCACCGACCTCGCGCTGGCCGGCGCGCAGCTGATCGTGAACATCTCGGCCTCGCCGTTTCACGTGGGGAAGGAGCGCGAGCGCGAGCAGATGCTGCAGACGCGCGCGCGGGACAACGTCTGTTACGTCGCCTTCGTGAACGCGGTCGGCGCGCAGGACGAGCTCGTCTTCGACGGGCATTCGGTCGTCCTCGACGACGAGGGCGAGGTGCTGGCGCGGGCACCGGGGTTCGAGGAGGCGCTGCTCGTCGTCGACGTCGAGCCCGAAGAGGCGGTCGGGCGCCGCTTGCGCGACGTGCGGCGACGCTCGCTCGAGGGCGAGCGCGAGGCGGCGCCGGACGTGCCGGCCGTACACGTCGGCTCGCGGCGGGCGCTCTCGTCCCGCGCCGAGCCTTCGGTCGCGCCGTTCCTCGACGACCTCGAGCAGATGCGGCTCGCGCTCGAGCTCGGTCTCGGCGACTACGTGCGGAAGAACGGGTTCGAGGAGATCGTCCTCGGGCTGTCGGGAGGGATCGACTCGGCTTTGACCGCGGCCATCGCCTGCGAGGCGATCGGCCCGGGGCGCGTGCACTGCGTGTCGATGCCGTCGCGATTCAGCTCGGAAGGAACCCGCGGAGACGCGCGCTTGCTGGCCGAGAGCCTCGGCGCCGACTTCCTCGAGCTGCCGATCGAAGGGATCGTCGCGAGCTTCGAGGACGTGCTCGCGGAGCCGTTCGGCGGGCGCGAGCGGGATCTCACGGAGGAGAACCTCCAGGCGCGGGCGCGCGGCGTCCTGCTGATGGCGCTCTCCAACAAGTTCGGCTGGCTCGTCGTAGCCACGGGCAACAAATCCGAGCTCTCGGTGGGATACGCGACGCTGTACGGGGACATGGCCGGCGGGTTCGCCCTCCTGAAGGACGTCTACAAGACGGACGTGTTCCGCCTGGCGCGGCACCTCAACGAGCGCGCCGGCCGTGAGCTGATTCCGGCGTCCATCATCGAGCGCGCGCCGAGCGCCGAGCTGCGGGACGATCAGCTCGACGAGGATTCGCTCCCGCCGTACGCTGAGCTCGACCGGGTGCTCGAGGCCTACGTCGAGCTCGACCAGTCCCGCGAGGACATGACAAGCGACGGGTTCGACCCGGACGTGGTCGACCGGGCGCTGGCGATGATCGACCGCGCCGAGTACAAGCGGCGTCAGGCCCCGCCCGGCGTGAAGCTGCGCCCGAAGGCGTTCGGGCGCGACTGGCGGCTTCCGATCACGAACCTTTGGCGCGGCTGAGCTCGGCCAGCGCTTTGAACCAGCGCAGCCGCTCGTCGTAAGGCACCGCGGCGTTCGCAGGTGAGGTCGACGGGAGGACGAACAGCTGCGTGTTGGCGAGTCGGCGATCTTGCAGTCCGAGCTCCGGGCGCTCGTTGAACGTGCCGCGATAGGCCTCCTTGCCCACGAACGCGATGAAACGCGGAGCGAGATCGCGCGCGAGGGCTTCGAGTCGTCGGGCGGAGCCGGCGAAGTCGGCGCGGCGGAGGTCGCTCGAGCCCGGAGTCGTGCGGTAGGCCGCGTTCGTGGCGCCGATCCCGTGGTCGAGGAGCTCGAACTGCTCGCTCGGATCGAACAGCCGCGGCGTGAAGCCGGCTTCGTCGAGCAGCCGCCAGAAGTCGTTCCGCGGGTTCGCGAAGTGCGCCTTCGCGGCGTCCGAGACGCGACCGGGGTTGATCCCGCAGAAGACCACGTCCAGGCCCGGAGCGAGCACGTCCGGAACCGCGCTCGGCGTTGGCACGGTTTCGGCACGGCCGGGTTTCACACGTGTCACGACGTTCCCAATAGGATCGCAGCGGGGAGGAGGTGGCGAGCGCCTTGACTCAGGCCGCTGCGGCCGGCTCGTGACCGTCCGAAACGGGCTCGCCCGCGGGGGGCGCCGCCATCGAAGACTCGGAGAGAGGCTCGGGCTCCCGCCTGCTCAGCCTGGACTCGAACGCACGGCGAAGATCCTCGCCTGAGACGCCGCGGAAGAACCGAGGCCGGCGCGGCTCGAGCTTGACGAAGCGCACGTTGTCGTCGCCCTCGCCGTAGCACCGGGCGTACGCCTCCGCCTCGCTCAGCGGGCGCAACCTCATCGGGGGCACCGTACTCCGTCCGCGCGGGCCCAGTCAAAAAATGAGAGTCCCTTCGACGGGTAGCGTTCGCAACGTGCAGCTTTTGGTGCTGGGAGGGACGAAGTTCCTCGGCCGCGCGACCGTCGAGGCGGCGCTCGCCCGCGGCCACGACGTGACCCTCTTCAACCGTGGCGAGACGAACCCGGAGCTCTTCCCCGAGGCCGAGAAGCTCCGCGGCGACCGGACGCAGGACCTCTCTCCGCTCGAAGGCCGCGAATGGGACGCCGTCATCGACCCGAGCGGCTACGTCCCGAGCGTCGTTCGAGCGTCAGCCGAAACGCTCCGCGCACAGACCGGCTTCTACGTCTTCATCTCGAGCCTCTCCGTCTACGCCGACCGCAGCAAGCAGATGACCGAAGGAGACGCGCTCGAGGAGCTCGGGGAGCTGCCGGACGACCGCCTGCTCGAGGATTTCTCGAACTACGGCGCGCTGAAGGCCCTGTCGGAGCGCGCGGTCGCCGAGACGTTTCCCGATGCCTACGCAAACGTCCGGCCCGGGCTCATCGTCGGCCCGCACGACCCGACCGGCCGGTTCACGTACTGGCCGCACCGCGTAGCGAGAGGAGGCGAGGTCGCGGCACCCGCGCCGCCCGGCGAGCATGTCCAGTTCATCGACGTCCGCGACCTCGGCGAGTGGATCGTCGGTCTCTGCGAGCGCCGCGAGGGCGGGGAGCTGAACGCGGTGAACGACGGCGTCGCCTGGTCCGAGCTGCTCGAGACCTGCCGCGCGGTGACGGGCTCGGACGCCCGATTCGTCTGGATCGACGGCAAGTTCCTGCTCGAGCAGGAGATCGGGCAGTGGATGGAGCTCCCGCTCTGGATCGAGGACGAGTCCGACAAGGGCCTGCACCGTGCGGACCTTGCGCGCGCACACGCCGCCGGCATCGCGCACCGGCGGCTCGAAGAGACGGTCCGAGCCACGCTCGAGCTCGCGGAGCCGACCGACACCGCCGGCCTCTCGCCGGAGCGCGAGGCCGCTCTGCTCGCGGCATGGGAGCGCCGGTAGCATCATCGCGGTGGAGGGATTCGACTTCGTGCACCGCGAGCGAGTCCGTTTTCGGGACGTCGACGCGATGGGGCACGTCAACAACGCGGTCTTCCTCACCTACATCGAGGAGGCGCGGATCGCGTACCTGCTCCGCTTCGACGCCCGCGTGACCCAGATGATCCTCGCCCGCGCGGAGATCGACTTTCGCGCACCGCTTCGCTCGGGAGACGAGCTCGAGATCGGCGTCCGGCCTCTCTCGGTCGGGACGAAGAGCTTCCAGCTCGAGTACGTGGTGCGCAGCGGCGACACCGTCGCGGCCGAGGCCAAGACCGTGATCGTGTCCTACGACTACGAGTCCGGACGCTCGGTCGAGCTGCCGGACACCTGGAAGGAGGCTCTCGCAGCCTGATGCCCGTGTTCGAACGACAAACGCTTTCCAACGGCCTGCGGCTGCTGACGGCGCCGATCGACCACGCGCAGTCCGTGTCCTGTTTCGTGATGCTCTCCGCCGGGTCGCGCTACGAGACCCCCGACACGAGCGGGATCGCCCACTTCTCCGAGCACATGTTCTTCAAGGGCACGGATCGCCGGCCGACCGCGCGCGACATCGGGAACGAGATCGACGGCATCGGCGGCGAGTTCAACGCCTTCACAGGCAAGGAGTACACGGGCTACTACGTTCGCGCTGCGGGCGAGCATCGCTCGATCGCGCTCGACGTCCTCGTCGACATGCTCCGCCACTCGACGTTCGACCCGGAGGAGATCGAGCGCGAGAAGGGCGTGATCGTCGAGGAGATGAACATGTACTTCGACACGCCGCGCGACTACATCAGCGGCGTCTACGACGCGCTCCTGTACGGAGACCAGCCGCTCGGCTGGGACATCATCGGCCGCAAGGAGACGGTCCGAGGCGCGACGCGCGACACGTTCCTCGGCTACATCGACCGCTGGTACAAGCCCGAGCGCATGGTCGTGGGCGTTGCCGGCCTGATCGAGGGCGACCTGGAAGCCGAGATCGAATCGCTGCTCGGCGATCTCCAACCGGTCGAGACCGGGGCTCCGGAGCCGGTCAACGTGCAGACGAACGGCCAGGCGCGGGTCAAGATCCACACGAAGGCGTCCGACCAGGCGCACCTCTGCCTGGGCGTCCCGAGCTATCCGCTCGAGCACCCGGACCGGTACGCGCTGCAGGTGCTCTCGACCGTGCTCGGCACGGGCATGTCGTCACGGCTCTTCACCGAGGTGCGGGAACGGCGCGGGCTTGCGTACTACATCTACGCGATCAACCACAGCTACACGGACGCCGGATCGCTCTTCTCCCAGGCGGGCGTCGACATCGAGCGGGTGGACGAGGCGATCACGACGATCGCGGACGAGCTGAAGAAGATCGTGGACGAAGCCGTTCCGACCGACGAGCTCGAGAAGGCCAAGAACGTCGCCAAGGGACGGTTCGTGCTCCAGACCGAGAGCCCGCACGGGCTGATCATGTTCGGCCTGCGGCGCGAGGTGCTCGAAGGCGAGGCGGCGGAGCCGGAGGAGATCCTCGCCGGGCTCGACGCCGTCACCGCCGACGACGTCCAGCGGGTCGCGCAGGACGTCCTCGGCAGCCACGGGCTCAACCTGGCTCTGATCGGCCCGTTCGAGCAGGACCAGCAAGAGCGCTTCGAGAAGCTCCTCGCCTAGCTTATTCGTCCGGCGATTCGTCGACCGCCCGGTCGCGAATCTCCTCGACCACGGTCGGATCGGCAAGCGTCGTCGTGTCTCCGAGCGGACGGTTCTCGGCGACGTCGCGTAGCAGGCGGCGCATGATCTTGCCCGACCGCGTCTTCGGCAGCTCCGGCGTGAAGACGATGTTCGCCGGCTTCGCGATCGGTCCGATCTTCTTTGCGACGTGGTTGCGGAGCTCGTCGAGCATCTCCACGGAGCCTTCGTCCCCGCCCTTGAGCGAGACGAAGGCGACGATCGCCTGGCCGGTCGTGGAGTCGGCACGGGCGGCGACAGCAGCTTCCGCCACACGCTGGTGGTCGACCAGTGCGCTCTCGACCTCGATCGTCGAAATCCGATGGCCGGAGACGTTCATCACGTCGTCGACGCGGCCGAGGAGCCAGAAGTCCTCGTCCTCGTCGATCCGGGCCCCGTCGCCCGCGAAGTACGTGTCCGTGTACTTCGACCAGTACGTCTCGACGTAGCGGTCGTGCTCCTTGTAGAGCCCGCGCAGCATCGCGGGCCACGGCTTGCGTAGCACGAGATAGCCGCCTCCACCCGGGCCGACCTCGTTGCCCTGCTCGTCGTAGACCGCGGCGTCGACCCCGGGAAACGGCTTCGTCGCCGAGCCCGGCTTCAACGTCGTCACCCCGGGAAGCGGCGTGATCATGATCATCCCGGTCTCCGTCTGCCACCACGTGTCTACGACGGGCACGCGGTCGCCGCCGATCACTTCGCGGTACCAGACCCACGCCTCGGGGTTGATCGGCTCGCCGACCGAGCCGAGCAGGCGGATCGAGGACAGGTCGTGCTTGTCCGCGTGCTCTCTGCCCCACTTCATGTGACTACGGATCGCCGTCGGCGCCGTGTACAGGATGTCCACCTCGTAGCGCTCGACGATCGCCCACCAGCGGTCGCGATCCGGATAGTCGGGCACGCCCTCGTACATGACCCCGGTCGTCCCGTTGCAGAGCGGCCCGTAGACGATGTACGAGTGCCCGGTCACCCAGCCGACGTCGGCCGCGCACCAGTACACCGAGTCGGGCTTCACGTCGAAGATGTAGTGGTGGGTGGTCGCGACCCCGACCAGGTAGCCCGCCGTTGTGTGCGCGATCCCTTTCGGCTTGGCGGTCGTGCCCGACGTGTAGAGCAGGTAGAGCAGATCCTCGGAATCCATCGGCTCGCACGGGCAGTCCGCCGGGTCGTCGCTCTCCTCGGCGACGAGCTCGTGCCACCAGCGGTCGCGGGCTTCCTGCATCGGGACCTCGTTTCCCGTCCGGCGCAGCACAACCGTGTGCTTGACCCCGGGCGCGTCCGCCAGCGCCTCGTCCGCGTTCCGCTTGAGCGGCACGGGTGAGCCCTTGCGCCAGGCCTCGTCCTGCGTGATCAGCACCTCGCAACCCATGTCGTTGAGGCGGCCCGACAGTGAGTCGGCCGAGAACCCGCCGAAGACGACCGTGTGCGGGGCCCCGAGCCGAGCGCAGGCGAGCATCGCCACCGGGCACTCCGGGACCATGCCCATGTAGATCCCGACGGGCGTGCCCTTGTCGACGCCGAGCTTCTTGAGCGCGTTCGCGAGCTTGACGACGTCCCGCTGGAGGTCGGCAAAGGTGATCGTGCGCCGCTCGTCCTCGGGCTCGCCCTCCCAGTGGTAGGCCACCTTGTCGCCCCGGCCCGCCTCGACGTGCCGGTCGACGCAGTTGAAGCAGACGTTCAGCTTCCCGCCGAGATACCACTTGGCGTACGGCGGCTCCCACTCGAAGAGCTCGGTGTACGGCTCGAACCAGGTGACCCGCTCGCGGCCCTCGGTCTCCCAGAACTCCTCGAACTCGCGCTCGTAGATCTCCGGCTGAGCGTTCGCCTGAGCCGCGAACTCCTCGGGCGGCGGATACCGCCTCTCCTCCAGGAACATCGTCTCGATCGCGGGCGATCGAGCGTCGGAGCTCATGGAGTCAGGTCGTAAGGAAAGTCGGTCAGGTTCTCGGCGCCGTTCTCGGTGACGACGACGAGATCCTCGAGCCGGCAGCCGCCGAAGCCTTGCCGGTAGAGACCCGGCTCGAGCGTGACGACGTCACCTGGGATGAGCTCCGCGGTGCCGCCGCGGCCGAGGTTCGGCGCTTCGTGCACCTCCAGCCCGACTCCGTGGCCGAGCCCGTGGAAGAACCCGTCCTCGAGCACCTGGCCCGGCTTCTTCGAGAGCACGGTCGGCTGCCCGGCCGCCTCGAAGTGCTCGCACACGAGCATGAAGATGTCGACACCCGGAACGCCCGCCTTGGTCGCCTCGAGCGACTTGTCGAGCGCCTCCTTGACCAGTGCGTGGTACTGCACCAGCTCGTCCGGAGGTGTGCCGACGACGAACGTCCGAGTCATGTCCGCGTAACAGGCCGACTCCGGATCCTTTGGCCAGAGGTCGATCACGATCGGCTCGTCGGGCGCAATCTCACCGTGGCCCAGCTCGTGGCCGATCGCGGTCTGCGCGCCGTGGGAGACGATGAAGTCGTCGCTCGCCACGTTGTGCTCGGTGAAGGTCCGGCGGATCGCCGCCTTGACGAGCTCGACTGTGAGCGGCTCGCCGTCGACGGTCAGCGACCCGTTCGACTGCGAGGCGCGAGCGAGGACGTCACGGGCCGCGCCCATCGCCGCGTCGGCAGCGGCCTGCGCCTTGCGGATTCCCTCCAGCTCGGCCTGGTTCTTCACACGCCGGCGATCCGAGAAGAACTGCTGATCGGGAGTGAGCGTGATCCCGTTCTCGCGCAGGTGGTCGGCGACGTAGGCGGGGAAGCCCCACGGGGTAGTCGCCTCCTCGATGCCCCACGCGCGGCAGGCGTTCAGCGGAAGGTCGCGCGCGATGATGTCGAACCGCGTGCGCTTGCCCTCCGCGAGCAGGTCGTCGTAGCCGAACTCCTCGTACGCGTGCGCCTCGATGCCCGCCTCCGCGATGCGCTCGACCTCGAAGGCGGTCGACATGGTGATCTTCTTCCCGTCCTTCTCCGCGTACAGGAACGGATCCGGGACGAGCACGGGGACCTCGTGGCGCAGCTCGGGTGTCGTGACGGTGTCCGCGAAGATCAGGACGTCGGGCATTGCGCAGGATCCTAACGGGCGTACGTAGGATGAGCGTTCGTGGAGCGTGAGTTCGAGCGGGCCCAGGAGCTGATCGCGAGCTACGACGGGGAGCTGCGGCGGCTGCTCCCGGACGGAGCCGAGATCTTCGACGCGCACGTCCATCTCGGAAACGACATCGACGGCATGCGCGGGATCTACGAGGAGCTCGAGCGCAGCATGGAGCGGCACAGCGTGTCGCAGGCGTTCATGTTCTGCATGGACGAGCCCGACCGGCACCCCGGCTTCCGCGCGCCGAACGACCGCACGCTCGAGTACGCCCAGCGGTCGGAGGGACGCCTGATCCCGTTCGTGCGCCTCGACCTGACGGAGAGCCCGATCGACGAGGCGGAGCGCTGCCTCGACCTCGGCGCGAGGGGCATCAAGCTCCACCCGCGGGCGCAGCGTTTTGTGCTCAACGACGAGCGGCTGGCGCCCGTGTTCGCGCTCGCGGCCGAGCGGCGGGTCCCGATCCTCATTCACGGGGGCCGCGGGCTGCCACCGATCTCCGACCATCTCGCGCGGCTCGTCGAGAGCTATCCCGAGGCGCAGCTGATCATCGCCCACGCGGGGATCGCCGACCTCGCCGGGCTCGCGGGGCGGTTCGCAGGGCACGCGGGAGTCTTCTTCGACACGTCCGTCTGGAGCCCGGTCGACCTGCTCAGCTTCTTCCACCTCGTCGCGCCCGAGCAGGTTCTGTACGCGTCGGACTACCCGTACGCGCGGCCTCCGAGCTCGCTGATGAACGCGGTCCGCACCGCACGCGTCGCCGGCTTCGACGAGGACCAGCTGCGGGACATGCTCGCCGGGAACGCGAAGCGAATCGCCGCCGGCGAAGCGCCCCGGACGCCGACCGCGCCCACCGGAGACGGCACGTTCAAGCAGCCGATGACGCTGGCGCGGATCCACCAGTACGTCTCGATGGCGACGCCGCTGCTTTGGATGAGCCAGCCCGACTCGATCGGGATCATCGGCCTGGCCCTGAACGCGACCGAGGAGCGCGACGGCTACCCGGAGGACCTGGAGCGGATCAAAGAGCTGCTGACCGCGGCGCGCGACCTCTGGCGTGTTTTCCCCGAGATCGAGGAAGAAGACCGTGGAGACGTGGCGCGGACGACGAGACATCTCATCCACCTGGCGGACATCTACGCGGTGACCAGTGGCGCCGAGGCTTAAGGTCAACGGGCAGGGCTACGAGCTCGATCTCCCAGTCGGGCGGACGCTCGCTGAGACGCTCCGCGACGAGCTCGGCCTGACCGGCACAAAGATCGCCTGCGCCGAGGGCCACTGCGGCGCGTGCACGGTGCTACTCGACGGCGTCCCGGTCTATTCGTGCATCACGCTCGCGCACATGGTCGGCGACCGCGAGGTGACGACGATCGAGGGCCTTCGCGAGCACCCGCTCGTCGACGCGTTCGTGCGGGCCGACGCGCTCCAGTGCGGCTTCTGCACGCCGGGGCAGATCGTCTCCGCCTCCGCACTCGTCGAGAGCAACCCGGAGCCGAGCTCCGACGAGATCCGGCACGCGATGGCCGGGAACCTCTGTCGCTGCGGCACCTATCCGAAGATCGAGGAGGCGATTTCCGCGTGGCAAGGCTGATCCGCACCGAGAAGGAGATCGAGGGACGCTACGAGGAGGTCTGGCTCGTCGTCGAGGAAGACGCGCTCGAGCAATGGCCGGCCGGGCCGCGGGAGATCGTCGGACGACCCGCGCAACGCTTGACGGGGCCGATGCGCGCGCGAGGCGAGGCGCGCTACACGGCGGATCTCAGGCTGCCGGGAATGCTGCACGCAGCCGTTCTCAGGTCGCCGCACGCGCATGCACGCGTAAAAGAGATCTCGCTCGAAAAGGCACGCGCCGCTCGAGGAGTACGAGCCGCGATCGGCCCGGGCGATGCGCACGTGCTCACCGCCGAGCCCGGCTTCCAGGGCCAGGCGGTGGCTGCCGTGGCCGCCGACACGATCGACCTGGCGCGGGCAGCGCTCGAGCTGATCGAGGTCGAGTGGGACGTGCAGAAGCCGCTGCTCGATCCGGACGAGGCGGTGCGACGCGGCCAGCTCGTGGGCCAGGCGAGCCGCTACGAGCGCGGCGACGTCGACCGCGCGGTGGCCGAAGCCGACGTCGTGGTCGAGGCCGAGTACCGGACGCAAACCGTTCTCCACAACTCGTTCGAGACGCACCAGTCGATCTGCGAGTGGCGCGGCGATTCCCTCGACGTCTACATCTCGACGCAGAGCATCTGGGGCGTCCGCGACGAGGTCGCAGGCAGGCTCGGGCTCGCTCCCGACAAGGTGCGGGTCGTCTGCGAGTTCATGGGCGGAGGCTTCGGCTCGAAGAACGGGGCGAACGACCACACGTTCATCGCCGCGGAGCTGGCCCGGCGCACCGCGCGGCCGGTCCGCTGCGCCCTGACTCGTCGCGAGGAGAACCTGGCCGCCGGCAACCGCAACTCCACGATCCAGCGCCTGACCGCGGCCGCCAAGTCGGACGGGACCCTGCTCGCCCTCGCAGGTGAGTTCGTGAACGCAACCGGCTGGGACGGCTGGGCCTCCTCCACGGACGGCCCGATGCAGATGCTCTACGACTGCGAGAACGTCCGCACGGTTCTCTACCCGGCGAGGCTCAACACGCCCCCGATGAAGGCCTTCCGCGCGCCCGGCTTCGTCGAGGGCACCTTCGGGCTCGAGTGCCTCCTCGACGAGCTCGCGGCGAAGCTGGACATCGACTCGCTCGAGCTGCGGCGGCTCAACTACGCGGCGTCGACCGACGACCGGCCGTATTCGTCGAAGAACCTGATGGAGTGCTACCGGCGCGCCGAGCAGCACTGGCAGCGGCGCGACGAGGTGCGCCAGCGCAGCGAGGGCCCGTGGAAGCGCGGGATCGGCCTCGCGAGCCAGATCTGGTACGGCGGGGGCGGGCCCCCCTCCTACGCGTGGGTGCGCCTCGGATCGGACGGGCGCGCGACCGTGATCACGGCGATGCAGGACATCGGAACAGGGACGGCGACCGCGATGGCGCAGATCGCGGCGGAGGAGCTCGGGCTGCCGCTGGAGCGCATCGACTTTGCGCTCGGCGACTCGGCGCGCGGGCCGTATTCCGTGACGTCGGCCGGTTCGTCGACGGTGCCGTCTATGGGGCCGGCCGTGCGCTCGGCAGCCGCGGACGCGGCGCGGCAGGTGATCGAGATCGCAGCGCAGCGCTACGAGAAGGAAGAGCGCGTGCTCTCGCTTGCAGGCGGCAACGTCGTCTCCTCCGACGGGGGCTCGTGGCCGATCGAAGAGGTCGTCGGACTGCTCGAGGACGCGCAGCTCCTCGGCCAGGGCGGCCGCGGGCCGAACCCGACCGGGATGCAGGTGCTGACGTTCGGCGTCCAGGTGGCCGAGGTCGCCGTCGACGTCGAGACCGGCGAGATCCGGGTCGAGCGCGTGGCCGCGATCCACGACGTCGGCCGTGTGATCAACCCGCTCGGCGCCTCGAGCCAGGTCGAGGGCGGGATCATCCAGGGCATCGGGCACACGCTGTCCGAGGATCGCCTGCTCGATCCGGCGAGTGGGATCACGCTCAACCCGACCTTCGACATGTACAAGCTGCCGACGATCGCCGACGTCCCGGAGATCGTCACCGACCTGCTCGACATCCCGGACGAGCACTTGACGAATCTCGGCTCGAAGGGGCTCGGCGAGCCGCCGATCGTCCCGACGGCCGCAGCCATCGCGAACGCGATCCGCGACGCGACCGGCGCAGACGTGAGGTCGCTTCCGATCAGCCGCGAGGAGATGCTCCGCGCGCTGAAAGAAGCCAGAGAGCGCCAGAAGGAGGGCCGTGCAGCTCCTGCAGCCGTCTGACGTCGCCGAGCTCGACGGAGGTGTCTTCGTCCACGGCGGAACCGAAGTGGTCCCGCTCGTCCGTGAGGGCCTGATCGAGACGGACACGCTCGTCGACGTGCGCGGAATCGTGCCGCGCGGAATCGAGGGGACGACGATCGGAGCCGGCACGACGCTCGGCGAGCTCGAGGCCGACCCCGAGATCCCGGAGGCGCTGCGCGAGGCGTGCCGGCTCGCCGCGAGCCCTCAGCTTCGGAACATGGGCTCCGTCGGCGGCAACCTGCTGCAGTCGACACGGTGCTGGTACTGGCGCCTCAAGTTCCCGTGCCGCCTGCACGGCGGCGAGACCTGCCACGCGCGCGCAGGCGAGCATCGCGAGCACGCGATCTTCGGCAACGGCTACTGCGCGTCGGCGCATCCGTCCGACGTGGCTGCGGCACTGGTCGCGCTCGGCGCGACGATGAGGACGACGAAGCGCGAGCTGCCGGTTGCCGATCTCTACCGCCTGCCGACGGAGGACAATCGCGCGGTGACCACCCTCGAGCCCGGCGAGCTGATCCTGGACCTCGACGTCCCGAAACCGGACAGGAGCGTCTACCTGAAGGCGATGGAGCGCCAAAAGTGGTCGTTCCCGATCGTCGGTGTCGCCGTCGCCCGAACCGGAGACGAGCGCCGTATCGTCCTCGCCGGCGCTGCGCCGATCCCCTGGCTGCTCGAGTCCTCCGAAGCGCTCGCCGACGCGACGCCGCTTCCGGGAACCGCGTACAAGGTCGAGATCGCCGAAGCGCTCGTCCGCAGGGCGCTGGAGGCAGTCGCGTGAGGCGCCTGGTCGTCCTGCTGCCGATCCTCGTCCTCCTTGTAGGGTGCGGCGGCGGAGACAACAACGGAAGCGCATCCTCGGGAGGGAGCTCGATGGACTGCAAGATCGGTGGAGACGAGTCGAAGGCGGAGCTGGCCGACCTCGACGCGGACAAGACGAACGCGATCGTCGTCGACACGAGCAAAGGGAGCTTCACGTTCGAGCTGGCGACGAAGACCTCGCCCTGCACCACGGCGTCGTTCGCGGGCCTCGTCAAGAAGGGCTTCTTCGACGGACTGACCTTCCACCGGATCGTGCCCGGCTTCGTGATCCAGGGCGGCGACCCGGAGGGGAGTGGAATGGGCGGCCCCGGGTATTCGACGGTGGATGCCCCGCCCGCCGACACGCAATACAAGAAGGGCCTCGTCGCAATGGCCAAGACCCAGGCCGAGCCCGCCGGAACCTCCGGCAGCCAGTTCTTCGTCGTCACAGGGCCCGACGTTCAGCTCCCGCCGGACTACGCCGTCCTCGGAAACGTCACCGACGGATTGGACGTCGTCGAGAAGATCGGCAAGCTCGGCGATCCGGCCGACCCCGCGGGCAAGCCGACGGAGAAGGTCACGATCGACAAGATGGAGCTCGAGACGCACTAGAGTTAGCGGCCGGATGCGGCGGAGGGTTGCGGGACTCATGGCGGTTGCGGTCGCTGCCGGCCTCGTGGCCGGGACCGTGGCGAACGCAAAGAGCGGGCGCAGCGCCGCCCCCTCTCGCCCGACTGCGTCTCCCACGGCGCAGAATCTCTGTCCGCTGCCCAAGCGGTACCGCGCCGCCTTCGAAGCCGCCGCGCGAGACACGAACCTGCCGCTCGCGCTTCTCGTCTCGGTCGCCAGCGTCGAGTCGAACCTCGACCACGGGGCCCGTTCGGCGGCCGGCGCGCGCGGGCTCTTGCAGGTCATGCCTCCGACCGCGGCCGAGCTCCGGCTCGACCCGAACCGGATCGACACGAACGTGCTCGCGGGCGCTCGCTACCTGAAGCTGATGATGGGCCGCTTCGACTCAGCCGACCTCGCGCTCGCCGCGTACAACGCGGGGCCGACCGCGGTCGAGCGTTTCGGCGGGGCGCCCGGCGCGGAGACGATCACCTACGTCGCGAACGTGAACCGCCTGTGGCAACGTCTGCAGGGCTGTAGCTGAGCTGAGAGTCATCGTCCTCGCCGCCGGAGCGTCGACGCGCTTCGGCGCTCCGAAGCAGCGCGTGCTCACGGAAGCCGTGCTCGCGCGTGTGCGGGCGAGCTCTGTGCCGGAGGCGATCGTCGTCACGGGCGCGTACGAGCTCGAGCTCGATGCGCCGACCGTCCACTGCCCGGAGTGGGAACGCGGGCGCGGCGCGTCGCTGCGCTGCGCGCTGCGGGCGCTCGACGACGAGGTCGCGGCGGCTATCGTCGTCCTCGCCGACGGGCCGGATCTCGCCCCCGCGGCGATCGACCGAGTCGTCGAGGTGTGGCGCGAGAGCGGCGCGGAGGTCGTCGCCGCCACCTACGACGGCAATCGGGGCCACCCCGTGCTGCTCGCAAGGCCGGTCTGGGAGCGGATCCCCGACGAGGGGGCGCGCCCCCTTCCGGCCCTCCTCGTGCCCTGTGACGACCTTGGCCCTCCAGGAGACGTCGATTTTGCCGATGAGCTGCCTGAGAGGTTCCAGCCACCGCCCGCCGAATGATCCCGCGCATGGAAGCAGTTCCCGCTCTTCACCCGCGAGGGGAGACTCCCCCGCTCGCCGCCGCTCGCCTGCGCCGCCAGCTGACGGTCGAGGGCGCAGCCAAGCTCACCCGGCTGACGCCTGACGAAGTGACCTGGCTCGAGGAGGGCAAGCTCTACCGCTTCCCGTCGGGCGACAGCGCGGCCCTCGCGCTCATGCTGTACGCGACGGGCCTCGGCATCAGCCGCCGCGAGGCGCGGAGCCTCGCCGGCCTGCCGCTCGTCGCGCGGCCCCGCCGCGAGCAGGTGCGCCAGATCGCCGGGATGCTGATCGGCGCGGTCCTGCTCGTCTCGATCGCCGGCGCCTTCGTCCTGCCGGGCCTCCTGCACGGAGCGACCAAGCCCGCCACGGCCGCGACCGCCCAGGCGTCCGGCCTGCCGCCGACGTGGAAGGTCGACGTCGACGTCCTCAACGGCAGCGGCGACATGAACTACACGCGCAAGATGGCCGACAAGATCGGCTCGATGGCGTACCGCATCGAGCACGTGACGCGGGCAACCCGCTTCGACTACACCAAGACCGCGGTCTACTTCCCGCCGGGGGCCGAGGGTCTCGGTGAGCGTCTCGCGGCCCAGCTCGGCGTAGAAGCCCTGCCGCTGCCGGGCGGGACGAATACCCGCCGGCTCGTGGTGATCGTCGGCCCAGCCAGGCTCTAGAGCTCGAGGCGCAGCTCAGCGAGCTTCTGCTTCAGGGCCGGCTCCATCGGAGATACTGCCGCACGCCGCACGAGCCGCCGCAGGTCCTCCTCGAACTTGTACCGCTTCTCGCACCAGCCGCAGGCCGCGAGGTGGCCCTTCACCTTCGCCTCGTCCGTCTCGTCGAGCTCACGGTCGAGGTACGGCTGAAGCACTTCCTCACACCATTCGCACGGATCGATCTCGCTCATGACGCTCCTACCGATAGTTCTGCCAACTGCTGCTTGAGGGTTCGCCGACCACGATGAAGACGCGACATGACGGTCCCGATCGGAATGTCGAGAATCTGGGCCGCCTCCGCGTAGCTGAAGTCGGCGATGTCGACCAGGACGAGCACGTCGCGGAAGTCGTGCGGGACCGCCGCGAGCGCCTCGGCGATGTGATCCTGCGACAGGCGCTCGATCACGCGCTCCTCGTCGGTCTCTCCGCTCGCCGCCTCGAGCCGGTTGTAGAGGAAGTAGTCGCCTTCCTCGAGCGGCTGCGAGTCCGGAGTCCTCTGGGCGCGGCGACCTCGGTCGATGTTGAGGTTCGTCAGGATCCGGAGCAGCCACGCACGCAGGTTCGTCCCCGGGGTGAACGACTGCCAGCTGCGGAACGCCCTGGCGTACGTCTCCTGCATCAGGTCCTCGGCCTCCTCCTTGGAGCGGGAGACTCCTCGAGCCACGCGGTAGACCTGATCTGCAAGCGCAAGCGCCTCCTCCTCGAATCGGACGCGATCACGCGCGCCTTGTGCCAGCCGCCGGGCTTCCTCTGACGAGGTCTCGCTCATTCCGGCGACCGTAGCGGAAAACGCCGACCGACTCCCGCGTATTCCCGATTGACCCGGGCCGCAGGCGGGTATGTGGGCAGGACACCGGCCAAAGGAGAGTCATGGAGGGATACGACGTCGTCACGGTCGACGAGCACAAGATCGGCAAGGTCGTCGGCGAGACCGGAGCGTTCTTGATCGTCGAGCAGGGCGCGCTGCTCAAGTCGAAGCACCCGCTTCCGCGCGAGTTCGCGCACGTCGACGATTCCGAGCAGCAGGTCCGCGTGACAGTGCCGAAGGAAATGGTCGCCGGCTCGCCCAAGATCGACGAGAACTTCGATCATCAGGCCGCGGCGGAGCACTACGGGCTCGCACCGTCGCCCGCGCCGGCCGGAATCGACGAGCTTGAGCAGGAAGGGAGCTAGGCCGCCGCGCGGAACCCGCCGCGGGCGAGCGCGGCGAGCAGGTCGTCTCGAGTCGTGAGGTCGTCGTCCCAGGAGAGCGTGACTTGCCCCATGAGGTTCGCGCTCGCCTGCTCGAGCCCGGGCTGGTCCTTCAGGGTCGCGGCGAGCCGGCCCACGCAGCGCTCGCAGCGGATCCCCGTCACCTGAAGCGTCTCGGTCTGAACCACGGTCCTTAACCTAGCGTCCGGGCCACGAGGTCGGCGCAGACAGCCTCGAGCCCGTCGACGCGGCCGACTTCGAGCTGGCGGTCGGCCTCGGTGCGGGTCGTGTCGAGCCGGTCGCCAACGATCTCGGCAGCGAGCTCCGAGGCGCGCGCCGTGCTCTCTCCGTCGGGGTGGATGAGCTCGGCCTGGAGGCCGAAGCGGGCCGCAGCCCAGCGGTTCTGCTGATAGATGCCACGCGCGGCCGGATCGTGTGGCGGCTGCGGACGGTCGAGCGCGGCCCGGCAGAGGTCTCGCAAGGCAGTCGTGATGCCGACCGTGATCTCGAGTGCGGTCGGTTGGTCGGGCATGCGGATCTCGAGCGTCCCGAACTTGGGATGCGGGCGGACATCCCACCAGAAGCGCGTGTAGTCGGCGCCGATCCCGAGACGGGCGAAGCGCTCGACGAACGCCTCCCACTCGCCGTAGGACTCGAATGCGGGCGGCGCGCCGCTCCGCGGAAGCTGGGCGAGCACCTCGGCCCGGTTCGATTGCATGCCCGTCTCTTCGCCGGCGAGATACGGCGAGTTCGCGGACAGCGCGAGCATGACCGGCAGCCATTGCAAGGCGCCCTCGAGCGCGTGAAAGCACGCCTCCGAGCTGGGCATGCCGACGTGAACGTGGAGGCCGCTTACGCCCTGGCGGCGCGCAGACACGCCGGCATACGCGACGAATTCGGCGTAGCGGGACTCGTCCGCGATGTCCTCGTCCTCGGGACGACTGAGCGGGTGGCTCCCCGCCGCTGCCACACGCAGGCCGCGCTCAGCGGCCAATCGAGCGGCGCCGGCACGCAGTTCCACGAGTGCTTCAGCCGCTTCATCGGGCGACTCGCAGATTCCGGTGTTCAGCTCGAGCGCCGAGGCGAAGAGCTCGCCCTTGAGCGTCCCGGGCAGCCCGGAGCCCTCCGCTGCGGCGATCAGCTCCGCCGCACGCGGCGCGAGCATCAGCGTGTCCGCGTCGAGCACCATCAGCTCCTCCTCGACGCCGATCGAAAACGGAGCGCTCTCGCCGAAGTGCGCCTCGATCACGCGGGCAGTGTGACCGAAGCGTCAGAAGAGGGGCACACGGGGGAGCCGATCGGCTCCCCCGTGTGCACTGGGCCGGGCGCATCTCAGGGGAGGGGAGATTGCCGACCGAGCTTGACGTCCGCCGTGTGCTTCACGGCCTTGCGGAGATATTCGACCGAGATCGACTCGCCGGGCTTGTGCGCGGCCACGATCTCGCGCAGGCGCTCCAGCGTGGACACACTCATTCCGTCCACCTTCGTGATTACGTCGCCGCCGAGCTGATAACTCTCCCCCTCGACCACTACCTGGTCGCTGCCGCCGTGCAGGCCTGCCCGCTCGGCGCCGCTACCGGGAGCGACGCTCTCGACGAGCAGTCCTCGATCGACCGTGAGGCCGAAGATCCGCGCCATTGCAGGCGTCACGGGCCGCGTGACGATGCCGAGGTACGGATGATCGACGTGGCCTTGAGTCTTCAGCTCGGCGACGACGTCGCGCACAGTGTTGACGGGAATCGCGAAGCCGATGCCGGTGTAGCCCTGGGCGCCCGTGTCTCCGGTCGAGATCGCCGAGCTGACGCCGACGACCTGGCCCTCCGCGTTCAAGAGCGGGCCCCCTGAATTTCCGTGATTGAGCGTCGCGTCTGTCTGGATGACGCGGTCGATGGGAGTTCCCTCGGGAGAGGTCAGCGAGCGGTGAAGCGCGCTCACGATCCCGAGCGTGATGCTGCGGTCGAAGCCGAGCGGGTTCCCGATCGCGGCCACCTGGTCACCGACCTGCACGGAGTCCGAGTTGCCGAGATCGAGGGGTTTCAACGCCCGCGAGCTCGCCCTTACCTTGAGCAGCGCGACGTCGGTCGCCGGGTCCTTGCCGATGATCTCCGCGGTCATCGAGTCGCTGTTCGAGAAGCTGACCTTGACCGTCTTCGCGTCCCCGACGACGTGGTAGTTCGTGACGATGTAGCCGGCCTTGTCGATGACGAAGCCCGAGCCGAGCGAGCGCTGAACCTCGGTGTCGGGAATTCCGAACGGGTTGCCGAACCAGTCGGTCTGAGGCAGCTGAACCTTCGTGGTCGTCGTGACCTGGACGACACCGGGAGCGTCGCGCTTGTAGATCTCGCGAACGGTGAGCGGGCCGCCCTGCGACTGGGAGACGTCGCTGGGGGAGAAGGGGGTCGGCTGGACGATCTCACGCACTGTCGTCGTGTGATCGCCCGTGCCGACGAGCGCTGCGCCGACGACAGCTACGGTGCCGCCGGCGAGCGCCGCGACGAGCAGCGCGCCCGCGGCGGGGAGGGAATCTTTGCGCACGGGCAGCTGCACGCCCCTTGTATAGCCCTCCGTGCGTTAACCGGACCTTGCGCCTGCGTTAAGCCGAGGCGCCCGCCGCCGCGGCCCGCAAGCGGCGTGTCTCGAGGCTCCGCCCTGCGAAGGCGAGCCCGGCGATCAGGCCCGTGAGCAGGAAGACGTACGCGACGCCGCCGGGAAGCCGCGTGATCAGCTCCATGACCGCCGCCACGAGCGCCGCGCACGGAATGGTGATCACCCATGCGACGAGGATGTTGCCTGCGACGCCCCAGCGAACCGCCGAGAGCCTTGTGCTGGCTCCCGCGCCGAGCACCGACCCGCTGATCACGTACGTCGTCGACACCGGGTACCCACGATGGGCCGTCAGCCAGAGCAGGAAGGCGGTCGCGGTCTGAGCGGAGAAGCCCTGCGGCGGCTCGAGCTTGGCCACGCGCTGGCCGAGGGTGCGGATGATCCGCCACCCGCCCGCGTACGTGCCGAGCCCCATCGCGGTCGCCGCGCTGACCTTGACCCAGAGTGGGACATGGAACGGCTCCGCCGCCTGGTGCCCGGAAACGATCAGCGCGAGCGTGATCACGCCCATCGTCTTCTGAGCGTCGTTCGTGCCGTGCGCGAGCGCCAGCAGGCCGCCGGAGACCACCTGCCCCAGCCGATAGCCCCTCCCCGCGTGGCCAGGCCGGAGCCGCCCCACCACGCGGTAGCAGATGACGATGGCGACGGCCCCGACGATGAACGCGAGGATGGGCGCGATGATCGCCGGGATCAGAACCTTGCCGAGCACGCCGTCGCCCAGGACCGCGCTCGAGCCGGCAGCGGCGAAGGCCGCACCGACGACCCCGCCGATGAGCGCATGCGAGGAGCTCGAGGGTAATCCGAAGTACCAGGTGATCAGGTTCCACGAGATC